>CAVVHY010000031.1:0-60919 GCA_963748135.1 uncultured Gammaproteobacteria bacterium | reverse complement strand
TCATTATGCCTTGGTTATGGTCATCGGCTTATTAGTTTTTCTATGGTGGATGATCTTCTAACAAATAGCGAAGGTTTGAAATTGATATTTTAAAAAGCAAAAGATTCAAAAGAAGGAATATCCTTTAAAATGTTGCAACATTCATTACTCAGTTTGTTAATTTGGTTACCCATTATTGGTGGTATAGTTACTTTATTTACCGGCAGTGACGAAAATGCGAATCAAGCTAGGCTTATCGCATTAGTGACTGCGGTGATCTGTTTGCTATTGTGTATTCCTTTGTGGATGCAATTTGATACGACGACTTCACATATGCAGTATGTTGAAAATGTCGAATGGATTTCTGCGTATAATATTTATTATCATTTAGGTGTGGATGGTATATCAATGCCACTGGTGGCGTTGACCTGTTTAACCACGGTGATCGTTATCCTTGCAAGTTGGCATGCGATTAACCGCAAAGTGTCCCAATTCATGGCCGCCTTTTTGATTATGTCTGGCATGATGGTGGGCATGTTTTGCGCCTTGGATTCGATTTTATTTTATGTCTTTTGGGAAGGTATGTTGATCCCAATTTATGTCAGTATTGGTGTTTGGGGTTCGGATAATCGGGCGTATGCCTCGATCAAATTCTTTTTGTATACCTTCGCTGGTTCTGCATTAATGTTGGTGGCATTTTTATATTTATATTCTAAGTCTGGCAGTTTTTATATCTTTGATTATTACCCTTTAAAACTGACGATGTCAGAGCAAGTCTTTATCTTTTTGGCATTCTTATTGGCATTTGCAGTCAAAGTTCCGATGTGGCCAGTCCATACTTGGTTGCCAGACGCGCATACTGAAGCCCCGGCCGGTGGTTCTGTGGTATTAGCCGCCTTAATGTTGAAGATGGGGGTGTATGGCTTTTTAAGATTTTCAATGCCAATTACCCCAGATGCATCGCAAAGTCTTGATTGGGTGATGATCATATTGTCATTGGTTGCGATCGTTTATATTGGTTTAGTGGCAATTGCGCAAAGCGATATGAAGAAATTAATTGCTTACTCCTCGATTGCACATATGGGTTTTGCTACCTTGGGTTGTTTTATGGTTTATGAGATCTTTGCCCACACTGGCAGTGAACCCGATGCCTATATGAGTTTGGAAGGTGCGATGGTGCAAATGATTTCACACGCCTTTAGTACGGGTGCTATGTTTGTTGGTGTGGGTATGCTTTATGATCGTTTACATTCGCGTCAAATCCAATCCTTTGGCGGCGTGGCAAACACCATGCCAATATTTGCCAGCTTATTTATGTTATTTGCCATGTCTAATGTTGGTTTACCAGGGACTTCAGGATTTGTCGGCGAATTTATGGTTATCTTAAGTGCCTTCAAGGCCAACGCCTGGATTGCCTTAGTTGCTGCAACCACCTTAATTTGGGCTGCGGCATATACCTTGTGGATGTACAAGCGGGTATTTTTTGGTGAAGTACGTTCGACCGCTGTTGCTGAATTAAAAGATGTTAAATCCTTTAATTTGGTTGGCTTAACGATGTTAGCCTTTGTGGTGTTATTTATTGGGATTTATCCAGAGCCATTATTAAATATTTTCCATGCATCTATCGCTAATTTATTGCATTGGAGTTTACAATCGAAATTGTAATGGCTGATAAAAGAATTAATTTTACGTAGACTGAAGGTAAAATAAACGACATGAAAGCAGAACTTCTAAATCTAGTTCCAGTAATCCCTGAGATGTTTGTTTTGGCGATGGCCTTAATCGCCTTAATGGTAGATGTGTTCATCGGTAAGGGCCGACACATTATCACCTTTTTTGTGGTGCTAGCAGCATTAGTGGGTGCTTTTATATTGACTGCCGCTTTGTATCATTATCCACAAACCTTTGCCTTTAATGACATGTTTATCCACGATAAAGTGGCAAGCCTAATGAAGCTCTTGGTTTATATCACCAGTTTTTTTGCCTTTATCTATGCCCGGGTTTATATCAAAGAGCGCAAGATGGAAGAGGGCGAATATTATGTCTTAGGGTTATTATCAGTCCTCGGCATGATGGTACTCGTCTCGGCCAATAGTTTATTGGTATTATTCCTCGGTTTGGAAATCTTATCGTTACCGCTTTATGCTATGGTCGCCTTGCGTCGTAATGTGGCAACTGCCTCTGAAGCCGCAATGAAATATTATATTATGGGGGCAATGGCAACCGGCATTATGCTTTATGGTATGTCCATGCTCTATGGTGTGACGAGCAATTTAAATATCATGGTGATCGCGGATCAAATTGGCCAAGCCACCGGTGCGGAACAAATCGTTATTTTGTTATCTGTGGTATTTATTATTGCTGGGCTTGCCTTCAAATTAGGGGCTGCGCCATTTCATATGTGGGCGCCCGATGTCTATGATGGTGCACCGACACCGGTGACCTTATTTATTGGTAGTGCGCCAAAGATTGCCGCACTGGGTATGGTGATACGACTATTGGTTGATACTATGCCAGCATATGAATTGGAATGGTCACATATCTTAATCGTTGTTGCCTTACTTTCCATGGCGCTAGGTAATGTTGTTGCCATCGTGCAAACCAATATTAAACGCATGCTAGCCTATTCTTCGATTGCCCATATGGGGTATATGTTTTTAGGTGTATTGGCAGGAAGCTCTTCAGGTTATGCCGCGGCAATATTTTATATGTTTATCTATGCCATCATGTCCATGGGCGCCTTTGCTGTCGTTGTACTCTTGAGCCGCGCCGGGGTTGAGGTAGAAAATATTGCAGATATTCGTGGCTTAAATAGTCGTAATCCCTGGTTGGCACTGATGATGTTATTAGTCATGTTTTCCATGGCGGGCATTCCACCGACAGTTGGTTTTTTTGCGAAATTAGGTGTGCTTGAGGCGTTAATCAGTGCGCATCTGGTTTGGCTAGCCGCAATAGCGCTTATTTTTGCAGTGATTGGCGCTTACTATTATTTGGCGGTGGTTAAAGCCATGTATTTCGAAGAACCACAAAATGCCACACCCATTACCGGGGCCTGGGACATGAAGCTTGCGATTAGTATTAACAGTATCGCAGTCGTTGCGCTTGGGATTTACCCAACGGCCTTGATCGACCTGTGTCGCAATGCGATAGGGGTGGGTTGAGCTAGGTGCTAGGCAAAGCTAGGTGCTAGAGACTAGAGGTGAGGGGGTTTCTAAAATCACTCTAGTCTCTAGTCACTAGTCTCTAGTCACTAGTCACTAGTCCTAGTCACTAGTCTCTAGCCCTAGTTTCTAGCACCTAGCCTCTGATCACCTTGTAAGTAAAAATACCACTACATCTATACCCCCCAGTTCTGATTTAATGTAAGTTATCGGAATTTATACCTTTTTAATCTTATTTACATGATCATTAAGATTCCTTTAAGCTTTATGAGGTAAATTTGTATCCAATGAGGTCGGTCAAATTAAGCCTTTGACCGAATAATTAGTGGCTACATGAGGAAGTAGGGGTTAAATATTATATAGCTTACGCCCTTATGCCCGTGTTATGAGTAGTATCTGACAAGCTATACCCTTGTCAGTTAAGAGAGTTTTATTGTGCTGTCAACCAACTATCTAGCGAAAGATGATCTCGCCCGTGGGGTTTTAAGTACCATCAAACATGTTGATGAGCATCCCTGGCGCGCATGGTTACGCTATCGAATCTCAAGGGCCCCAACAGCCTTAATCCCATACCAATATAAGTTCGTAGGTCCGCTTGATATCACTTGGCGGAATAAAATTGGCGGGGTTCTCCCTAATCCCATCCCGAAATCTGTTAAACCAAGGTTGCCGCAGCTAAGCTTTGAACGTGACCCGGCGATTTACGACATATTACGTAATCTGACTTGGTTGGGTTTTGATGACACAATTACCAAGCTAAAAGAGCATTTGGAAAAAGTTGATTCGACAAACCAAGCCTACCGACAAGCACTAGAGGTTGGTGAAGAGTTTACGCCAAATCCCTCAGACCCAGAGCCGCAAAACATCACCTTGGCCTTTGTCGATAAACTTTATGACATCTGGGAAGTACTCAATGAAACCGGTTCTGATGATATTAATCCAGGTTTAATCAAGGCCTTCAAAAAGCAAATCCATGACTTAGTAGAGCGCCAGCGTAATGCTGTGTTAGAACAAGTGCTAGATACAGTCGTTGATGAGCTCAGCCAAGGCAGCAAAGGACTACTTAAGAAGGCATATTTCAAAGTGATCCGTTGGCGCTTACAGCAACTAGTAAGCAAAAATAAAGGATTAGCCTATAGTGAATCAGATCCTGAAAAGCCCAGTATTCAGCAAAGTATTATTAACTATTTAAGATCATTAAATACGGATAGTCATCAAACTTTTTCTGAAAAAGAACTTTTAACTATATCCAATATAATGGGCTCATTCGATGTCCCTGATTACAAACGCATTGTAAATCTCAATAAAAATTTAGTCAAAGAAGAAGAGGCGGCTGAACCAACATGGCGAGAGTGGACAAGTCAAAAAGTAGATAAAGTTAAATTTTGGAAAAAGACACCCGTTAATGAAGTTGAAGAACCACTTGCACCTGAAAGATTGCCTACAGAACAAAGACCCATTTCATCTTATGAGTATTTGCAGAAACGGTTACACAAAAGAGAACGTGATACGCCGTTTAAGTCAGATTATATTTTATCTGGCTCAACACCTAAAGCATGGCAGGATACTCAAGCAGATGCTGATTCAATTAACAAGGTGCATGAAGCGCAGGCGAAGATCGATAGCCTGCGACCGACAACTGAACCTGATAAAAAGAAAAAGAAAATCCGTTGGTTAAAATGGCTTGCGGATAAAATTTCATTAATCAGTACCGCGGATTTATCTGCCGGCGAGGGTATTGCTGCCGCAGTCTTGAGTGGATTTAATATCATCTTATCGATTTGTTTGATTGCAACCTCTGGTGCTATTGCTAACTTTTTCCTATTTCGACCTTATAGTCAGGAAACCTTTAAAAATTTATTTTTAGGTCGAGTGTTTAAAGATAAAGATGGCCGTAAAGTTTCTTGGCTGAAGACTTTATTAATACTGCCGCTCACGATCTTTGCCTTTTCGGGTGCTATTGCAATAGGCTTTGTCTCTTGGCTGACAGCTACCCACGCTATTGCGGCTTTGATTGCAACATTAAGCAGTATTGCAATGCCAATTTTACTGCCGGTTACTTTTGCAATCAGTTTTATTGCAGCAACACTATGTACCGCAGAGACTTCATTTACCAGAAAGCTTTTAATAGTTTTAGGTGCAACGACTGTCATTACAGGCACAATTGCTGGATTGTTGTTGACGCCAATCGTACCATTAATTATACCGATTCTCCTTGCAACCGGCACCACCATTGCCTTAGGATGCGCCTTCTTCGTAACATTAGCCGGTTTTATTACGCATAATCGCCACTTGGCTATTAAAGATTTTTTCGTCAAAACCTATGGCCTTTATGGTTATCGCAATGCCACTGCCGGCGATTGGATGCGACATATCTTAAAATGTAGTTTAGT
This sequence comes from uncultured Gammaproteobacteria bacterium, assembly GCA_963748135.1. Taxonomy (GTDB): domain Bacteria; phylum Pseudomonadota; class Gammaproteobacteria; order JBGSLN01; family JBGSLN01; genus CAVVHY01. The sequence goes on along the minus strand of CAVVHY010000031.1, from coordinate 55,386 downwards.
GACGACTGCACTCGTTGGCGCATTGGCATTGACAGTCATTGCAACCGTCGCCTCAGCTGGTCTTTATCACAATAAGGCGGTGTTTGTGTTGCATAACACCATGGGTATTGTCGCCAATAAGAGCCATGCCTTAGCCTATGTCTTTATTGATACCTTGGGCACATATATCAATTTCACTGCCTTTAATCTTGATAATAATGCCGCGTTTATGTTGCGTTCCGTGGGTGTGCTTAAGGCGGTGTTACCAACCAAGCTTATCGGTGGAGTTATTTCTACAATTATCCACCCAGTTAAAACTTTTAATAAGCTAAGTGAAGTTGCAAGTCAATTTAAGTCGGCCCCGCTTACAACAACTTGGGATGGGGTCAAAAGTGTCGGCAGTGGCATTAAAAATAAGTTTGTCAATATTGGTTCGGCAATCAAGGCAGTCTGGCAGCGACCAATCCGAAGCATGGATAATACCGAAGCTATGGTCGTTAAAGGTGGATTACTTGTTGGCTGCGTTGCCAATGGCGTAGGCCAAGGGCTTGGGATGATCAGCCCTAGCAGTATTCATGATACGTCTCGGATTGATGGCTTAACGGGGCCCGCTGCCGCATGCGTGGATGGTACGGCCGGCACCGTCAATTCAATTGGCGCCAATGCTGTTGCGGTGGATAGCAAGACAACCTTACCCTCTAAAGCTTGCAAAGCAGTTGTCACCCAGGCTTGCCTTGATAAGGCAGCCAGGATGTTATGGAAGAGGGTATCGGATCCAGATAATCCCAAGTACGTGGCTGAAGGGCATTCTTATGAACCGAAAGACTATAATCCAAAGAATATTCATAATTTGGCTAAGGCGATAGCAGTAGCGCGTAGTGAAACTATATCAGAAGGTTTAACAAAGATCTTTCAACCAAAGGATGCTAACCCGTCGTCACAAAGTACAGCAGAGAATTTGAAACAGATGCGCAGAGAAAAGACCTTTGAGCTCTTTGAACATTATCGTCATCATCATCACCATAGTCATCATCATGAGCATCATCACCATGGTGATGGACGCCGAAGCAGGTCTACAAGTGTAGTGACTCGAGAGCGAGCTGTATCTAGTGAATGTGAAGAAGGGATGCATATAGATACAACGACTTATTCTGCTGATTCAGGGTTAGGTATGTTAATGCAACGCAATGGTTTATTTCAAGGTGCTGGTGATGTTAAGTCTATATCAACTTCATCAAGTGTTGATTCAATTTCAAGTGATACAAGTACTGACTCAACGTCTCCAAGAACATCAACTCATGTAGAAGCTGATTTTGGTCTATATGCATTGAGTGGTGGAAAATTTGGATGATAATTTCGCATCAATAAATTTCTCTCTTATCGCTTGATATAGTAGCCTCAATCTTCGCTTTCTTTAGTAATCATTTTCCTCTACACTTTGAAATCATTAAACCTAGAATCGGCAGTTGAAATTGTAGTGAGAGCGCTTAAGCTAATGAAGGGACAGATGATTTTTGCAAAATTTTTTGAGGCAATACCCACCCGTACGGTGAAAAAAATTTTGCAAAAATCGCCTGGAGATTCAGACGATTAAGCGCTCGTAGTAGATTTCAACTGCCGATTCTAGGTTAAACATATATTGCTCATGATAAAATAAGAATAATTAATCATGAAGAAAGGCTTGTTTTGGAATATTAATTTAATTTTCTTATTCATCGTATCTTGGCCGATGGTCGCCTATAGTTATGCAATTGTCCAAAGGCCAAACCTGTGGTTGGAATTTCATGTCTTTGGCTATACCGATAGCAGCAAATTACTGCAATATCATTTGGAATTACAACCTCGATTGCGTGATGGGCCAAACCATTTACGGCAATTCATTATGCGACCAAGTATCGGTATTCCTTTAAATTCGAGGATGAAGCTGTGGTTTGGTTATTACTTTTCACCGAATATAAGTCGTAATGGCCATAACCTTTATGAAAACCGACTTTGGCAACAGTTGTCTTGGCTAATGGTGAAAGATGATCATTTCCATTTGATTTCTCGGGCGCGGCTTGAGCAACGTAGGCTGCAGAATTTTCCGCAATGGGGATTGCGCTTTAGGCAAAGGATGACACTGCTGTTTCCTGGGTATTTCGCGGTGACCCCGGTAGTGTATGATGAAATCTTTTTAAATGTGACTCATCCAGTATGGGTGCGAAATATTCTTTTTGGTCAAAATCGTGCATTTGTGGGGGTGGAATATCACTTTAATAAGACGTATGCGATAAGGGTTGGCTATTTAAATCAATATGTCAATTTACCACGTAGGGATTTGTTGGATCATGTGGCTTTATTATCTTTTAGGGTTGATTTAGATTGAGGGGCTCTAAATCAAAGCTTACTTTAATCAATGCACTCAACCTACACTCTCAACCCACATTGGTGCGATTTGTACTACAATTTATGATGAGGCTCTGTATAAGAGAAGCTATATAAGTGGAGCTTTGTATAAATGACACAATACGCATAAAAATCTCTCATAAGGACAGTTCAAATGGTTACCAAACAAAAGAAAAAAAGTGATTTCACAGACGAGGCAGCCTATCTAACCCCAACCTACGCTGGTAGGCAAGTCACCAATCCGCTGCCAAAATATAAATTTCCAGGCGAGTCTGTTGCTCCTCGGGTCGCAGGACAATTAATCCATGATATTGTAAATCTTGATGGTCAACCGGCGCAGAACTTGGCGACCTTCGTGACCACTTGGATGGAGCCAGAGGCCGTTAAATTGATCGAGCAAGGTTTACATTATAATTTGGCTGATCAAGATGAATATCCGCATGTGGTTAAGATCCAAAATTATTGCGTCAATATGCTGGCCGATTTATTCAATGCAAGTAAAAACGAAACCGCAATCGGTACCAGTACTATCGGTTCTTCTGAAGCCATGATGCTCGCAGGTTTAGCCATGAAATGGCGTTGGCGTAAACGTCGACAACAAGAAAATAAACCTTGTGATAAACCCAATCTTGTTATGGGTCACAATGTGCAAGTGTGTTGGGAAAAATTCACCCGCTATTTTGATGTGGAGCCAAAATATATTCCACTTGCGCCTAATCAATATGTGATTACGCCAGAACAAGTGTTGGAGCACATCGATGAAAATACCATTGGTGTTTGTGCTATCTTGGGTACCACGTTTACCGGTGAATTTGAACCAATAGCGGCAATCAATAAGGCCCTATTAAAATCAAATGCCGAAACTGGTTGGGACATTCCTATCCATGTTGATGCCGCCAGCGGTGGTTTTATCGCACCTTTTTTGTATCCAAAATTAAAATGGGATTTTCGTTTAGAATTGGTGCGTTCGATCAATGTCTCGGGCCATAAATATGGATTGGTTTATCCAGGCATTGGTTGGGTCATTTGGCGTGATGAGACAATGCTCCCAGAAGAACTGGTGTTTCATGTCAATTATCTCGGCGGTGAATTGCCAACCTTTAATTTAAATTTTTCTAGGCCAGCGTCGCATGTTATTGCCCAATATTTTAATTTCATACGCCTTGGGCGAGATGGCTATACGCGTATTGCGACAGCATTAAAGCAGATCGCCGATCAAATTCATGGCGCCTTGGCACAGATTCCTGAGATAGAGGTCTATGAAAAAGGCCCGTCACTGCCGTTGATAACCTTTAAATTAAAACCAGGTTTGAAATTTGATGTCTTTCAATTGTCCCATCAATTACGGCAATATGGCTGGACGGTGCCGGCCTATACCATGCCACCCAATGCTGAGGACCAAGCAGTCATTCGCATTGTGGTACAAGAAAAATTGAGTTTTGACTTGGCGTTAGATTTAATCAGAGATATTAAGCGCTGTATCAAATATTTGAAACAACCTGAAACCACCTCAGAGATCGATACATAAAGGCTCGGGTGGTAATAAACCATGTTGATATGGCGAATTGATTTAGCAAGAGCACCAACCAATCAATCAACCAACTAACTAACCAACATATTTCCCAGTTTTGGTTCACATTTTCGCTTGTAGTAAGGCAAGAATTTATGTAGAATGATGGGTTAGAGAGTCCAAACTTTGAACGAAGTTTAGGCTAGTGTTTTGTTGCGGGGTGGAGCAGTCTGGTAGCTCGTCGGGCTCATAACCCGAAGGTCGTAGGTTCAAATCCTGCCCCCGCTACCAGTTACAAAGTCTTTGTTATTTGACAAAGAGTTAAAAAAGATCTGGGGCCCCTAAATGGGGTTTTTTATTGGGTTAATTTAACCTTGGGTAAGCTGGTGCTTAACCCAAGACAAATTGGATGGGCGGTTCGCCCATTTTTTATTTGTAATTACTCACAAACCCGGATGATGTAGATGATATATAGGATTTAGAAATTTGGCATCGAAACGAAGTCAATTAGATGAATTATTAGCGCCAGCAGTGGCGGCCTTGGGTTATGAATACTTGGGCCTTGAATATCGCCAGGGCAAAGGCGCATTGCTTCGGGTATATATAGATTCACCGCAAGGTGTTGGTATTGAGGATTGTGAACGGGTTAGTCATCATGTCAGTACGATACTTGATGTTGAAGACTTAATCCCAGGTGAATATAACTTGGAGATATCGTCACCGGGATTGGATCGACCTCTGTTTACCTTGGAACAATGTCGACGCTTTGAGGGACGTGAGATCAAAGTCCGAATGCAAAGTCCGATTGCCGGGCGAAGACGATTTAGCGGTACGCTTACCGCGGTAACAGACACGGATATCGTGCTTTTGTTGCCAGAAGGCGAATCTGTGTCATTATCATTTGATGATGTGGATAAGGCAAATTTGGTTGCTCAGTTTGATTTCTGAGTTTGGTATATTGCCGAAGGCGGGTTGTTATCACCCGTCGTTGGTCAAGTGAGGCAAGCTATGAACAAAGAAATATTGTTAGTTGTTGAAGCACTTTCAAATGAAAAAGGCGTTACCAAAGACGTGATCTTTGAAGCCATTGAGGCCGCTTTGGCTATGGCGACTAAAAAACGCTACAAAGACGACATCGCCGTTAAGGTAGTGATCGATCGCACCACCGGCGACTATGAAAGTTTTCGCTTCTGGACGGTGATTGATGATGTCGAAGAGCTTGAAAATCCTGATCAAGAGCTGTCATTGACTGAGGCCCGCAAACAAAAACCAGATATTGAAATCGGACAAACTATCGAAGAGCCAATCCCATCAGTTGAGTTTGGTCGTATTGCTGCGCAAACAGCAAAACAAGTCATTGTGCAAAAGGTGCGAGAGGCAGAGCGCAAAAAAGTCGTTGAGGCTTATATTCAACGTATCGGTGAATTGGTCACCGGGCTTGTCAAAAAGGTTACCCGCGATAACATCTTATTAGATTTAGGCGCGAATGCCGAAGCGGTAATCCCTCGAGATCAAATGATTCCGCGTGAAGTTGTTAGACCTGGTGATAGGTTGCGGGGTTATTTATATGAAGTGAAACCCGATGTCCGCGGCATTCAAATCTATGTTAGTCGCTCACATCCGAACATGTTAATCGAGTTATTCAAGATCGAAGTGCCAGAGATTGGTGAAGAGGTGATTGAGATTAAATCTGCAGCCAGGGATCCAGGTTCGCGTGCCAAGATCGCTGTCAAGACCAACGATGGTCGAATCGATCCCATCGGTGCTTGTGTTGGTATGCGAGGTTCTCGGGTACAGGCGGTCTCTGGTGAACTCAATGGTGAGCGTATTGATATCGTATTATGGGATCCAAATCCAGCGCAGTTCGTGATTAATGCCTTGGCCCCAGCCGAGGTGGCTTCTATTGTTATGGATGAAGAATCGCATACCATGGATGTTGCCGTTAGCGAAGAACAATTGTCTTTGGCGATTGGTCGTAACGGTCAAAATGTTCAACTGGCGAGCCAATTGACGGGTTGGACCTTGAATATCATGACGGAAACTGAGGCTAGTCAAAAGAGTGAAGCCGAGACCAAAGATTTACAAGAATTGTTTATGAGTGAACTTGGGGTTGATGCTGATTTGGCGACGGTATTGATTCAAGAAGGTTTTACATCGATTGAAGAGGTTGCCTATGTGCCAACATCGGAGCTCTTAGCGATCGAAGAGTTTGATGAAGAGTTGGTAAATGAATTACGTGAACGGGCAAAGAATGTGTTATTGACCAAGGCCATCGCGGGTGAAGAAGAAAAGGCAAAACTGCCTAAACCCGCCGATGATTTATTAACGATGGAAGGCATGACTGAAGAAATGGCGAATATCTTGGCCAAGCACGAAGTGATTACCCGTGATGATTTGGCCGAGTTGTCGGTTGATGAATTAACGGAGTTTGAAGAATTGAATTTGACTGACGAACAAGCAGCCAAACTGATTATGATTGCTCGTGAGCCATGGTTTGCTGAAGAGTAATATAGATTTAACTAAGCATTATTTAAATATGGAAATGTAGGTGTTTAGAGAAGTCTTGACAGGAGAAGTTGATGTCCTCAAATGAAGTAGGTGAAGTAACGATGAGCAAAAATACTGGGATAACCGTTGAAAAGTTGGCAAGTATTGTGAACGTGCCTGTCGATCGTTTACTTACTCAATTAAAAGATGCTGGTATCCCAATCAAAGATGCTAAGCACCCCTTGACGGAAGAGGAAAAGCAGCGCTTATTGACGCATTTGCAAGGTGCCCCGACAGGGCAAGCCAAGACGATGAAGTCACCCAAAAAGATTACCCTGAAGCGGCAGAAAGTTGGTGAGCTTAAGGTTACTAATGCCCAAGGGCGGCGTAAGACAGTCGAGGTTAAGGTTAAGTCGCGCACCTTAGTCGATCTAAAGGCGCAGCAAGAGGCTGAACTGCGCCAACAGGAAGAGGCCTTAGCAGAAGAGAAACAGCAACAAGAACTTGCCAAACAGCAAGTCGAGGCCGAGCAAAAGGCTACCGAAGAATCCGCAAAAAGGGCAACCGAGGAAACGCCAGCTGAATCCAAGGCCGAGGCCAAGCCTAAAAAAGCCAAGCAGACTAAGACTAAGCATGAAGAAGAAGCTATCTCCGAAGCGCCTGCTGCTAAAGAAAGCAAACCTGAGCCTAAGTTAACAGAGCGTGAACGTATCCTGGATCAACAATTTGAAGAAAGCAAGGAAGAGAAAGAGGCCCAAAAACGCTTGTCTATCCAAATGGATGCCAAGCGCAAGCGTAAAAAAGGTAAGAGTGGTGCTACCGCGACTGAAAACGTCATGGGCCAACATACCTTTGCCAAACCAACAGCCCCTATCGTTCGTGATGTCGTGATCCCTGAGACAATCACGGTGGGTGATTTGGCGCAAAAGATGTCGATCAAGGCGGCTGAGGTGATTAAAGCCATGATGAAGATGGGTGTAATGGCAACCATCAATCAAGTAATCGATCAAGATACGGCGACCTTAGTTGTCGAAGAATTAGGTCATAACCCTAAACCGCTCAAAGAGAATGAATTAGAAGAATCATTGTTTCAAATTACTGAAAGTGACGTTGAATATGTCTCTCGTCCACCAGTGGTGACCATCATGGGCCATGTCGATCATGGTAAGACATCATTACTCGATTATATTCGTCGTACTAAAGTTGCCAGTGGTGAAGCCGGTGGTATTACCCAACACATTGGTGCTTATCATGTTACGACGGATAAAGGCATGATTACTTTTCTAGATACCCCTGGTCACGCGGCGTTTACTGCCATGCGGGCCCGAGGTGCCAAGCTAACCGATTTGGTGATTCTAGTCGTGGCAGCCGACGATGGTGTTAAACCGCAAACGATTGAGGCGATTCAGCATGCCAAAGCGGCCAATGTTCCGATCATCGTGGCAGTCAACAAGATTGATAAAGAAGGTGCTGACCCCGAGCGAGTTAAAAGTGAGTTATCACAGCATGAAGTCATCTCAGAAGAATGGGGCGGCGATACCATGTTTGTTAATATCTCAGCAAAATTTGGTAAAAACATTGAGGCATTATTAGATTCAGTCTTATTACAAGCTGAGATCCTGGAACTAAAGGCGGCGAGCAATGTTGCAGCTCGTGGTATCGTGGTTGAATCGCGTTTGGATAAAGGCCGTGGTCCAGTTGCAACAGTGTTGGTACAACATGGCACCTTGAAAAAAGGTGATATGTTGCTGGCTGGCCTACAATTTGGCAATGTACGCGCTATGCTAGATGAAGCGGGTAAGCAAGTTGCAGAAGCAGGGCCTTCGATTCCAGTCGAAGTGCTTGGTCTTTCTGGTGTGCCAAGTGCGGGTGATGAGGCAATCGTTGTCGCTGATGAACGAAAGGCCCGTGAAGTCGCCAATTTCCGGCAAGGTAAATATCGCCAAATCAAATTGGCAAAACAGTCACAAACATCATTGGAAAATCTGTTTGATAAACTCAACGAAGGCGATGTTAAGTCACTGAATATCGTATTAAAAGCCGATGTCCAAGGTTCTGCCGAGGCCTTGGCCGATGCCTTGAATAAGCTTGCCACCGATGAGGTCCAAGTCAAGATTGTTGCTGCTGGTGTGGGTGGTATTACAGAGTCGGATGTTAATCTTGCGATTGCATCTAACGCTATCATTATCGGATTTAATGTGCGCGCCGAGGCGAATGCTAAGCGCTTGATTGAACAAGAAGGCATCGACCTGCATTATTATAGCGTTATTTATGATGTTATTAATGAAGTTAAGAGTGCCTTAAGTGGTATGTTAGCGCCAGAGGTCAAAGAAAATATTCTTGGCTTGGCAGAGGTCCGTGAAGTGTTTAGATCTTCAAAATTTGGCTCAATTGCGGGTTGCATGGTGGTTGATGGTATCATTAAACGTAATAAACCTATTCGCGTCTTGCGTGATAATGTGGTGATTTATGAAGGTGAGTTGGAATCATTGCGTCGATTTAAAGAGGATGCAGCAGAGGTGAGATCAGGGATGGAATGTGGCATCGGTGTGAAGAATTACAATGATGTTAAGGTTGGTGATAACATCGAAGTTTATGAAACTGTAGAAGTCGCTCGAAAAATCTAACGTTATTAAATGTTGTAGACAAATGCCTAAAGAATACAGCCGTATTGATCGATTATCAGAGTTAATGCAAAGAGAGATCGCTGCGTTAATTCAATTTGAAATGAAAGACCCAAGATTGGGAATGGTTACTGTTTCCGGTGTGGAAATTACCTCTGACTTGGCCTATGCAAAAGTATTTGTTACAGTGTTTGGTACCGAACAAGAGATCGCCAACAATATCAAATTATTAAATCGTGCTGCAGGTTTTTTCCGTAGCCAATTAGCTAAAAAAATAAAATTAAGAAAAATGCCAGAGTTAACCTTTGTCTATGATCGCGTTATAGCAGAGGGTAGAAAACTATCTGATTTGATAGATAAAGTTGTCGCCGAAGATGAATCTAAGGCGCGCAAACGAGGAGATGAATGACATCTAGAAACTAGAGACTAGAGACAAGAAACTAGGAAAGTCTTTGCTTTGTTTTACTTGATTGCAAATTGGCAGTCCCATATTTCTAGTCTCATGTTTCTAGTTTCTAGTTTCTAGTTTCTAGTTGCTAGTTGCTAGTTGCTAGTTGCTAGTTGCTAGTTTCTAGTTGCTAGTCTCATGTTTCTAGTCTCATGTTTCTAGTTTCTAGTTTCTAGTTTCTAGTTTCTAGTTTTTAGAGGAGATCAACCAACGTGACAATATCAGCAGAGAAGGCGCAAGAACTTTTATTTAAACCTATGTCTAAAAAATTATGTAAACGCAATATTAATGGCATTGTCTTACTGGATAAACCAGTGGGCATGACATCTAATGCAGCACTGCAACAAGTCAAGCGCATGCTTAATGCGCGTAAGGCAGGTCATACCGGAAGTTTAGATCCGCTGGCCTGTGGAATGTTGCCGATTTGCCTGGGTGAAGCCACTAAGTTTTCACAATTTTTATTGGATGCCGATAAACAATATTTGGTTCAAGCCAAGCTCGGGGTCAAGACGACTACGGGTGATGCCGAAGGCGAAGTGATAGCAGAACACCAGGTAACAAATATATCTGAGGCGGAGGTTAATAACGTATTAGCGCAATTCATCGGTGAAATCGAACAAATTCCATCGATGTATTCGGCACTCAAGCATAATGGTCAACCACTTTATAAGTTGGCACGCCAAGGGATTACGATTGATCGTGAACCGCGTAAGATACATATTAAACAACTATCTTTACTAAGTTATAAAAAGGATAAATTAACCTTCGAAGTACATTGCTCGAAAGGGACGTATGTACGCAGTCTGGTTGAAGATATTGGCGATGCCTTAGGTGTTGGCGCCCATGTAACATACTTGCGTCGCTTGGCTGTTGGTCCATACCAAGGTTCTACCATGGTCACCTTTGATGAGTTAGAACAAATTGACCCCGATCAAGATCTTTCCAAGATATTATTACCCATCGAAAGCTCACTATTGTCTTGCCCTAAGGTTAGTTTGACCCAATCGATGAGTTTTTATGTCCGACGTGGTCAAGCGGTGATGATTTCAAATTTGCCCAATGAGGGTGAATGGGTGCGCCTTTATGATAATAATGATGCCTTTCTCGGCATGGGACAAGTACAAACTGATCGTAAAGTTGCACCAAAGCGCTTGATCAGAGCTAGGGACTAGGGGCTAGAGATTGGAGACTAGAGAATAGTTGCTAGCAACAAGAGATTAGAATTAATTTAGAGACCCCCTCACCCTCCCCTCTCCCCCAAGGGGGAGAGGGAAATGTTGGGCTCACCCCTTCGGGGTGAGCAGATAAAAATATTAATCTTGCTACATTATTTGCCTTGCAATTATTACTGACTTTGCAATAACTTTAAGCTTTTGGGGTTCTACCTCTTATTCCCTCTCCCCCTTGGGGGAGAGGGGAGGGTGAGGGGGGTTCTAAATTAAATCTAGCCCCCAGCCCCCAGTCTCAAGCCCCTAGTCTCTAGCTAACTAGATCGCTTTACGCAAGCCCAGGAATTGGGTACAATAGCGTGTTTAGTTTTTGCAAATTGTTCAAAATGAACCAGGAGACGTAAATGGCACTTGAGGCACAACAAAAGGCTGAGATTATCAAAGATTATCAACGCGCTGAAAATGATGTCGGCTCTGTCGAGGTACAAGTCGCATTATTGACCACTCGGATCAATGACTTAACCGAGCATTTGAAGCAAAATAAAAAAGATAATCACTCACGCCGTGGCTTATTAAATATGGTGAGTAAACGCCGAGGCTTGCTTGATTATTTGAAAAAAACCGAGCATGAACGCTATCAAGATTTGATTAAACGCCTAAAGATACGTCGTTAATTCTACTAAATTGTCGCCAGGTATATATACCTGGCATTTTATTTTTATTTTGTAACTCATCTTGTTTGAGTATTTATTTGAGGATTTATTGTGGCAGGACTTAAGAAATCATTTCAGTATGGCGAATTTACCGTAACCTTCGAAACAGGACAGATAGCACGACAAGCCGATGGCGCAGTGTTAGTTCATATGGGAGATACCACGGTGTTGGTGACCGTGGTAGCAGTCAAGGATTCAGATCCAAGCAAAGATTTTTTCCCATTAACCGTTAATTATCAAGAGCGTACCTATGCAGCAGGGCGTGTCCCAGGTGGTTATTTTCGCCGCGAAGGGCGGCCTTCTGAAAAGGAAATTTTGACTTCAAGATTGATTGATCGGCCGATCAGACCTTTATTTCCTAAAGGCTTTAAAAACGAAGTTCAAATTATCGCTACAGTATTGTCGCATGACCCAAATGTTGATGCCGATATCCCTTCATTGTTAGGTGCATCAGCCGCATTGTCGATCGCAGGCGTACCATTTCAAGGGCCTGTTGGTGCTGCCCGCGTGGGTTATTGTGATGGCGTATTCTTGCTTAATCCAAGCAGCAAAGAGACTAAAGAGTCTAAACTAGATTTAGTCGTTGCTGGTACCGAGCGCGGGGTCTTAATGGTTGAGTCCGAGGCCGATGAATTGTCTGAAGAGATCATGGAAAGCGCCTATATGTTTGGTCATGAGCAAATGCAGGTTGCCATTAATGCCATCAAGGAGTTGGCGCAAGAAGTCAATAAGCCGATGATGGAATGGGTTGCTCCAGTGGCCAATGATGCCTTGGTGGATGCCGTGGCCAATGCCGCCAAGAATGATGTTATCGCGGCCTATCAAGTTCGCGATAAGCTCGCGCGTAAAGATCGTTTGGCCGAGGTTCGAGACCAAGTTATCGAACAATTGGCGGATGATGAGGATGAAAACAAGCCAAATGCTAATGAAGTTGCTAACATCCTTAGTGACCTTGAAAAGCGTGTGGTGCGTGATTCTTTATTAGCAGGTAATGCGCGTATTGATGGTCGTGATACTAAGACTGTACGACCAATTAATATTGAAGTTGGCGTGCTACCTCGCACCCATGGTTCAGCGATATTTACCCGTGGAGAAACTCAGGCAATCGTCGTAACAACACTAGGTACTGGTCGAGATGCACAAACTATCGATGCGCTTGAAGGCGAAAGCATTGAAAACTTTATGTTGCATTACAACTTCCCACCTTACTGTGTGGGCGAAACCGGTATGATTGGTAGCCCCAAACGTCGAGAGATCGGCCATGGTAAACTCGCTAAGCGTGCCATCCAAGCCATGTTGCCTAGCCAAGAAGAATTTCAATATGTCTTGCGTGTGGTTTCAGAGATCACTGAATCAAATGGCTCAAGTTCTATGGCCACTGTTTGTGGTACAAGTCTCTCCTTAATGGATGCCGGTGTCCCAGTTAAGGCCCCGGTTGCAGGTATTGCCATGGGATTGATCAAAGAAGGTGATCAATTTACTGTACTAAGCGATATCTTGGGCGATGAAGACCATCTCGGTGATATGGACTTTAAAGTTGCCGGAACTGAAAATGGTGTTACCGCGCTTCAGATGGATATCAAGATCGATAGTATCACCAAAGAGATTATGGCCAAGGCATTAGAACAAGCGCGTGATGGACGGCTGCATATCTTACGTGAAATGAATCGCGTGATTTCGACACCGCGTACCGAGGTCTCAGTACATGCACCGCGCATTGTGACTATCAAGGTACCAAAAGATCGAATCCGCGATGTCATTGGTAAAGGTGGCGCCACTATTCGAGCCTTGACCGAAGAAACCGGTGCCGTGATCGATATTGATGACGAGGGTACTGTTAAGATCGCCGCCCCTGAAGCTAGCGCCATTGAAGAGGCTAAGCGTCGAATCGAAGATTTAACCTCTGATGTTGAGATTGGCCGTGTCTATGAGGGTAAGGTGGCAAAATTGATGGACTTCGGTGCCTTTGTAACCGTCAAACCAGGGACTGATGGGCTAGTACATATTTCACAGATTGCTGAAGAAAGGGTTAACAATGTCAGTGACTATCTGAAAGAAGGTCAAATGGTTAAGGTCAAGGTATTAGATGTTGATCGCCAAGGCCGGATCAAACTTAGCATGAAAGAAGTCGGTAAATCTGAGACTGAAGATACGACCAGCTAAGCGTTTAGCTTACCCGCGGGTATTACTATCAGGATTTTACAGCCCCGCGCATCCCAGGCTTGACTCAGGGATGCGCGGGGCTGTAACCCAAATACAAGTCTAACGCACTGAATTTCATCCACTGAATTTCATCTCTTTTCATAGGTATTCACACAGCACTACGCGATACCGACACAACAAATTATTCAATCAATATCTCCCGTCAATTCGTCTATTGTTTTTGTAACGCTAATGACTCTAGCATTGGATAATCAACAATGGATAGCAATAAATTTAATTTATTCAACTAATTAAACTATTAACCTAAGCCGGCACACTTTTAGCATTTTTATGTAGTTCTTTGACATCGAACCATTCTTGCTTATCTTAATATTTTATATAAGTCTTATAACGTACACGACCCACAAAATTCCAGCCCAGCTTTTTGACTGAGGTAAACCAGGGATTTCTAAACCTTGCCTCGGTTAAAATGTTAGGACAACATGTCTCTGGAAAGTACAGTGGGATGTTTGCATCTTGAATTGAGGCGTTTTGTAAAAAATTGGGACATACGCTTGTAATTTCAAAGACTGGCCTCGAAGTTAGTAATACCTATGAGTAGGGGTTAGTTATTTTTTTATTAACACCTTAGGTAAATATTATTAACAAGTAGCCATAAATTAATATTTGTTCTGGCATCAATGATTTGCGAAATGCGGCAATACAAGATCCGACCCTGAGGTATTCAATAACTCATAAAGTAATATGTATGCGAGACGCATATGTTCAATTCAGCATCTTAGTATGCGTATAGGCCATAATTTCTAACAATAATGTCCTTTACCCATAAGGAGTATCCGTTCCTACAATGATAAACTTAGTTTGGCTATTTTTTTAATTAACTTTTTAAACCATTAAGCGTTCACACATAGCACACATTGAATTAGCTGCTTACCTGGTTAATCTGTAGATGTGAACCAAGACAATGATCATTAAAAATTTAAGCGCTATTTTTTTGTTGCGTTGCACATTTGGTTTTTAAAACACAGAAGAATAGCAAGTATCTTCTGCGGTTGAATTAACCCAAATTAAGAATACGAGTGTTAATAAAAAAGGAGAAAAAAAGATAATGAAAAACTCCGTTCAGGGTATAAAAGATTTCCAACCCGGTAGTATAACCTAAGCAAAAACTGATACATATTTACCAGGATATTTTAATCAAGATAATAAAAAATAGGTGTTTTAACAATGATGAAACATAATGATGGGCAAGCTAGCTCGAATTTAGTTAATGATAATAAGTTAGCGTTCAAAAGAGAGCTTGAATCAGTATTAGGTCAATCAAGAAAACCATCGACCGCGGTCGTTGCACGCTTAAGTCGCGAACAAAAGCTTTGGTCTAAAGAACAAAGCAATAACAGCAGAAACAGAAGACTTAGTCAGCCTCCACAGATTCCCTCCTTTCAACTTCCCGCGAACAGAAGGCACAGTCAGTTCCCCCCTCCCTTTCAATTTCTCAATAACAGAAGACATAGTCAGCAAGTCACAACTGCTAATATAAATGTAATTCAGCGTTCTCTATCTAATGATCCCGGGCACGTAGAAAGTACTAGCGCCGCTGCTAAAAGATTTAAGCAAAATTTGATACGCATCATGAAGCAGTTTGACACAAAAGAAGCGCGAAGAAAATTAATTTTAGGGCTATTGGAGGAAGAATTATCGTATGAATATAAACTGCTTAACGATCCTTTATCGATAAAAGACATCCAGCGATTTAAAAAATATATTGAGACTAGAAATTATAAAGGTTGTATGAAAATTATAGAACGAGAGAAACAAAGTACAAGAAGGGAACAGGTACTAGACTACCGTATTTACGGAGTGAATCTCAATATAGACGGTTGGAGTCGTGCGATCTACCACTGCGATACCTGGACTAGTCGCATAAGTTTTATTCATGGAGATTATGAAAAGATGTTTTTTTATCTGCAAAGAGCAAATAAGTGGAATGGAACAGGTAATTTTGGAACAGGGGTTGATATGACTATACGAAATAACCCGAAGTCTAATAACTTGCTCTATTTTATTAGTATCGTAAAGAGTGAAAATTTCTATGAGCTTGGATTACATGGGTCCAGTTTCACAACTTTTCCGAATGATTTTAGCAGCTCTTTTGCATATCTATATGATTCTAACAAGGTGTACGATTCAAATTCTCTGCTTAGGAAAAAAAATAGCTACGTTGCTAGCATCAGGCAAAAAATTGACGGAGCATTAAAGCAATACGAGCAGGAATACAAGCAGGCCTATGCCAAACAAGAGTAAGAATGGGAACGCAGAGCACGGATACAAAGAGAAAGAGAACGGGAACGAGAAGCAAGAGAATGGGAACAAAGAGAAAAAGCACGTAGGCAACAGGAACAAAAAGCAAGAGAACGCAGAGAGCGAGAGCAAAAAGAAAGAGAACGCAGAGAACGGGAACAAAAAAAACAAGAACGCGCTCGGCTGCTAAACTTAGCCCGCGCTGCGTTGAAAGGAGATTCTGAAGCTGATTATGACTTGCGCATGGAATTTAAGCAAAAGCCCGATGAGGTTAAAGCTGCAAAAGGTGTTGCAAAACAGGAATTAGCAAGAGAAGAAAAGCAGAAAAAAGAAAAGCAAACCCAAGCTTTACGTCGCACCAATTTGAAAACAGATGTATTTTCTAAAGCAGCCGCTGCGTATGCACAGGCCCAAACTGCTGAAGATATAGGGGATTATAAAAATGCTCTTTTAAATTATCGAATTGCCAAGAACTTATTTAAGCAATTGGCAGAAGCAGACAGAAAATATTTAAAGAAAGCAAAAAAATGTAAAACTAAAATCAAAGAAATTCGACAGTCATTGCGTTTACAAGCTCAGAATACAGGGCCTATGATGGTACAAACTGGCTTTCATAAGAGTGGTCAAGATAAGCGAATTTTAGCACTTAAAAGCAATTTGCATACTGCCGAAGACGCGCTAAACCAAGGTAAACGCGATGAAGCTATCGCTATTCTTAAAGAGGTACGCACTAAGTTAGGCAATAAAGCAAACCCATCCAAGGAAGAACAGGAAGTACTTCAACAATTGCTAAGGCTTGCAGAGCGGTTTAAGCCACCATCACAAGATCCAGGACGCATGCAGAGGCCGTATTAGGGCAATAACCATATAGGGCTATAGCCACAATTTTATACAAATTAGTTATTTTAAAGAAAATCATAACAACGACAACAAATCATTAACCAGAGGTGGGCCAAATGATCTTGAATAGGTCTTTATAAATCAACAGATTCAAAATAGCGCTAAGGCACAGGAGGTTATACACAGTATTAAAGAGAAGGCACTGTTTTATCATTGTGTAGCCATAAAAAAAACGCTGGGACAATAGAACAACAAGTAACGATAACCACAGGTGTAGCAGCCAGGATGTAATTACCATGATAGTGATCTAATAATTCACCCAGGATGGTCATCAAGACAATGGTCGTAGTGATCCCTACCATATTGTTTATCCCTAATGCTGAGGCCAATGCGTTGTGGGGCACAATTTGCTTCAGCAATATAAAGCCTAATACAAATGATGCACTAAAAAAGCCAATCAATAAATATAAAATAAGTTTAATATGGGGTGCGTGAATAAAGTAATGATTAACTAACAAGGAAATAGTGGTACCAATAGCACAAATGAGTATTATTAAAGAAATATTACTGACTTTTTTCGCTAGGTAGCCGAGGAGCGGAGCCCCAATCACAAAACCAATGACTGTAAAACCATTGTCAATAGTTGCTTGATAGCGTGTAAAATGATAATGATGTTCTAAAAAATCAATGCGCCAAACATTGGTTAAAACAGTAATGTTGACAAAGATGCTGGCGATAAATAAAACGCAAAGCCAATAGCTTTTATTATAAATAACTGTAGATAAATTATCGCTAATTTTATTGTTTTTGGTAATTGCTTTTTCAGAATTGTCCCGAAGAAAGATCCAAAATATTAAGGCTAATAATAAGCAAAAAAGAAAGTTTTCAAAAATGAGCTGGGACCAATTATTGAAGGTTAATAAAAAACTAAAAACTAATCCCATGACTAACACACCCAATATCGACATCATTTTAGTTAAACCTACGGCGAATTTGAAAGCGTCGTTATCTAACCAAATGCTTGCCAGATAAATTGAACCGATACTTGCTGAAGTCGCCGCGATACCCATCATAAATCGTCCGAGCAAATAGAGCGTATATATACGATAATGATTTGAGAAAAAGATTGCCAGTGTGCCTAGTGCAAAGCAAAGCATCGCTGCGGTTAATATTTTTCTAGCATCGAAACGGTCGAGCGCCATCCCCATAGGGATTTGAAAAAGCATATATGCAAGACTGTAACTTGAGCTAATCGTTGCAACTTCAACCGCATTGATGATGTAATGTGTTTCAAGGTAATTAACTTTAAGGCTGGGGGCAATCTGTACCCCGTATTGATAAAACATAAAAAATGCGGGCAAAAACCAAATAAACCAGCCACGAATGGGATTGGAATTTTTACTATTAAGGCCGCCATTCATTTGTTTCAATTCAGTCCTCCGGGCAGATAAAAGATCACTAAGTAAAGTTTGACTTTACACTTCAACATTGCGCCATAAGACGAATGCTGTGACTGTGGCCAAGTATGAAACTATAATCACAGGTGTAACAGCCAACTCATAATTTCCATTGAAAGTTGTTATGAGCTCACCCACGAGAGGGACTAGTAACATACCGATTCCTATTTCTACCATATTGGCTAGACCTATGGCGGTTGCCAGCAAATGTTTATCTACTAATTGGCGTAGCAGTGCATATCCAACCACGATGTTACCACTTAAAAAGCCGAATACCACATAAAACCCAATCTTGATATTCAAGTCGCTAATTAAATAATGACATATCGATAATAATACCGCCTCAATGGCAGAGCTCAGTAGAATAATCAATGGCAGCTTATTGGTTTTCATCGCTAACAGACCGAATAATGGTGCGCCAAAGATAAAACCAATGACTGTATAGCCGTTATGGATGGTCGCCTCATAACGTCCTAATTGATAATGCATTTCAAGAAAATCAACCCGCCAGGCATTGGTTAAAACAATGATATGTGCGAAGGCACAGCCAACATAAATGCCACATAGCCAGATATTTTTATTGTTAATTACGGCACGGATATCCTTTGTGATGATTGCTAAATTTAGTCCACCTGGTTTATCTGTATCTTTTATAAAAAACCAAAAGAGTAGAGTTAACACCAAGCCAAAAACAAAATTGATTAAAATTAATTGTGACCAATGCATAAATGTCAACATGAAGCCAAATAGTAAGGAGATAGCAATAATGCCTAACATGGACATCATGCTTGTCAAGCTAAGAGCGAGTTTATATGAGTTATATGACAGCCATAGGTTTGCCAAATATAAAGCCCCGATAAAGCCAGTGCTCGCAGACAAACCCATTAAGATGTGTCCAATTGCGTAGAAAGCATAATTAGCTTGCTGATTAGAGAAATAGATAAATAGGGTGCCTATAGTGAAAACCAACATTGAAGCGGTTAAGATTTTTTTGACATCATAGTGATCGATTATATAACCTGCGGGTATCTGTAATAGCACATAAGGAAGCAGATAAAAGGTGGTCAATAAACCAATTTCAACGTTATTAATTAAATAATGAGTTTTTAAATATTGTATTTTCAAGCTTGGAGCAACTTGGACACCGTATTGATAGAACATGAATATTGCTGGTAAAAACCAAATTAACCAACTCCTCAGCAATCCTATGTTTTTTTTTGTCTTATTAAGTTCAGTAGTCATTAAACGTTTCAATTTAAATGAGTTAAAAATGCTGTTATTACTAATTCATTGTACAGTGTAATACTGTTAGACCTTATTGGCTAAAAGGGTTAAAAATTCAGTGCGCGTCCTAGCATCACTGCGCAAACTGCCTAACATCATAGAGGTCGTCATTACTGAGTTTTGTTTTTCAACGCCGCGCATCATCATACACAAATGTTGTGCCTCGATAATGACGCCAACACCTGATGCCTTAGTGACTTTCATCATACAATCAGCGATTTGTTTAGTAAGTTTCTCTTGCACTTGTAAGCGTCTGGCAAAGTGATCGACGATACGAGCGACCTTTGACAAACCTAGGATCTTGCCTTGCGGCATATATGCAACATGACATTTGCCAATAAAGGGTAATAAGTGGTGTTCGCAGAGCGAATACAGTTCAATATTTTTTACGATGACCATTTCATCCATGTCAGAGTCAAAAACGGCATCGTTAATGATTGCGTTTAAATCTTGTTGATAACCTTGCGTTAAATATTCTAAGGCCTTGGCTGCACGTTTTGGTGTGTCTTGTAGACCATCGCGGTGAATATCTTCACCGATAGTTTCAATAATTGAGGCGTAATATTTTTCCAACATGTTAGATACTCATAAAATAATTTAAAAATTTACTTCAACTACAAATCTTAGGTTCAACCCGGCGGACAATGCATGGTGCGGCCACCCAATAAATGCAAATGAATATGAAATACGGCTTGACCACCGCCGGCATTACAGTTCATCACTAGACGATAGCCATCTTCGGCAATGTTTAACTCATTGGCAAGTTGTTTGGCGGTCAATACCATATGACCGATTAATTCAGCATGCGTCTTTTCTAAGTCGTTAACTGTGGCAATATGTTTCTTAGGGATAATTAAAATATGATGTGGCGCTTTAGGGTCAATGTCTTCAAATGCCAGCACGCTGTCATCTTGATAGACAATCTTTGAATCTAATTCGCCATTGGCAATTTTGCAAAATAGGCAATCCATAAACGTATTTCCTTTGTTATAACTACATAATTATATTAAAATTACGTAACTATTCGGGAAATATGTGAACGCTCAGATTTTGGTGCTTTTTGGCGAAAAATCTCTTCAAAATGCTCATGTACTCATTTGTACACTGCGCTTTTTCATCGCTTTTTCGCCAAAAATCATCCAAAATCTGAGCGTTCTTAGTCCGTTCTGGATTTTGCTGAATAGATACAAAATCACAATGTAACTGATTGATTCATATAGGGTAAACTAATGGAAACAATTGTCAATATCAGCGGCTATAAATTTGTTGATATCAGCCAAATTACAATACTCAAAGAAAGGCTACAACAGCATTGTCGGGCGATAGGTTTGAAAGGCACGATTTTGTTAAGTGCCGAAGGGATTAATATTAATCTGGCAGGGGTCAGGGAGCAAATCTCAAAGTTTAAGGCTTATCTGCAAAAATTTCCCGACTTCGCAGATATTTGGCTAAAGGAGAGTTATTCCGATTACCCACCGTTTAAACGGATGCTGGTTCGTATCAAAAAAGAGATTATCACCTTTGGTCATCCCAAACTTGATGCCAGCCAAAATGATCAGCATACGCTAAGTCCCCAGCAATTGAAGCAATGGCTAGATGAGGGAAAAGATTTTACCTTATTAGATACGCGTAATGATTACGAGGTGCGTATTGGTAGTTTCACCAAGGCAAAATATTTACCCATTGCTAACTTTCGCGAATTTCCAGAGGCTTTGCTGGATTTCCAGCAAAGTCAGGCAAAGGATAAACCAATCGTCATGTTTTGTACCGGTGGGGTACGTTGTGATAAGGCATTACCTTGGATGCTCAATCAAGGCTTTAATGATGTTTACCAACTGCATGGCGGGATTATCAATTACTTTGAACAGTGTGGTGGCAAGCATTATCAAGGTGAATGTTTTGTCTTTGATGATCGTATTGCCGTCAATCCTGAATTAGAAGAGACTGAGACAGTCTTGTGTACAGTGTGTCAAATGCCTGTGACTGAGGATGAGCAGCAATCGGGTCATTATCAACAAGATGTCTATTGCCCTTGTTGTAAAGTTAACTGATTTCGTTATAATCATGCCAGTGATGGTGTTTACTTATTAATATAGAATATATAAATAGATAATAGGAAGAGTCATGAGTCTAAATAATATAACTGCTGGAAAAAATGCCCCTGCGACCGTTAATGTAGTGATCGAGATCCCAGTCAATGGCCCACCAGTAAAATATGAGGTTGATAAGGATACGGGTGCTATTTGTGTTGACAGGTTTTTAAATACAGCGATGTTTTATCCTTGTAACTATGGTTATGTACCCATGACTCTATCAGAAGATGGCGACCCAGTTGACGTATTAGTTATTACTCCTGCGCCATTAATGATTGGCTCTGTGATTGCTTGTCGCCCGATCGGCATGCTCAAGATGACCGATGAAAAAGGCCCAGACGCCAAGATCTTGGCTGTACCGGTAAGCAAATTGTCTAAATTATATGATCATGTTCAAAGTGTTGATGACTTGCCAGCAGACCAATTGGCGACTATCAGTCATTTCTTTGAACATTACAAAGATTTGGAAGAGGGCAAGTGGGTTAAGGTCGATGGCTGGGTCGATGCCGAGGCTGCCAAGCAAGAGATTAGCAGCAGTATGGAGCGTCATAAGCAAGAAGTGAAGTAAGCAGAAAGAGAAGTACGCAGAAAGAGAAGATACAATAACTATCAGCGAATTTAGAGACTAGAATTTAATATAGTGAACTAGCGAACTAAAGTTTGCGACGAACGTATTTTTAGAAACTCCCTCACCCTCCCCCTCTCCCCCAAGGGGGAGAGGGAATAAGAGGGAGAACCCCAAAGGCTCAAAGTTATTGCAAGACCATAAAGATTGCAAAGCCATGAAGATTGCAAGGCCAGTAAAATTTTTAATCTGTTCTCCCCGAAGGGGAGAACACCACCAGTTCCCTCTCCCCCTTGGGGGAGAGGGGAGGGTGAGGGGGTTTCTAAAAATACGTTCGTAGCTATCTCTAGCCCCGAGTTCTTGGCATTAAGTCCCTAGTCCCAGCCACTACGCCACTAGTCTCTAATCTTCGCAACTACGCCACTAGTCCCTAGTCTCAGCCACTACACCTCTAGCCACAAGCCTTCAGCCGCCAAGGCCCTAGTTAGGTATTTTTCCCCATTTTTTTAATTTTATGCTATTTTTTTCTATAAGGCTCATGATATTGTTGGCACTATAATCCGCATGGCTTGGTTAAAGCTAAAACTAGCTTTACGGATCGTAGCTGCTTGAGATTACGCCCAGATTAATTGTTTTATTAGGATGCTATATGATATTTACCAAACCTAGTACCAGTGATAATCCTTATCGACATGCCATCACCTCTGCCTATCGTATGGATGAGACTGCTTGTGTTGAACACCTGCTTGGCAAGGCTGAATTTACCATTGAACAACAACGTCAAATCAATAGCATCGCCCATGATTTGGTAGTTGAGGTGCGTAAACAGCGGCATAGTAAAAGTGGACTGGATTCTTTCATCTATGAATATGATTTATCGACTCAAGAAGGCATTACTTTGATGTGTCTGGCCGAGGCATTGCTACGCATACCTGACAGTGAAAACGTAGATCGTTTGATTAAAGACAAAGTAGTCAAGGCCGATTGGGAGGCGCATTTAGGGCGCAGTGAATCAGTTTTTGTTAATGCCGCCACTTGGGGACTAATGTTAACCGGGCGGATTATGTCAAACAAAGAGACGCGTACCAAGACATTGGTCAATACCTTTAAAAAGCTGGTCGAGCGTACCGGCGAACCGGTGATCCGCAAGGCAACTATGCAAGCCATGCGCATCCTGGGACGACAATTTGTGATGGGGCGTACCATGAAAGAGGCGCTAAATCGCGCCCGTGAATTAGAACAAAGAGGTTATCTATATTCTTATGATATGTTGGGTGAGGCTGCGCGCACCCAAAAAGGCGCCGAAGAGTATTATCAAGATTATCAAAATGCAATTGCTGCGATCGGCAAAGTGGCTAAGGCGACCCGCGTTGAAAATAACCCCGGGATCTCAGTCAAACTCTCAGCGCTACATCCACGTTATGAATATGCCAAACATGAATCTGTGATGGCACAAGTCGTGCCATGGTTACTTAATTTGGCGCAAAAGGCCAAGGCAGTAAATATTAGTTTGACTATTGATGCCGAAGAGGCGGATAGATTGGATCTTTCGTTAGATATTATTGAGGCTGTGTTTAGCGATCCAAGTTTGAATGGCTGGAATGGCTTTGGTTTAGCTGTGCAGTCTTATCAAAAGCGAGCCTGGTATGTCTTGGATTGGTTGGCCGATTTGGCGCAAAGGATAGGGCGCCGTATCATGGTGCGCTTAATTAAAGGTGCCTATTGGGATTCGGAAATTAAGTTTAGTCAAGAGCGAGGGCTTGAGAGTTATCCGGTATTTACTCGTAAGCCCGCAACAGATGTTTCATTTCTTGCTTGTGCAAAAAAGATTTTGGCCCATACCGATGTCTTTTACCCGATGTTTGCGACTCATAATGCCCATAGCGTGGCAGCGATCCTGGCCTTGACCCAAGCCGATACCGAGTATGAATTTCAATGTTTGCATGGTATGGGCCAAGCGCTTTATGATCAAATCGTCGCCGGCAAATATAATCAAAAACGCCAGTGCCGTGTTTATGCACCGGTGGGTAGCCATGAAGATTTGTTACCCTATTTGGTGCGTCGTTTATTAGAGAATGGTGCCAATAGCTCTTTTGTTAATCGTATTGCCGACGATAAACAACCGGTTGAAGATATTATTACCGACCCAGTGGCCAAGATCCGTAGTTTTAATGAAATCCCGCATCCCAAGATCCCATTACCAATTAATATTTATGGTAAAGACAGATTAAATTCACGCGGTATTGATTTAACCAATATCGAGCATTTAAGTCGCTTGGCCAATGAAATGGAGATCGCCTTAGAGCAAGAGTGGCATGTTAGTGCAACAGTAAGCTCAGCCAAAAAGGTCAAGACCGAAGGTCGTGCGGTATATGACCCAAGCAATCGTAAACGCTTGGTCGGTTGGGTGACCGATGCCGGCGATGAAGAAGTAGAGCAAAGCTTGGCCAAGGCGGCTGCCGTTGCTGAGCAGTGGGACAATGTTGAAATCGATGAGCGGGCACAATTATTAGAGCAATATGCCGATTTGCTGGATCAAAACCGTGCTGAATTGATGGCCTTGGCAATCCGTGAAGCCGGCAAATCTATTGCTGATGCCATCGCCGAGGTGCGTGAAGCCATCGATTTTTGTCGTTATTACGCATTAGAGGCAAGAAAGACGTTAAGTCGACAATATTTCAAAGGCCCAACCGGTGAAATCGATAGTATGAAATGTCATGGTCGAGGTCCTGTCGTGTGTATTAGTCCATGGAATTTCCCATTAGCCATTTTTACCGGTCAAGTGGTCGCGGCCTTAGTCGCTGGTAATCCAGTATTAGCAAAACCCGCGGAGCAAACCACCTTGATCGCAGCACATGCGGTAAGCCTTATGCATAAAGCAGGGATCCCGCGTGACGTCGTGCAATTGGTGCCTGGTCCCGGTTCACGTGTGGGCGCTAAATTGGTGGCCGACCTTCGAGTCAAAGGTGTGGTCTTTACCGGTTCTACCGAGACGGCGCGGTTTATCAATCAGACACTAGCTAAGCGCGACGGTGCAATTGTGCCATTGATTGCCGAGACCGGTGGTCAAAATGCCATGATTGTCGATTCTTCGGCATTGCCAGAACAGACCGTGATGGATGTGTTGCAATCGGCGTTTTACAGTGCCGGTCAACGCTGCTCGGCGTTACGCGTATTATATATTCAAGAAGAGATCGCCGATAAATTTCTCTTCATGTTAAAAGGGGCGATGGAAAAGTTAAAGCTAGGTGACCCTGGATTGCTTAATACCGATGTTGGTCCGGTGATTGATAGCGATGCCTTAGCAATGCTTGAAGCTCACGCCAAAAAGATGGATGAAGAAGCCAAACTCATTCATAAGGTGACGATGTCTAATGAGTGTCGAGAAGGGACTTTCTTTCAACCCAGGGCCTATGAATTAAAATCGATTAAGCAATTGCAGCGTGAAGTCTTTGGCCCTATTTTGCATGTCATTCGTTTCAAAATGAAGAATCTCAATCAAGTGATTGCCGATATTAATAGCACTGGTTATGGCTTGACCTTGGGTATCCATAGTCGTATTGATGAGACGGTGGATTATATTCAACGCCGGGTGCGGGTTGGTAATTGTTACGTCAATCGTAATATGGTCGGCGCCGTGGTTGGCGTGCAACCCTTTGGTGGTGAAGGTTTGTCAGGCACTGGGCCCAAGGCGGGAGGGCCGCATTATTTGACTAGGCTTTGTACCGAGCGGTCCTTGAGTGTCAATACCACTGCCGCTGGCGGTAATGCCAGTTTGATGTCTTTGTCTCAGTAAGTCTTCTTTGGTTCAATTGTCAATTACAGGATTTTAAGCCTATGGTTACAAATGGTTACAAACCGTAACCATAGCGACAAATTCTGTTAACAAGCGCGTGTTAGTCTGGTTCCAATCAAAGTTATCAATGAAGGTTACTTATGAGTCGGACACTGACTGAAGAAGAAAAAGCAGAGCAAAAAGATTTGCTGGACTTGCAGCAAGAAGTTGAGTCATTAAAAGCCTTTGCTGCAGCTTACCTAAGTTTCATGAAGCAACTCAAGACCTTGGTTGAAGGGGATGCGTATACGTCCGATACCGAATTGCCAGCAGTGGTCAAGGCGTTTAGGGTTCAGTTGGGCCTTAAATCATTAAATGCTGACCTCTTTGATATAACAAAATCAGAGTATGAGAACGTCATTTCTGAACTGAATATGCTGGAAGATACATGCGGCCAAATTGCAACCAAGGTTGGCACTCATTATAGTATCGTCTGGTCGGGTCAAATTGGTGCAAGTGATCCATCTGCTTATCAAGACTTTAAAAGAATGACCTCAGATCCTAAAACATTAACTCTTAAGAGTGATTTGGTAAGTCAATTACAAATAATACAAGTAAAATTATTAAACAACCAATTTAAACCCGCCTCAATTGCCGAAGGCTTTGAGCAGACTGTGCAACAGCATCAGCCAAGTCTTTTAATGCTTGGTTTAAATTGGTTAAGTCGTAAATTACCCCGATGGCTACTCCCGGAACCATTATTTGCCAGAGAGATTAAATCCTACAACAGTTTCATTGGATTTAGGGAACGACGCTTCGATGATAATTTAGCCATCTCTGATTTAGTTGAGTGGAATAAGTTGATTCGAGAAGACGGTAAGGTCTGTAGGCCCCACCAAAAAGACTCAGCAACAGAATCGGCGGTCGAAAATGTGGAACCTAATTTGATAGGTTCTTCATCAAACGGTGAAGCAAAAAACAGACCATCTATTGGGTCTCTAGGACATAGATTAGCACGTCGACATTCAACAGGAACAGATAGCGATATACTAGCTTATATAGGTGTATTTAGCACCGGCTCTGAGCACCTTGGGCTTGGTCCGACGGATAATGAATTACTAAAGCCTGCTCCAGCACCTAAACCTACATCTAGATCTAAAAGCAAAGAGTTAAGACTTTAATTCAACCGCATTCTCACCACTAGCACTATCTATTCCATAACATTCTGTTTACAATAGAGTTAATGTTGCAATTCTGGTAATTGTGATTGAGTGTGGATATATTTTAGAGACCCCCTCACCCTCCCCCTCTCCCCCAAGGGGGAGAGGGGACTGGAGTGTTCTCCCCTTCGGGGAGAACAGATAAAAAATATATTGTCCTTGCAATAATTGTGGGTATTTGGGGTTCTATCTCTTATCCCTCTCCCCCTTGGGGGAGAGGGGAGGGTGAGGGGGTCTCTAAAATATATTCACCAATTTGTAACATCATAACCATAAAATAATCTAAACATGAATGACACAATAGTTTTTTCCATATTCTTAATCTTTACCGGGGCGGCGCTGGTGTCCACTTTTGTGCTCTATACCCGGCAATCCCTGCTGGTAGCATATATCATTTTAGGCTTATTAATTGGCCCATTTGGCCTAGGCTTGGTGCCCGATCCAACTATTATTCAACAGGCATCTAATATCGGTATTATCTTTTTGCTATTTTTACTCGGTCTTAATCTGCATCCACAGAAGCTCTTTCACATGTTGCGCAAAGCGACGATCGTTGCCGTCGTGAGTTCATTGGCATTTGCGGTGGCAGGGTATGTGGTTGGTAGCTTATTTGGTTTTAATCATACCGAAAGCCTGGTCATTGGTGCAGCGATGATGTTTTCTAGTACCATCATTGGCCTCAAATTACTACCGACAACCATTTTACATCATCGCCATACAGGTGAAGTGATGATTAGTGTCTTGTTATTACAAGACGTGGTGGCGATTATCGTCTTGCTATTTGTCACAGGTGCCAGTGGCGGTGGTTTGCATGCACATCATGCTATCATGATCGCTGTCGCATTACCGGCCATGATCTTAATTGGTTATCTAGGTGAACGCTATGTGTTGATCAAACTCTTGGCACGCTTTGATCATATCAAGGAATACGTATTTCTTTTATCAATTGGCTGGTGCTTGGGTATGGCGCAATTGGCGGGCTTTTTAGGTCTGTCTGATGAGATTGGTGCCTTTATCGCTGGGGTTGCCTTGGCCGCAAGTCCTATTGCCCTATACATTGCTGAAAATTTAAAACCACTCAGGGATTTTTTCTTGGTGATGTTTTTCTTCACCGTAGGCGCAACCTTTAATCTCCAATTTTTACCCAATGTCATCATTCCTGCCGTATTGCTCGCTGTCATCACGTTAACGTTAAAACCCGTGCTGTTTCGTTATTTATTACAATATATTGGCGAATCTCGGCGCGTATCCTGGGAAGTAGGGATTCGCTTGGGGCAGGCAAGTGAGTTTTCATTACTTGTTGCCTATCTTGCATCTGGGATACACAATGCCTTGATTGGTGATACCGCGAATTATTTGATTCAAGCTACGACAATCTTAACGTTTATCGTGTCATCGTATTGGGTGGTACTGCGTTATCCAACACCATTGGCCTTGACAGAACGTATGCGTAAGGATTAGGTGTGGTTACTTTTATCATCTATATGATTAAATAATAAAGAAGGACAACACGCATGAAATTTGTGATCATCTTGATTAGTTTAGCGCTAGAGCGTTTTATTAATTGTGGTCGTTACTTTGCGCGCTTTGATTGGTTTGATGCTTATCTAAAATGGTTGCATTCATTAACTAACAAGGCAAACCTTTGGCAAGGTGTGATAGGTTTGTTAATTGCCTTATTACCGCCGATTATCATTGTCGCGATCGTCTATTATCTATTATCACAAATAATTTATGGTTTAATCGGCTTTTTGATCGCACTTGCAGTATTAATTTATTGTTTAGGACCAGAAGATATATTCGCTAAATTTCAAAAGTATTTAGCTATCAATGAATCAACAGCAAAATCTGAGACTAAACAAGCACCCGAAGCAAAGACTGAATCTCATAACCAAGATCAGCAAACCCAAGAAACCCAAACCAAAGAATTGGATTTAACATCAATACAACATTTAATTATTGAAACACCGGTGCATGATTCCGAAGTGAAACGGACAATCACTAGCAGCATCTTTTTCAATTATAACCAGGCGATCTTTGCTGTGGCCTTTTGGTTCATCGTGTTAGGACCAATTGGTGCTGTGCTGTATCGGGTAACCGCATTAATCAAAGAGGCGGCATGTAAGGCTGATACGCCACATGCCCAATTAGCAAAACCTGCAAAATGGTTACTGGACATTTTGGATTGGATCCCCTTCCGCTTACTAGGTTTGGGTTATGCCTTAGTAGGTGATTTTACGGCATGTTTTAATTATTGGTTACGTCATGTGCTAACGAGTATCAGCATGAATAAAGAATTTATCATTCGTAGTGGCTTAGTTGCGCTGGATGTGGATGGCACGGATGCCAGTACCGCGACCTTATCTGAGAACCGTTCGGCATTGGAATTAGTGGAGCGCACAACGATCCTTTATTTAGTTATCTTCGCACTCATTATCTTAGGGACCTTATTATGATTCGAAGGCTTGGCCTGGTACTAAGCGCATTGCTTGTTAGTTGTGTCCAGTTAGCCTATGCGGGCGTGGCTTCGCAAATTAGCGTGACAGATGATACAGGTCAGGTTGTAAAATTAGCTAAACCAGCACAGCGCATTATTAGCTTGGCGCCAAATTTAACTGAGATTTTATTTGCAATTGGTGCGGGTGATAAAGTGGTTGGTGTTAGTAGTGAAAGCGATTTTCCGCCACAGGCAAAAGCAATCGCTCGAGTGGCGAGTTTTAATGAATTAAATCTTGAAGCTATTATTGAAAGTAAACCTGATTTAATCGTGGCTTGGTTGGGGGGCAATCCAATAGGACAATTGACGAAATTAAAAGAATTGCATATCCCTGTTTATAGCGCACGTTTTAAGACTATCGCAGACATCCCAAAGACGATGCAAAAACTCTCAATATTAACAGGTACCGTTAACCAAGCTACGCCAGTGATAAAAAATTTTAACACGAATATAGCGAAGTTAAGGCACAAATATGCCAAACAGCAACCAGTAAGTGTGTTTTATCAAGTTTGGCATAAACCAATCTTCACCATTAGCGATAAGAGTATCATCAACCAAGTAATTGGCTTATGTGGTGGTCGCAATGTCTTTGCCAAGACCAAAGGGTCATCGCCACAGGTGAGTGTGGAAGCAGTATTAGTTGCAGATCCTCAAGTTATCCTTGCAGGCGAAGATTCCAATTATTGGCGTAGTATGTGGCAATTTTGGCATCGTTTGCGAGCTGTGCATAATAATAATCTTTATACCATACCACCATCATTGGTTGAACGGCCAGGACCAAGACTTTGGCGTGGTGCTCGGTTGGTGTGTGAAGATTTGGCTTTGGCTAGATCAAAGTCTAGCAACAAAAGTAATACAGGATCTAAAGCTCATATTATTAAATGATTAGCAATAAAACTTATTCCAAGGAAGCAATGACTTTATCCTTCGCGAAACAATTTTTACAAAAATGTTTTGTCCGGGCGTGGTTGATCTGGGTCATTGCGGCGATATTTTATGCCTATGAATTTTTCATCCGCGTGTCACCTGCGGTGATGGTGCCGGATTTAATGCAAGCCTTTAATGTTGATGCAGCATTATTAGGTAGTCTTTCCGCTTTTTATTATTACGCCTATGCTAGTATGCAAATTCCAGTAGGCATTTTATTAGATAATTATGGCATTCGCCAATTGTTAACTGGTGCCGCGTTCATGGTAACAGTTGGTAGTATTGTCTTTGCGACCACAGACCAACTATGGTTAGCAGATGTAGGGCGAGTTTTAATGGGCATTGGTTCAGCTTTTTCCTTTGTTGGGTGTCTGAAGCTTGCGAATAATTGGTTTCCGGCTCGACAATTGGCAATTATTATTGGCTTAACCAATATGCTAGGGGTATTAGGTGCCGTAAGTGCTGAGGCACCGCTATCCATGTTGGTACTACACTTCGGTTGGCGTAGCACGATGATCTACGTGGGATTGATTGGTGCTGTATTAGCGTTATTATTGAGGTTGATTGTACGAGATGATCCCCGTGCCATAGGGTGTCCAAGCGATACCACCGGTACTGGGGATTCGCCTAAGAATACACATTTATTATCTGGTCTACTTCTTATTATTAAATCGCCTAAGACATGGTTAGCGGCAATCTATGGCGGTATGATTGTGGCACCTATTGCAGCATTTACCGAATTATGGAGTGTACCATTTTTCAAGGCAGTGGATCATATCCCCACAACCAAGGCAGCATTAATTTCATCGATGGTCTTTATTGGTGTTGCAATTGGAGGGCCGATTATTGGTTGGCTATCAGGTTTATTAAAGCGACGCAAACCGTTGATGTTGATCGGCAATCTAGGTGCGTTAATTTGTTTATCGATAATTATCTATATCCCAAATTTAATGTTGCCAGTGATTATCATCTTATTATTCTTATTCGGTTTTTGCAGCAGTAGTATGTTATTGGTCTTTGCGATAAATACCGAGATTAATCCCAATTGGGTGTCGGGGGTGGTGATTGGTTTTACCAATATGGTGGTCATGATAGGGGGGACTTTGTTTCAACCCTTGGTAGGATGGTTATTGGATTTATCAGGTCAAGATAGTTTGCAACATGTGTTGCGTTTTAATGTAAGCGCCTATCAACATGCATTGATTATTTTACCAGTGGTGCAGATTGTCGCCTTAGTTTTATTATGCTTTATCAAAGAGACGCGCTGTCAACATGAATGTGGTGCTGAGGGCTAGGAGCTAGAGACTAGGAGCTAGAGACTAGAGACTAGAGACTGGAGACTAGAGACTAGAGACTAGAGACTGGAGACTAGAGACTAGAGACTAGAGACTGGAGACTAGAGACTGGAGACTGGAGACTGGAGACTAGAGACTGGAGACTAGAGACTAGAGACTGGAGACTGGAGACTGGAGACTGGAGACTAGAGACTGGAGACTAGAGACTGGAGACTAGAGACTGGAGACTGGAGACTGGAGACTGGAGACTAGAGACTAGAGACTAGAGACTAGAGACTGGAGACTGGAGACTGGAGACTGGAGACTGGAGACTAGAGACTAGAGACTAGAGACTGGAGACTGGAGACTGGAGATTTTGTTTAGAGATCCCCTCACCCTCCCCTCAGCCCCAAGGGCTGAGGAATCTGCTCATTTTTTGTCAAGACCACATTGCCCAAACGTTGTCATTCCGGGGGTTACTGCAACTTGGCGAGCTGAGCTCGCTTAGTTGCAGTTGCAACCCGGAATCCAGGAATGATAGCTTTTCATGATAAGATGACTTTGCAATTCCTGGATCCCGGCTCATAACTGCAAGTAAGTTCGACTACGTCTCACCAACTTGCAGTAATGGCCGGGATGAGTGCGCCACGAAGTGGTTAGATTCACGTGAGTGAAAGTCTCACCTGTGAAAGTGTGACCCAACACACACAGAACCGAGTCTTGGGCTTTTAACGGTAACGTTAAAGGCTAAGCGTAGACAGGGATGCTATAGGCCATAACCAAGCGGTTAGGCGATTGAGCCCCGAAATGAAATTATTGGGACGGTTGACATAGTTCATCCAATGGAAAACAACATCATAGTGAACATCAATGGGCAGAACACTACGACGTCCCCGGGGTCGAAGAGCGTGGCATGTAGCAAATGAAGCTAACTAAACGTGGGAGATCCTATGGTGTCTTCAAGGACGGAGTATTGGCCAACAAGGGTAACAGCGAGGAAGCCAAAACGCACCATAGGAAGTCCGATTGGTGGTAGTAGTGATGAAACAGAGTAACGACTGCGGAGCGAAGCACCATCGGTAACAACAACCTGAAGAGAGAAACGCGAATGGAGATGACAAAACCACCAAGAACAGCGGCCACAGTGCTCGACAGGATAGCCTGGATATCCGCGAAGGAACCGGAAGGAAAGTTCTTCAGCTTGATGCACCACATCAACGAAGGGTCACTTCGCGACTGCTACCACAAGCTTGATGGAAAGAAAGCGGTGGGAGCGGATGGTATCACGAAAGAAGGGTATGGTGAAAACCTAGCGGCAAACCTCGAAGAGCTAATATCCCGAATGAAACGACTGGCCTACCGGCCAGGCGCAGTAAGGGAAGTCCTCATCCCCAAAGAAGGAAAACGAGGCGCGACCCGAGCACTCGGGATAAGCAACTTTGAGGACAAGCTTGTGCAGAAACGGATGCAAGAACTCTTGAACGTGATCTATGAACCGATATTCATAGAACAATCATATGGGTTCCGACCAAACCGTAGCTGTCATGACGCAATTAAAGCGGTACATAACTACTTATACAAAAACGAAGTAACGGTAGCTATAGATGTAGACCTAGCGAACTATTTTGGAACCATAGATCATGATCTGCTAACAGAAATGTTAGGTAAGAAGATCAAAGATCGACGCTTCATACGCTATATACGACGCATGTTCAAAGCGGGCGTATTAGCGAACGGGGAACTATGCATGAGCCCTGAGGGAGTTCCTCAAGGCAGCTGCGTAAGCCCGCTGTTAGCAAACATCTACGCACATTATGTGATAGATGAATGGGTCCAGAAAAGAGTAAAACACCATGTCAAAGGTAAAATCGAGATGTTCCGATACGCGGACGACATGCTCATACTATGTCAGTATGAGCAAGACGCCATACGTATCAGAAAAGCACTCGCCAACCGATTAGCGAAATACAAACTAGAACTCAACGAAAGCAAAACCAACATGGTAGCGTTTTCGAAAAGGGCTAGCGCCAACGGTATAAAACAACAAACCTTTGATTTTCTGGGTTTCACATTTTACATAGGGAAATCACGAAAAGGAAGACACATCCCAAAGTTAAAGACGAGCAGGAAGCGCTTTGTGTCAAAGCTCAAGAAATGTAATCTGTGGATAAAAGAAAATAGAAATCGGCACAGACTACGCGAACTATGGAAGCAACTATGTGCAGCGACAAGAGGCCACATCCAATACTATGGAGTGAGTTTCAACGCGCGCGCAATGAAATGCTTCATAAGACAGGTAGAACGGCTGATGTTTAAATGGTTAAATAGGCGAAGTCAAAAGAAATCGTTTACATGGAAAGAGTATAGACTCTTTCTGAAACGATATCCGCTGCCTGCAGTGAAGATTTGCCATAACCTTTATGAGCCAATATCCAGGTAAAGGTTGTTATCGTGAGTCTATTGCGTTAATCGCGCACGATGGGTTCTAACGAGGGGCCGGGGCACAATGATAATAGGGTAGAAATAATGTGACACCACCATAATGCGAAAGCAGGTGGGAACGGGGAATACAAACATCGACCTATGTTGTCAAAGGATCCGGCCTACTCACGCAGCGGCGGAGAAATAATAAGGTTTTATGAAAAATTATAACATAGTTGATGATAACATTTTAATGCTGCAGAAAAATTTCCACACGAGGCGGATTCTAATTAGTAGTGCGACAGTCTCGAGTGCTGTATAATTTCAATTATAATTTTTTTCGAAAATGAGTAGATTCCTCAGCCCTTGGGGGAGAGGGGAGGGTGAGGAGGCTTTAATAAAACATCACGCATTATACTTTTACGCCATCTATCCTAACGACCCTTACGATTACTAAGCCGGTCAGTATCGCTTCCCGAAGATGAACTTGAAGTTGTAGTATTTCGTGACCTATCAGAAATGGATGAGCTTGTACGTTCACATTCTTCTTTAAATGCAATTCGGCTAAGATTACGGCTAGGCCCTTGAACACCAAAAAATGATGAACTCGATGTCGAGTGACTAGAGCTAGATGAATTAATTAGATTAGCACGATTACTATGCGAACGACTTGGGCCTTGAGAGTTATTCAATTGTGCTGAAACACTAGATAAATTGGGTGCATCTGACAGGGGAAGTGCATTTAGCAAATCATATATTTCTTTAATACCAAGCTCTTTAAACTCAAGGTCATCAGGATCTTCATCTACGTCTTCAAGTTTGGCAATCAAATCAGCAATAGTTGTATTAAAATATTCAGATGGGCCATTTGGCTGGTCTTGTTCAAAAGTAGATGTTGAGTTTTTTTCAATGGGAGACAACCACGGAAGACTTGTTTTTTCATCTATAAGTGCTAATTCGAAGTCTAATGATCCGGTTGAACCACTCAAGTTTCCTGTGTTTTCTATATCATTGATAAACGCACGCAATGATGGCGTTTCACTCACGTCACTACGGGGCGTTTGATCACCAGATGTATCTAATTCACTTTGGGTTTGTTCCTCTAACTCTTCATGTTGTGATTCTCTGTTTGAGTCAGTAGTAGAGGTTAGTGAAGAATCATAAATCCTATCCTGATTAACACATAGAACTGAGTTATGGATATGATGTTTATTTTTTATGTCAAAAAATTGTAATGTTAAATTATTAGCTTCAGCAAACTGATAGATATATACTTTTAAATCAGATGGAAACTTTAGTTTAGCACCTGCATCGCAAATGGCATGATAACGATTGACAAGCTCGCTCGCTACTACGCCAGGCATATCTAGGGAGTGTTTAGGATCAAATAATAGGTTTGTAATCTTTTGTATATCAAGGTAATAATGATTTTCAAGTGCACTAATTAAATATATTGAATAAGCAAGATAGCTACTAATACGATCAATTTCAGACCCAAGGTTTTTCGAGCTGCACCCAACCGCATACAGGCAAATAGCTAAGTCATTTATAAGCGTATTATAACCATCCAGCGGGCATATTTTATATGGGTCAATTTCATGGTTGTCTGATTCAGTATCAGATGATTGAAACAGTGTCTTAGAATGCGGAAATATTTTGTTTGTGTTAACTTTCACTCGTTTGATAGTATCAACGTTATGTCCCTTTTTGTTTTTAGTACTGCGAATATTAGCAGCTGAATCTCTAAAATCATTCGTTAACTCGGGGACTGAGCATGAATTATTGTAAAATTCAATCAGTGTTGCAAATCGACGTATAAACTCAATGACTTGGAATGAATCAGTGCAACCATTGATGTCATTTTTGAGTTTGATTAAATTGTCATCTTTGGCTGAGATCGTTTTAACAGCGCCAGCAAGTAATTGCATCAAGTTATTGTTTTTTTCAGTGTCTAATTTTAATGAGTTGAGACGATTTTCAATCGCCTGGATAAAGGCGATTACTTCTTGTTGCAGTGAATCAAGTTTAGTCTCGGGTCTTATTAGAGTAATAAGATTTTTATAAGCTTTATCAGAAAATAATTTTGCATTTGAACAATGTCTTGCTAGATTTTTAACAAAATCCTTATCGTTTGCTAGTAGCTTTTTACAATAGCTTGAACCGTTCTTAACTTTCGTTGCCTTGTTATTAGTAATGTCATAATAGAAATGTCGTAAAATACTTTCAAACTTTTGTGGAGAACGAGCAGCTTCAAGTTTTTTGATTACCATTTTCAAATAAGCTCTTTTAGAATGTTCAATATTTTTAGACCTGAAAGCCCCATATTGTTCTTTTAATGGTTTAATGATATTTTGCTTAAGGTCAAAGAATTCTTCAAAATCCAGTGCCGATACAGAAGGGACATCGATTGGTGTGTCACCTATGTAGACATTTCTGAATATAATACAATTAAATAAGTCAACTCCATTTTGCTTTAAGTAAAGTATAAATTGATATAAATGCGCATCGCTTGGCTTATAATGACCGCTATGGTCAGTAATGCCGGTGATAAAACCATTGTCCAGCGTGATTTCGCCAGAAAAAAGTAATTTTTTATCACCTAGAAAGCTACTGTGAAAGAAGCGTATGGCATCATTTTCACTATGTTGATGATAAAACATTTGGCCTTCATGATCCCAGACTAACGCTGCCCTATGAACATTACCGTGTGACGTTAATGTGGCGGTGTCTGCTGGTAATATATGGATCCCCTTCTTATTCATGGACAGGGTCATTAGACGCTTTTGGTAAATAATAAGCCGATGGGCTTCTCTGCTGTTATTAGTTAAAAATACTTGATTAAAGCGTATAAATTCATTATGCATAATTAATGCTTTTTCACTAAATAAATCCTCGATAAGCATTTTCTTAGTTATCTTCTCTGAATTTGTACATGTGCTTTTTATGAATGTGTCATAGTCAAAATTAATGTTCAGTTTGAGTGTTTGGTGTTTGGATGCGTTTGATTTGGTATGGGTAACCTTAAAGTAATCAAAGCCAGTCTCGTAGATCCTTTCTTCTTTTTGTGTTTCGATAAATGCTTCGATAGAATCAAGGCAGCCTTGCATGGTTTTTTTGCTGCTGTATTGATAAAGTAAGTTTAGCTTTTCAATAATGCTGAAAAATGCTTTTAAAGTCACATTTTCAGCAAAGTCTTCAGTGTAAAAGAGTGATTCAATGATAACTTTTCTAAAATGTTCTAATTTTTCATTATCAACTTCTTTGCTGCCATGTTGTATTATCGTCCCCTCGTTGTCATCTTGAATTTGTAAGTAATCAAGGTACAATTTGTCAGCGGATTTAAATAACTCAAAGAATGCCTTAATAGTGTTGCTTGAGATATGAAAAAAGTTTTCGATATTGACGGGTTTTCCAAGCATATTATTTAATAGGAGGCGGCGTAGACGAATTGCTTTAAGTGGTATTATTTCATTTGTATAATGAGATACTTCAGGCATTAAGGGTGGGAACCGAGATTCGTCTGGAACTTCAGCATTGGTTGGAATATGTTGTTGACCATCAGGTTGGTTAAAAGAAGGGGCTTCAGTGTCATCCATTGCAAGCAAGACATTAGGCTGCCACTGTGTTATAGCGTATTGAGGCTTTTGAAATTCAACAATTAAATTATTAATAAAGTCAGGAGATATTTCGGTGTTATATACATGACGTAAGAATTTAACACAGTAATTTGTTAATTCTGTTATGCTGTGACGAACATTGTCAGGTAAGTTATCAACTGTTTCATGTAGGTCATTTAGTTCTATTCCAGCAAATTTTTCTCTTATATTGATAAGCAGAGTCAAAATCATCGTAACTCTGTGTACTAACATGTTTGTATTTTCATCTGCGCCTGGGCATTTATAGACGTTTGCAATTGATTCATCAAGATCTGCTAATTGCTTGGGGCGGTGATTTTGCCATGCTTTAAGAGATGGGAATAGTAGTTTTTTGTGTGCTATATTATTGGTTTTTGTTTTAGCATGTCGCTTAGCGAGTTCACTTTGCGCTACTAAAATTTCAGTTGTATTATTAATAATATCAGCATTGCGTTCATAGTCTGACTCATATTTATTATTATGTATCTTACTGCGTTCTTGATAAAGCTTTGTTATTTTCTGTATGTTATCGCTATTTGGTAAATGCTCAGCAAAATTGTGCGCTAGATGTTGTATTAGTCTGCGTGCCATTTCAGCTAATTGAGGATTTATGTTGCCATGATTTACGTCTGTTTTACCGCAAAAGCGCTGACAATATTTAAATAATTCTTTTATATCAATTTCATCAATTTCTTGTTGAGTTCTAGTACGAGACTGAGATTCTTCGATCAAAACATCTATCAATGATAAGGCAAGATAATGATTTTGCTTGTGTTCTCTGACATGGTCTATACACGCTTGTAATTGCTTCAATGTCAATTTTTTGATGATAAATTCAGGCAATTCTTGAAAATTATTAATAAAAAAATTGGCAATTATTGCGTGGTTTGTTTGCTGCATTTCCCTGTTTTGTTGTTTATCTAAGCTTAGACATGGATGGATACAACCGAGTGCAAGAATTAGCGCCGCTTTAGATTGATTGGGTTTAATTTGCTGCTTTTTAATAGTAATACCGTTACCAAGGTTATAGATGCGGTGTAGTCGACTAATCATATCGTCAATGAATGTAATCTGATTACTATTTTGTTTAGACGCAAGTTCAAACTCACCATTCAAGATGGATTTTAACTCATCAATTACAGAATGAGAGGATCTTTTTGAAGTGACCCGATTTAAGGATCGACCAAGACCATTACGGCCCCTTTGGCTTTTATTGCCGCTAGTTAAGATATCGAGGAATTCTTGTGGTGTGCGGTATCTGATAGTTTTTTTGTCATCGGATATTTGAGAATCAATTGTTAAATCACCATTTATGATGGCTTCAATTGTTCGCATAATTCCTTTGAAAACTTTATTGGGCGAGTCTGTCTGGCTTTCTTGAACCTTGAACTTTACTTTATCTTTAGCTTTATCTTTTTTACTGAAGTTTGACCTGCGAATTTTATTTTTGTTATTTGAATTTTTTCGCGTAGCTTTAAGGCTCTTAGGACTATGTGGTAGCATATTTGACTCCGATCACTCTTGGTTAAACTATACGGTCGTGAAGTCCTTGTTGGTTTAGTTAAATCCATATAAAAAATATATTAACCATTATAATCAAATAATTTACAGCGCCCCTGTGAAGAAAGGACAATCTTGCTGTCAAATATGTCCAAATTCTTTATGTATAGGGTTGCTTTGATGTTTGTATATTGCATTAAATTAGATTTGGCATACAATATGGTCTTAAGAATTCTATTATCTCGATGGAGTCTGTCATGACTAAACATGTCCCAGAACACACAAAAAATGCATTGCCTACTACTCAATTGAAACTTGATCAGTTGCCACTTGGGCCACTTATCGAAATATTTAAAAATCTATCGGCAGCAGAGATTGTGCTAGGCATTACTCCATTGTCTCAATCTCTAAATGCAGTGGCGAAATCAAATAGCTTATGGAAATATAAGCTTGGACAAGATTTTCCTAACTATCCTGATAATGAACATCTAAAAGATAAGGACGGCCGACCTGATTATTTTGAAACTTATAAACGGGCATATTTCACGAACACTGATATTTTACTTGATCATATTAAAAATGATCATGGTAAAGCATTAAATCAAGCTATTAGTTATCTTAATGAGCACAAGTTATTTGAAACAGTTTGTAAAATGGAAGTTTATGATACGGCGACTAATCAAGTTTTTACTTTAAACGAACATCTTGGTAGGTATAAGTATACAAAAAGCAAAATTGCTGAGGTTATGACTAACGCAGATATAAAAGTAGATATATCCCTTGTTGATGCAGTGAGATATGGAGATTTAGCTGAGGTCAAAAAGCAGCTTGACAATGAAGTCCCTGTAGATAGTGTTGATAGCCATCATCGAAGCGCCTTGCACCATGCAGTGTTGAAGGCAAATACTAACCCTGAATCGTTAGCTATCGTAAAAGTGTTACTTGAACATCAAGCAAACCCAAATCTCAGCGATGGGTACCAAACACCATTAGACTTAGCGAATGATGATGTAAAATCATTTGTTAACTCTCTAACAAATCAGATGACACGGCGGAAACGTATTGAGCAAGCCGGAGACTATTTTGATAAAGGTATAGCGGCTTTAAGTAATGACAATAATGTTACTTCGCATGTGGCTATGTTCAAAAAACCGGGTGACAAGGCTAACTATTATTTTGAATTAGCTTCTCAATCGAATGAGTTGACCCTTATTGGTTGTGTTAAAGATAAATTCAAGGAATTAAATAAGAAAAAAGATGGCAAGCGCTTAGCCCAGAAATTGGCAAAGCAAAGTGTCATCACTAATCTTGATGATGAAGAAGTGCAAAAACTGGTTAAAAAACATGGTGGCAACAAGGTGGGCCGTACGTTTAGACAAGGTGGCAGATTCCTGAAGCGCGGCGCCAATGTCATGAAAGATGGCGCCAGTAATTTAGGCCATCGTATTCATATGCGCAGCCCAAGGTAGCGGAGCAGAAATAATTTTAATTTTCACTTGCACAATTGTTATGATGCCAATGCTAAATATTTTCTGGAATAGACATTGACATAGTAATCAGTATCAGTAATATATAGATATACGCCTAACATTATTTACTACAAGGAATGTAGTTATGAAAAAAAGTTCAAGGAATGGATTTATTAATTTATCCTGCCTCGATTATTACAAAATTCTCAAAACCAATCTTATCGTTTATTTATATCCTTGCTTTAAGTTAAGGCCGCCATAAAGATCTGCATATTTATATATACCTAGCTAAGGTATAACTGAAGATATTATTACAATATATTAAAACAATACTCCGGCACAAATGGAATTGAGTATAAGGAGTGCTGCCATGAAATTGATGAGTTATCAGGGAAGAACCAGTGATTTATTACAGGCGCAATCGCGCAAAAACTTAAAAATATTACAATCACTACTAGATTATTTCGAATACGTGGGGATTAGATATGCTGGCCATAGCTTAACTGACAATGTTAGTTATAAATATCAAATCCGCCAACAAATTCGAAATAATAATATCAAGGGTGCAAGGCTTAGTTTAGCAAGATTCAAACAAGATCAAGCTGCATTGACACATTATCAATGGTCAGTAGAATTGACCCGGAAATTTAATGATGAGGCATTTTGGCAAAAGCTCGCTTTAGCGATACCGATTGAAAAAGATAGTACGTTAAAACAGCTTGAATCACGCTGGCGTAGCCATCGTGATTATGCCCATGTCTCTAGCGAGGGTTTATATCAACTCGCTCATTTTGTTATACCTAAATTAGAACGCTATTATCTTTTAGCACTAACTGAGTTGCAACAAAACCGCGACCAAGTACCTACTGACGTCTACCAAAGCTTCACTACCTATTTGTCAAGATTAAAGGCTTATTTAAAGGCCGAAAAGGCAAGGCTAGGCAATGCAATGTTACGCAGACTACAAGTGGCAGCTAGACGATGTGACTTGACTCATGATGACATGGTGACTGATATGGCGGAAGCAGTTAAGCGATTGGCTGGACTTGATGATTACAAAATTCATCCACCACAGACAAAGATGACCGCTGATCATTTTGAATATTTTAACAGCTATCTCGCAAGCAAAGGTAATAAATATACTCGGAGGGCATTGCAAAAATTACCATGGTACGTTGCTAG
Source organism: uncultured Gammaproteobacteria bacterium (assembly GCA_963748135.1). Lineage (GTDB taxonomy): Bacteria > Pseudomonadota > Gammaproteobacteria > JBGSLN01 > JBGSLN01 > CAVVHY01. The sequence goes on along the minus strand of CAVVHY010000031.1, from coordinate 13,468 downwards.
TGATCAGTTTCGGATCCATAAAACTGGCCAACGAATTTTAATTGTACCTGCAAAGTTGGTAAGTAGAGGTAAACAGTTTGTTGGTCTTAGGACGCTTATTAGAAAAATCATGCCGCGTACTTATTTTATCGAGGATTACCTGACAAAAAAACAATGTTTCATGATAAAGCTGTCATTGCTAAGCAATGCCGATCAAAATCATGTGGTAGATAATGATTATGTCAAGCTTACTTATATTAAACAATATCAATTACTGTTTGATGATATTGGTAATGAATTACTTGAAATCTCTGAGAGTTTACCTAAAGGTTTACGTCGCTATCTGTTTCGACAACAACAAGCAAAGCTTATGGCTTGGCAACAACAGCTAATTGAATATCAGCAAATGATTATTGCTAAACAAATTCACTTGCTAGAGGCAATGCTTGCTAAGGCCTATGCCTTGGGTAGTGAAGGCATAAATTATTTATGTGCCCATAAAAATGAGATGGATTTGCTAGCTAATCAAGTTAGAGATTGCTATCCAACTACCTACAGCAGAGAATTTGCTGAGCATTTAGCAAGGCGTCTCGATAAGCTAGAAGCGAGTTATCGTTCATTGTTTTATGACCCAGAGAATAACACCATAAAGCTATTGCTTACTGAGTTACAACAAGGCGTTATCAAAGGAAACAATCACCTTAAGCCTTTGTTTGAATTTTTAGAGGGCTTAAAAAAATATAACCCTGCCGCATTAAATCTGTTTATACAACAATGTCAACCAGCCATGAAGGTTGTCTATAAAAAATTATCACATACCCTCAAGGTAATAAGCTTCGATGTAACTACTATTATAGATGCTGATTTGCTCCGTCTCATCGCGCGTTGTATTACCTTACACAAAACCTTCGCAGACAAAGAACTGAAGACCAAATTGCAACATAAGCTTCGTTTGCTGTATAGCAAACATTTACAAAACATTATTTTGTCAGGTGCTGATGAATATAATTTAACACGCATGAGACAAATTGAAGATTGTTTATTAGCAGTCAGCGATGACGCGTTAACTGAATTAATCAGCAAAGTGGGTGTTTCTCGCTTTGTCAGTAGGTCACAGTTTATATCTCAGGTCTATGAAATATATCTATCATTGATAAATGAATGTGTAGCCACCGAAACAGATAGTCTAGTGGTACGCCTCAGGTCTAAGATCTATTCAAAATTAAAAGCTGATTTCAATTTCACTGAAAATGAATTAAAACGGGTTGCTGAAATTATCAATGAAGTTAGTGCGGATAACAATGCTGATCTCAATACATGTTCATTAAGTGCTGCCGATAGAAGTCTATTGAAATTACATCAACCAACGCATTTATTCCATGAGTTTTTTAATCTATTGCTGGCTGTACAACAAGTAATGTTAAGCATGGAGTTGATGTGCAACAAAAATTGTATAATCAGGCAGTGCTAACAAGTTATGTGCAACAGCACCATACAGGATTAGTCATCAAGCTAGGTTTATTTAATAAAACTTCGACTAAGCAGATTTCTGAGGCAATCAAGCGTTGTCATCAAGGTAAAGTTTCTAATCATGGTGCAGAAGGAACTGCACAGGTATTAAATACAATAGGAGTGTAATATATGACATTATTGATATTATTTAGGGCTGAGCTGCTAGCAGCGATTGGTAAATATGAACAGATTTTTAATAATAAAGGACATATGTCACGTACTCGTAGTCGTAATGTGATTGATCTTAAAGCGATGATTAATGATGATAATTATGGTGCTTGCGAATTGAAAGACAGTCTTTTGCAATATTTAAATACTCTACATACTGGATGGTGGATTTTCAAAACGGGTCGTTCGCGTTTAAAACTTAATTTACGTCGAGTCATTAATGATTCGCGGTTTTCTGACCGTAGCTTTTTATGCGAGCAACAACAAGTATTGCTACATAAACAGCAATTAGAACAACGTTTGCTTGCGCGTTCTCGCTCAAATACTGCCTTCTTGGCTGCAAGTGAAGATGATAAAGATACTATGATTCGAGCAATGGCGGTCAAGCTTGAACAATATGAATCTGAGCAAGGTGAGGCGGAGATTGTGATTAAGTCATTACAACAAAAATGTGATAACTTACAAAGAAATAATCTGTCTTTGTATCAAAAGGTCAGGGCGTTAATTGGTAAACAGGCGAAAGCATCAGACTGTAGTTCGGACAGAGACAGTGAATCGACTTGTTCATCAGGAATGGCCCAAAGTTTTTCTGACATGATGAGCGGTGATGAGCAAATGGATCCAGATGACGATAGCCCTTCAAATTCTGTCTATGGTTCATTGAAGGGGTTTTCTATGACGATGTTTCCGAGTTGAATTGGCGGATGGTTGTTTGATTGAGTTGTGGGTGGTTGTTTATAATTGTTTATAGATAAGTTGTTTAATTATAAACCCCCTCATCCTCCCCTTTCCCCCAAGGGCTGAGGGTGAGGGGGGCTCTAATTAAATTCTAGTTTCTTGTTGCTAGCCACTAGTCTCTAGTAGAGTGAGGGGGTTATAATCAACAATTAACCAACTATAATACGTCTCAGTTCCAACATCAAACCAATCTCAACATTCCTCAGCGGGAAATTTATGCTATTATTGTCAGCCAAGGCTCGAACTTGATTTAATAGGCTATCATTAAGGTCGTTAACAATAACAAGAATAATTGTAATAACATGCAAAAAAACACTGTCTTTATATAACATTATATTTATATTATTGTTTGGTGAAAATACGCACGCATTACGCTGTTTAATAAATATATACTATATATTGCCACCAAGACATAAAGATGTACCGGGGAAATAATTATGGCTAGTGATAAGACAACTTCCAATCAGGATGTAGATCCAATAGAAACTAATGAATGGCTTGCAGCGCTACGTTCAGTCATTGAGTGTGAAGGCGCAGATCGCGCCCGTTTTTTATTGGAGACCGTCATTGAGCATGCTCGTGAGCAGGGTGCAGAAGTACCATTTGGGTTAAACACACCTTATATAAACACTATCCCAGTTAATCAAGAGCCTACCTACCCCGGCAATATCAATCTCGAGAAGAGTATTTCTTCATTGATTCGTTGGAACGCGGTGGCGATGGTGTTGCATGCTGGTAAAAAGGCGCCTGAATTAGGCGGTCATATTGCCACCTATGCCTCAGCGGCAACACTTTATGATGTCGGCTTTAATCACTTTTTCAAAGGCCCGAATGACCCAAGCGGTGGTGATTTACTTTATATCCAAGGTCATTCATCACCGGGCATTTATGCGCGGGCCTTTCTTGAAGGTCGGTTGACAGAAGATCAATTAGAGCATTTTCGCCAAGAGGTTGAGCAAGAAGGTTTATCGTCTTATCCTCATCCATGGTTAATGCCAGAATTTTGGCAATTCCCAACTGTCTCCATGGGTTTAGGACCAATGCAGGCAATCTATCAGGCACGTTTTTTAAAATATTTAGCTAATCGAGGGATTCAAGATACCCATCAGCGTAAAGTTTGGGCATTTTGTGGTGATGGGGAAATGGATGAACCAGAATCGTTGGGCGCCATTTCATTGGCTGGCCGAGAAAAATTGGATAATCTTATTTTTGTTATTAATTGTAATTTGCAACGACTTGATGGGCCGGTACGGGGTAATAGCCACATCATCCAGGAGTTAGAATCAGTCTTTCGTGGCGCCGGCTGGAATGTGATCAAAGTCATTTGGGGTACACGCTGGGATCCTTTATTTGCCAAAGACACTAAAGGTCTTTTGGTCAAGACGATGGGCGAAACCGTGGATGGTGAATATCAAGCTTATAAGGCACGAGATGGCGCCTATGTCCGCGAACATTTCTTTGGTAAACACCCTGAATTAAAAGAAATGGTTGCTGAGCATGTCGGATGATGAGATTTGGGCCTTAAACCGTGGTGGTCATGACCCACGGAAGATCTATGCCGCTTATAATGTTGCGGTTAATCACAAGGGTTCCCCAACCGTTATTTTAGCTATGACCGTTAAAGGTTATGGTATGGGAGCTGCAGGTGAAGGCTTAAATATCACTCATCAACAAAAAAAGATGTCTCCAGAAGACTTAAAGACTTTTGCCAAGCGTTTTAATATCCCAATCCCGGAGAATAAGATTGATGAGGCGCCTTTCTTTAAACCTAAGGCTAATAGCGATGAAGCAAAATATATTAAGCAACAACGTGAACATCTGGGTGGCTATTTGCCAGCACGCAAAGCCAATTCCGAAGCCTTAAATATTCCTGAGTTGGATGATTTTGCCAGCCTATTAAAGGCGACAGGAGATAGACATATCTCTACGACTATGGCATTCGTTAGGTTTTTAACAATTTTATGCCGTAATAAAGAAATGGGTAGTCGTGTCGTGCCCATTGTCCCAGATGAATCACGTACCTTCGGTATGGAAGGGATGTTTCGTCAATTAGGGATTTATTCTTCTGTTGGCCAACTTTATGAACCTGTCGATTCCGAACAAATTATGTCTTACCACGAAAGCAAAGATGGCCATATCTTGCAAGAAGGTATCAACGAGGCAGGTGCGATGTGTTCCTGGATGGCGGCCGGGGCTTCTTATGCTAATAACCATTACGCTATGATACCTTTTTATATTTATTATTCGATGTTTGGTTTCCAACGTATCGGTGATTTTGCCTGGGCAGCTGGAGATATGCAGGCGCAAGGCTTTTTATTAGGTGGTACGGCAGGACGTACTACATTGGCTGGCGAAGGTTTACAGCACCAAGATGGTCATAGTCACATCTTGGCATCAACTATACCCAATTGTCGCAGTTATGATCCAACCTATAGTTATGAATTGGTCGTTATCTTATTACATGGTTTGCGCCAAATGTATCAACAACAAGAACGTGTCTTTTATTATCTGACTGTGATGAATGAAAACTATGAACATCCCGCAATGCCGAAAGGCAAAGATGTTGAAGAGGGCATCATCAAGGGTATGTATTTATTCAAGTCGGCTGATAAGGTCAAGAGTAAGATGAAGGTGCAATTATTGGGGTCGGGGACGATCTTAAATGAAGTCTTGGCGGCGCAAGAAATGTTGGCCGATGAATATGATGTCGCTGCTGACGTTTGGAGTGTCACAAGCTTTAATGAATTACGTCGTGAGGCCTTGGCATTACAGCGTGAAAATGCATTGCATCCGGATAAAAAGGCTAAGCTTAGCCATGTGCAAAAATGTTTGAAGAACCAAAAAGGACCGGTGATTGCGGCAACGGATTATATACGTCTTTATGCCGATCAAATACGGCCGTTTATCGAACAAGATTATCGCGTGCTTGGCACAGATGGTTTTGGTCGCAGTGATACGCGCAAAAAGCTCAGGCATTTTTTTGAAAATGATCGGAACTATATTACCTATACCGCCTTGTTGGCTTTGACTGAGGCAGGGGATTTCCCAATGACCAAACTCAAACAGGCAATGAAAAAATTAGGGATTAATCCCGATAAACCAAATCCAGTAACTGTTTAATAATGATGTTTTAATAATTTAATATAACTGTTTCCAAAAAATAAGGGATTTTCTATGGATAAGCACAAGATCGGATGGTTAACATTATTAAGTTGTTTGGTTTTGGTAAGTGTGAATGTCTTAGCGGCACCTGCGGTCGTGTTTAAAAATAATAAGCACGTTTATGGCAAGGCAAAATCTGATATTGAATTACAAATTGTGAGCTCTAAATTTGTATTGAATAATAAGAGTGTGGCAAAGGCTAATCTTACGACGACATTTGATAAAAAAGTTGCAGTGAAGATTACCTTGACGCAAACGGCTGATGCAAAGATGCGTGAATTTTTATTGTCCCATCAGGGAGAAGAATTAACGGTTCTTTTTGATAACCAGATTGTTTCACGGATACATATCGCAGGACCAGTCGGCAAAGAATTTGAATTAATTGGCTTGACAGCAAACCAGGCACGCCAATTTGTGAAGAGTATTAAATAGTAAAGGGGATTAGTGTGGCGATTGAAAAAGTAAAAGTGCCAGATATTGGTGGGGCAACCGATGTTGATGTGATTGAAATCCTAGTCAAACCTGGTGATAGCATCAATAAAGAAGATTCTATTATTACGCTCGAAAGTGATAAGGCCAGCATGGAAGTGCCATCACCCTTGACTGGCAAGATCAAAGAATTAAATGTTAAAGAAGGTGATAAAGTTTCTGAAGGTGATTTGATCTTATCTATAGAGACTGAGGCCGAAGAACAATCAGAGAAAGCTGAAGCTAAAACCAAAGACGAAGCCAAAGACCAAGACAAAGTTAAAGAGAAAGCCAAGCAGACTCAAACAAAAGAAGAGACAGAGAGCAAATCGAAGACGAAAGAAGCTAAAAAATCTGGCAGTGAACAGGTTGAAGTAAAAGTACCAGATATTGGTGGCGCAACCGATGTTGATGTCATTGAAGTGATGGTAAAAAGTGGTGATACCATCAGCAAAGAACAATCTATCATTACACTTGAAAGTGAAAAGGCGAGCATGGAAATTCCATCACCTCATGCCGGTACAGTTAAAGACATCAAAGTCAGTGTCGGTGACAAGGTGTCAGAGGGGAATCTTATCTTAACAATGATGGCAGAAGGGGACACTGGCGCAGCTAAAGCAACTGAGTCAGAGGAACCGGCAGAAGCAAAGCAAGAAACAACAGCTGAAGATAAGGCAGAAGCTAAAAAAGAAGCTGCCAAGGCAGAACAAACTAAGACCCAGGCTACAAAGACTGAAGGCAAAAAAATTGCTTCTAAAGAAGAGGTCGAGCGAGGCGTGGTGAAAGCCCATGCCGGCCCTGGGGTCAGACGTTATGCCCGCGAATTGGGTGTCGATTTATCCAAGGTGAAAGGTAGTGGTCATAAAGACCGCGTGCTGTTTGAAGACGTCCAAAAATATGTAAAATCGATTATCCAACAAGCTGGCGTAGCGAGCGGTGCTGGGATATCGGTTGCTGCTGCCCCTGATATTGACTTTTCCAGGTTTGGTGAAGTTGAAACACAACCGTTAAATAAGATTAAACGCTTGACGGCGCAAAATGTTCATCGCAGTTGGGTTACTGTGCCTCATGTGACACAGTTTGACGAGGCTGATATCACTGAGTTAGAAGCCTTTAGGCAGGCACATAAAAAAGAGGCGGAGAAAAAAGGTTGTAAATTAACGATCTTAGCCTTTTTGATGCGGGCCGTGGTCGCATGCTTAAAACAATTTCCAACATTTAATGCCTCACTTGATCGTAGTGGTGAAAATTTAATTTTGAAAAAATATTTCCATATCGGTGTTGCCATTGATACACCGAATGGTTTAGTGGTTGCAGTGATTCGTGATGTAGATAAAAAAGGCTTTTTCCAATTGGCGCGAGAATTGGCAGATATTAGCGAAAAGGCGCGGGAAAAAGGTTTATCAATGAATGATATGCAAGGCAGTTGTTTCACTATTTCAAGTTTAGGTGGGATTGGTGGTACGGCGTTTACACCTATCGTGAATAATCCTGATGTGGCTATTCTCGGTGTTTCACGCTCAAGTATGAAGCCGATGTATATTGACGGTAGTTTTGAACCGCGATTAATGTTGCCATTGTCATTATCCTATGATCATCGTGTGATTGATGGTGCACAAGCAGCAAGGTTTACTACTTATCTTGCTGGTGTGTTAAATGATATGCGTCGCATTCTTTTATAATTAAATTTGAAATTATGGATGTTTATTATTAGGGAATAGATTTATTAAATAATCTTTTAATCCAAATGAGGTAATAATGAGTAAGCAAGCAGAAAAGAAAGCCCAATTAGTTGTTTTAGGTAGTGGTCCAGGTGGTTATTCAGCAGCGTTTCGTGCCGCAGACTTAGGCATTGAAACAATTCTTGTCGAACGCTTTAGTGAAATCGGCGGTGTTTGTTTGAATGTCGGCTGTATTCCATCAAAGGCATTACTGCATACCGCCAAGGTCATTGACGAAGCCGAATTTATGGCGGAACACGGTGTTAGCTTTGGTAAGCCAAAGATTGATAATAAAAAGCTACGTGATTGGAAAAACACTGTTGTTAAGCAATTAACCGGTGGATTGAAAGGCTTGGCTAAACAGCGCAAGGTTGAGATCGTCAAAGGCTTTGGTAAATTTGTTTCCAAAAGCGAGATTGTCGTTGAAGATGAAGGTAATAAAACCAAGATCAAATTTGATAATGCAATTATCGCTGTTGGTTCATTGCCGGTAAAATTACCGTTTATTCCGCATGATGATAAACGTATTATGGATTCAACGGATGCTTTGGAATTAGAAGATATTAATTGCAATATGTTGATCTTAGGCGGTGGGATTATCGGTTGCGAAATGGCGAATGTGTATTCAGCACTAGGCGCCAAGATAACCATCGTTGAAATGATGGACCAATTAATGCCAGGCGCGGATGCCGATATCGTGAAACCATTCCATAAACGCGTTAGTAAAAAATATGAAAACATTTATCTCAAGACCAAGGTAACCAAGGTTGAAGCCAAAAAAGATGGTATTTATGTTACCTTTGAAGGCGATAAGGCGCCTGATAAGCCAGTTAAGTTTGATCGCGTCTTGGTATCTGTTGGGCGTAAACCAAACGGTGGTTTGATCGATGCTGATAAGGCAGGTGTTAATGTTGATGATCGTGGGTTTATTAATGTTGATAAACAATTACGTACCAATGTCGATCATATCTTTGCGATTGGTGATGTGATTGGCCAACCGATGTTGGCGCATAAAGCGGTTGCGGAAGGTAGAATTGCGGCGGAAGTCATCGCTGGCAAGAAACATTATTTCGATGTCAAATGCATTGCCTCGGTTGCCTATACTGATCCTGAGGTTGCCTGGGTCGGTGTTACCGAAAATGAAGCCAAGGAACAAGGTATTAATTATGGCAAAGGTACTTTCCCTTGGGCGGCAAGTGGTCGGTCACTCAGTATGGGTCGCAACGAAGGTATCACTAAATTGTTATTTGATAAAGATAGCAAACGTGTCATTGGTGCCGGCATTGTTGGTCCACACGCTGGCGATTTAATCTCTGAAGTTGCACTTGCGATCGAAATGGGTTGTGATGTAGAAGACATCGCCTTAACCATCCATCCACACCCAACACTTTCTGAAACTGTGATGATGGCATCTGAAGTGTTTGAAGGTAGTGTGACTGATATTTATGTGCCGAAGCGCAAAGATGATAAGTAGTCCCAGAAGAAGGTTTCGATATTTGCGGAGTTAGCGCAAAAAGCTTTGTTAGCAATACCCTGGCTTTGTAATCACCTTCGTTCAAATCACCCTCATGTCAGTTTAAAACTGGCATGAGGGGATTATTATAGACGTTACATTTTAAATTGCCTTAACTCATTATCTTCTGGAATTGTTGAAAAAGTATAATCTTCATCACCGTTGATGACTGACTCATCCTCTACTTTGTCAGTATTCATTACATATACGGTATCGTCTTCAATCATGTCTAGCAGTAACTCGATAACTGGTGCATCTGTATTTTCAATCGCATAAGAGAGGGGAGTCATACCCTTACTATCACGTAGCTTTACGTCAGCATTATGATTTAGTAAAAGTGCTACCATTAACATATGTCCTTTGCGTGCTGCGATATGGAGTGCAGTTTGACCATCTTTAGTGCTCTGGGCGTTAACGTTTGCTCCATCAAAAAGCAATTGCATAGCGAATGCTATGTCGTTATATCTAGCAGCAAATCGTAACAGTTTTTCGTCAGCGCTATTATTTTTTATAGGGCGTTTAGATTCTTTTGATCCTTTAGATCGTTGGTGGCTATTTCCGAAAAGTGTTTGCGTTTTAGCTTTGCTAATGTTGGGCGTAGTTTTATACATCATAAACCTCATGAATATATTATAAAAAAAGTAATGAGGTTAAATTATATCTAGGTCAAAAAAAATCGTAATGTGATATTGGGACAGAACTTATGTTAGTTTCGGTCTTGATTTTAAAGGGTTGAATAAGAGCTGCATTGTAGTCGCCCGTTTGAAAAACGGATGATGAATGACTGAGGATGGATGACACTCTTTTTTAGTTTTTTATTTCGTCGATGAAATTGCGCAGATTCCCGAGCCCTTGGGGGCTGAGGAATCTGCGCATTTTTGAAAAAATTTAGCATTAAAATCAATATAGTTAAAAAATAGTGGCGCGACGTGATTTTTCTGCTGCATAAAAACATTGTCATCAACTATGTTGTTACGTTATTTGATGCATGTGATTTTTCCACCGATGTCATCCCGGCCATTACTGCAAGTTGGTGAGACGTAGTCGAACTTACTTGCAGTTATGAGCCGGGATCCAGGAATTGCAAAGTCATCTTATCATGAAACGCTATCATTCCTGGATTCCGGGTTGCAACTGCAACTAAGCTCGGCTCTGCTCGCCAAGTTGCAGTAACCCCCGGAATGACAACGTTTTGGCAATGTTGCCTTCACAAAAATGAGCAGATTCCCCAGCCTTGGGGGAGAGGGGCGGGTGAGGGGGCTCTAAACAATTCTGTCATCAATCTGCAATCTGCTAGCAATTAGCCACCATTTTGTATACCTAAATTCCTAATCTCATCGATAACTTCTTGTGTTTTAGTAGGCTGATTGCGAGCGCCAGTGAAAAAGCTTACACCTGGGATTGAATATAATTTATTGCGCTTTTGTGCGGCAATATCACGGTTTGTTTCATCCTTCCAAAACCAATGCTTTTTAACGATTTGCGCTTGCCATGCTGCAATAATATCTTCTAGTGACATATCGTGTTCATCTGCGCGGTATAATATTTCCTCTTTTAATGCAGTTAACGCATTTACCTTGTCTTTACCAGACCATTTGAATGGGTTTTGCCATGATTTTCCCAATGAGTTAATTTGTGCATTCAGCATATCAACAGCAGCGATCTTATTAACTATATCCCTGATAGGCGCTAAGAGTGCTTCCTTATTTTCCTCTGCGACACAAACCTGTACATATTGTTGGGATGTATATTGGCAATCTTTAGTGCGACATTCAAAGATATCAGTGTTAGCAAAGATAGAGTCTTTTAGATTTTGATACAATGGTTGAGTCTTTTTCATCCATACCCCAACGCCACGTTGATTATTATCTTTGGCAGTGGGTCGGATGACGATTTTTCGTTTCGCAGAGGTAATTAAAGAGATTGGGTTAGAAACATTATTAAACCCTGCTTCAAGGGCGAGTAGATCGGCATGTTCTTCCCTTGATGCGTCATCAACAAGCGCTAATAGACGCCATTCATCCCACATCGGGTTAGTTGTACCATTTAAGCCAATATTGTCCCTGAAATCAAAAGCATCACCCGTCTCTGGGTTAAGGACATGGGCTTTGAGCTTTGTAACAGTATGACCATCAAACATAAATGCAGCATCTGGAAAATCTGTACGCTGAATATTTGGCTCGATGTTTTCCATTGTATTAAATGAAAGTGGTATTGCGCCTGTAGCAATATTTCTTGTTGTTATATCTTTAGGCGCGATGCGCGTATTGGTATCACCTGCGACAATACGAACACACTTTTTACTGTAGTAGTCATCATCATCACGTAATAAAGGTGGTCTGTTGCGCCAAAGCGTATACCCGGGTTCATGTTCCGCAGGCTCAAATATAGAATCTGTTTTGAGCCAAGCCCTATAGCCACGTTCATGTCTGTCAGGCACATGATTAAAAATTGAATGGACATTGATTAAATCTAAATGAATTGGAATGCCTACCGTATTTAATGTGAAATGTACTCGTTGTCGTCCACCTAAATCTTCAGTCGTTAAAGGAAGTAATTCACTATTTACTTTACAACTATCTTCATTGCCATCGCTATGAGCCCTGGTGGGGGTTAAAGCATCTTTGCGATATAAAATGGTACGTCCAGTTTCATTATCCAGAAGCCCCCATTTATTAGAATCAAGATATTGAACTAAGTGTTCTTTTAAGAGTTGAATCGTGCATTCTTGTAGCAAAATAGCATGAAGAGAGTATTTTTCAGTAAACTGTTTTAGCGCTAAGGCGATTCGTTGATGTCTAGCTTTAGCTTGATCTTCATCGGTTTCCCATTGACTCCCTGTATGGAAACCACTGGGGCCTGATGATTTCATGATATTCCAAGATACAAAATTAAATGCTGCATAGTCAGCTGCAGTGCGGTCAGCAATATCACGAGATGTTGGTACCCAACTGGTGAATTCAAGTGGCGTTACTGGAACAAAGGTTTCGAATAGAATTGGTAAATGGTCTGAATATAAAATATTGGGATTTGCTTCGACTTCAGCTTTGGTTGGGAAAAGCGGATGAATCCTTGGGTTTTTTTGCATATTTTGCGACATAGCGCTTCCTCTCATAAATTAATAATAGCTCTGGCATGGCCTAATTATATACAATCAAATCTAAAAAATCAATATCATCATCAAAATTCAATATTATAAAAAAACCGGCCAAGTTCTGAAGAACTTGGCCGGTCAACTGGACGTGTCGTATTACACAACCACAAAAGCACTGGTTTTGTATGTCATGATGGCTACTAATACACTTAGTACGAGTGCCTTCATCTTATGCAACATAACACGTTTGGTTACCAGGTCCGTATGCCACATCTTTACAGATGAGTGTTTGTTGGTTTGGCACTAAGCCATTAAAGATAAGCGCGCCTGCAGAATTATACACGGCGACGTTGTAACCCGTTATGGATCGGGTCATACCAAAGTTCATCAGCTCCCCCAGACTGAAGGACATAGGTACCGCCGGTGCTACTGTAAGTGATGGGGTATGAACTATGGTTTTCTACCCAGACATCGGTGGCGTGGAAAAATGCTACGGCAGCCGCTGTCTTGCCGGGATGGGTATGATTAATATTGATTTTAGTCGCTGGTGCGTTAACCTTTTGGGTTGCAGCGGCCATGCTAATCGCTGGTGTTGCGATGGTTGCAACGCAGAATATGGCCATTGCCAAGTTAAGTTTTTTCATTTGCTTTCTCCTATCAAATAATCAGTAAAATAATTTTGTAAGTGTTGAAAATGCTTTGACTGTTAACATTACGCTTTTGCTACTCAGCCAAATCAGTTAACCGTTAGTGATGGCTAACATTTACCGGCCCACCCGCCGGTGCTGCGACTTGTACCCCACCGTAATAGCTTCTATTGACCGATGCTTGTTGTGGATAATGATTGACATGAGCACTGGGTGCAGTTGGTGCAGGCGGCGCTGGTTGAGGCCCATAATGGTTGACATTGACTGGCGCCGCCGCTGGGCCGACTGCCATAATGGGTTACATTGGCTTGTTGGGCGCCTGGCATCGGGTAATACTCAATTTGGTCAGTTTTACAACCTGCCAAGGTACCTAAAGTAATTGCTAAACATGCAATTGAAGCGATAGTAGTGATTGTTTTCATATGCATTCTCCGGTAACCAAAATTAAAAACACGTAAGCAGAATA
>CAVVHY010000030.1:0-66387 GCA_963748135.1 uncultured Gammaproteobacteria bacterium | reverse complement strand
GAGCCTGAACCGTGGATAGACAACAAACTATCTCTAGGGCCAGAGCCAAACTCATTTTCATACATATTTTGGGGCGTACGTAACATATATTTCCTTTAGCGCTAATTTATACACGCAGGACAAACAAAGACATCATCGATAAACAAGGCGACATAATCTGCCTTCGCTATCGTTGGAAGTGGTTGATGTTGCCCTGGCAATGCCTTTAAATCAAAACTCAAGGTATCGCTTTTGGCTTCATATTTTGGTTTAGTTAACACAATCGCATAATTTACTGTCTTTTTTGCCGCATCAACATGGTGCTCATGCAAACTTACGGCTTCCATCACGGCATTAGGTGGATCAGACTTAAAGCTACCTTTTTGCCATTCGGTTAATAACTTTGGTAAAGCAATTTTATTGGTATAACGCTCAGGACGATTGGTAAAATAAATAACTTGCGGGCTAACTTTTTTTAAAGTCAATCGATACAAACCTTGCTTTTTATTAATTAATTTCAACTTACCTTTCTTTGCCAACACGACAAACAACAATTCCGCACCTTTATCTTTGCCATGCACAGCTTGTAATTTGATGGGCTTATTACCGGCATATGCAGCACCGATAAAACTAAAGAGGGTAAATAACAAGACAATAGTTCTCATGATGCGCAATTTCATAATATAGTCTCCAAACAGTGTAAATATTTAAATCTTTTAGTCGAACGTGACTTATGACATGCATGTCGCACGCAATAAATAGGTTGGCTGATGATTTGTCAATAATAGCACATATCTTTTGTTAGACAAAGGGTCTCAGGGGAAAATATGCTAAATCTAGATTGATCTCAGAATTTTATGCCTCAGCAGTTGCTATCGCCTCTTCAACAACAGCCGCCGGCTCTTGAAATTGCATCGCATGCAATTTGGCATATTCACCTTTCAAGGCCAATAATTCTTGGTGGGTACCTGTTTCGACAATACGTCCCTCGTGCATTACGACAATCAAGTCCGCTTTTTCAATGGTTGATAAGCGATGGGCGATCACCAGCGTGGTGCGATTGCGCATCAAACGCTCCAGCGCCGCTTGAATGTGTCGTTCTGATTCTGTATCCAAGGCCGAGGTTGCCTCATCAAGGATTAAAATCGGCGCATCTTTTAATAACGCCCGCGCAATAGCAATGCGCTGCCGTTGGCCACCGGAAAGCATTAAACCATTTTCACCAATCAAGGTATCTAAGCGTTTGGGTAAAGGCTCAATAAATTCCAAGGCATGTGCTGCGCGCGCCGCTTCAATGATCTCTTGCTCACTGACATCATCGGCCTTGCCATAAGCGATATTGCGCGCAATAGTGTCATTAAACAGGATCACATGCTGTGATACCAAGGCAAATTGATTACGTAAATCAGTTAAGGTCAAATCACGGATCTCAGTGCCATCAATAGTAATTTGACCACTGTAATGGTCATAAAAACGAGGTAATAAACTTACTAAGGTTGATTTACCGCTACCCGACTTACCTACCAAGGCGACGGTTTGACCTGGCTTAATGGTAAAGCTAATATCTTGTAATACCGGACGCGGTTCTTCAGTTTGATAGGCAAAATGCACTTGATCAAACTTAACCTCGCCTTGTGCCCGCTGCATATGCTGTGTGCCATTATCCACTTCGGGCTTTTCATCTAACAAAGCAAATATCCCTTCCGCACCGGCAATACCACGCTGAATAGTATTATTTACGGTAGTAATATTTTTCAAGGGTTTTAAGATCGCCAACATCGCAGCAAGGATTGAGGCAAAACCACCCGCAGAGATATGACCTGAGGACTTGGTGGCCATATAAACGGTAATCGCTATCACAATAGCAACTGTTAACTGTACTGCAGGGCTAGCCAAGGCATCGGTGGCAATGATTTGCATTTCTCGTAACCGATTGGTTACCGTCGCCTTAACAAATTTATCGTTTTCATACTGCTCACCATTAAAGGTACGAATAATGCGATAACCAGTGATGGATTCTTCTGCGATATGAGTAATCTCACCCATCCCGGTTTGTAAATGATGCCCAAAGCGACGCATACGCTTACTGGAAAACCTGGCAATAAAGGCAATAAAAGGTGCGGTAGCAAAAAACATAATAGTTAATCGCCAACTGATGGAAAACATCACCACTAATAAACCCGCAATGAAAAAGGTTTCACGCACAATAATTACCAAGGCATTACTACTTGCCTTAGAGACTTGTTCAACATTATAAACAATGATCGATAATAATTGCCCAGAACTGGTATTGTCATAATAACGAGCCGGTAGACGCAGCAGCTTGGCGAATAATTCTTGGCGCAACACCATCACGACATTACGACCTACGCGGGTAATAAAATACTGGGACATAAAGCCGCTCACACCACGCAATAAAAAGGCGATTAAAACAAATACTGGCAACCAACTAATAAATAGCTCATCGCGTTCAATAAAGCCCTGATTTAGCAATGGCTTAAGCGACCAAGTTAAACCAGCATCGACACCTGAAGAGGCGATAGTCCCGATAATTCCCAAGATAAAAAGCAACCAATAATGTTTAACATAATGCAACAACCGTCCATAGACTGCACTACCCTTGGTTTTCAAATTACTATTATCTACCGTTACTGGCCCATTTACTTGACTACTCATCTATATTCACTCTTTGTTAAAATGGTTATTTATTAGTTGCTGTCATTTTATTTGTCATGACCACCGCTTCACCATTGTTTGGTTGCACAACGCCCAAGGAAATTACTAATTTCAATGCCTGATCCACCGTCATATCCAAGGCGATGACATCTTCCTTTGGCACCATCATCAAAAATCCTGATGTCGGGTTCGGCGTCGTTGGCACAAAGACAGTAATCATATCATGCCCAGCTTTTGATGCAATTTCTTGTGCACAATTTCCAGTCTGAAAGGCAATACTCCAAAGCCCCTTGCGCGGATATTCAATCAGCGCCACTTGACGAAAAGATTCACTGCTTGAGGAAAACAAGGTTTCTAAGACTTGCTTTGTTGCCATATAAATGGTCCGTACCAATGGGATACGAGCGACGAGCGCCTCTCCAAGCTCGATTATTTTGCGGCCAAGGAAGTTAGTAACTAACATCCCTGTAAAAAATACAATCAATATGGATATTAAAACACCTAATCCTGGGATATGAAAACCGATCAGACTATCTGGCTGATAAGCTCGAGGTAATAGCGACATTGTGCCATCTAATAATTCAACCAGGAAGCGAATCACTAATAACGTAACCCAAATCGGTAACCACACCAAAAGCCCGGCGATTATGTAGCGTCTGAAATGATGCATAATTTATGTGTATCCTAGTAGGTTTAATGATTGATGCCCAACCATCTTACACTACAATGTGCCATAATGTGATGTCTATTCTTGCTAAAGTCATTTACTTTCTATGTTTTTAGTAGTGGTCTTTGCGGTATCTTGCTGCTTTGCCTCGGCTTTTTTAGCTGTTTGCTTATCAGTGTCACTACTGGTAGTGGCGGATGATTCTGTCGCCTTAGTATCGGCTTCTTTCGTGGTCGTTGTCTCCGTGCCAGCCCCTGACTGTTTCTTATCACGAAAATCGGTAACGTACCACCCTTGGCCTTTAAGCTGAAAGCTGGTGCTGGAAACCAGCTTTTGTAACCGTTGTTTGCCACATTCAGGACATTTTTTTAACGCTTTATCGCTCACTTTTTGAAAATGTTCCAGCTGATGACCACACGCTTGGCATTGATATTCATAGATTGGCATAATTTTTTACCTCAATTCAAATTACTAGCCCTAATCTCTAGCCACTAGTCTCTAGCCACTAATCTCTAGCCACTAATCTCTAGCCACTAATCTCTAGCCACTAATCTCTAGCCACTAGTCTCTAGCCACTAATCTCTAGCCACTAGTCTCTAGCCACTAATCTCTAGCCACTAGTCTCTAGCCACTAGTCTCTAGCCACTAGATGGGGGTCATTATATCTAAATTCAAGAAGTATGCTAGAATAACCACCCTGATTGTTTATCAATCACAGAAAATAATTAATACACAGGAACTTAACATATGCGGGCAAGTCAGTATTTGTTAGCCACATTAAAAGAAACACCAGCCGATGCCGAAATCATCAGCCATCAACTCATGCTGCGCGCAGGCATGATTCGCAAGGCCGCCTCTGGGCTTTATTCATGGTTACCACTAGGGCTACGGGTGTTAAAGAAGGTAGAGTCCATCATTCGCGATGAAATGAACAACACTGGCGCCTTAGAAATTCTGATGCCTTCGGTCCAACCTGCTGAATTATGGCAGGAAAGTTGTCGCTGGCATGCCTATGGACCTGAGCTATTACGCTTTCAAGATCGCCATGAGCGTGAATTTTGCTATGGCCCCACCCATGAAGAAGTGATAACCGATATCATGCGCCGTGAATTGAAAAGTTATAAACAATTACCCATTAATTTTTATCAGATACAAACCAAATTCCGTGACGAAATACGGCCCCGTTTCGGTATCATGCGGGCGCGAGAATTCCTGATGAAAGATGCCTACTCCTTTCATTTGGATGCGCAATCACTCGATGAAACCTATCAAGTAATGTACCAAGCATATAATAATATCTTCACCCGCCTAGGCCTGGACTTTCGTGTTGTCATGGCAGACACGGGGGCGATTGGTGGTCGAGCATCGCATGAATTTCAAGTCTTGGCCCAGTCAGGTGAAGATTTGATTGCCTACAGCGATGAAAGTGATTATGCAGCCAATGTGGAATTGGCTGCGGCATTGCCGCCACAGATTAAAAGACCAGAAGCAACAGCAGAAATGGCTAAAGTGGCTACGCCATATGCGAAAACCATCGACTCTGTCAGCGCCATGTTAAAAGTTAAACCGGAAAACACAATAAAGTTAATCGTAGTCGAGGGTACCGATGACGATTTGATAGCACTTTGTCTACGCGGTGATCATAGTCTAAACCCAATTAAGGCTGAAAAGTTACCCCAGGTCGCTAGCCCACTAAAGATGGCCGACGAACAAGCAATACAACAAAAATTTCATTGCAAACCAGGCTATTTAGGGCCAGTCAATATTGATATTCCGGCCATTGTAGACCCTGAAGCAGCTGTGCTAGCCAATTTCGTCTGTGGCGCCAATGACGATAATTATCACTTAAAAAATGTTAATTGGGGACGAGATTTGGCTGAGCCAACACTCATCGCAGATATACGTAATGTGATTGAGGGCGACCCAAGCCCAGATGGCATGGGTCATTTACGCTTTGTCCGCGGTATTGAGGTTGGACACATCTTTCAATTAGGCAATAAATACAGTCAAAGTATGAACGCCACCGTGCTTGCTGAAAATGGTAAGGCAGTCACACCCGAGATGGGTTGTTACGGTATCGGGGTGTCCCGCATCGTCGGTGCCGCAATCGAACAAAATCATGATGTCCGTGGTATCATTTGGCCAACCACCATGGCTCCATTCCAAATCGCGATTATTCCGATCAATTATCAAAAGTCTGATGTGGTACGGAATAAGGCCGATGAAATTTATCGGCAATTACATGCCAAAGGTGTTGAAGTCTTGCTCGATGATCGTGATGAACGCCCAGGCGTTAAATTTGCTGATAGTGATTTGATCGGTATCCCACATCGAATCGTCATCAGTGATCGAGGGTTGGAAAATGAAACTATTGAATATAAAAATCGACGAGCAGAACGAAGTGAAGATATTAAATTAACAGATATTAATAATCTCTTTAATAAAATTCTTTAAGTTGGAGTTTTTGTGGTACAGCAACAACAAGTTTCTCTCAGACAAGCATCATTCATTTGCGGTCTCGCCTCTTTATTTTATTTATATGATTTTTTTGTGCGGGTGATGCCCGCAACCATGACCGATGACTTAATGTCTATCTATCAAATCGATGCCACTGGCCTTGGTTTATTATCATCATTATTCTTTTATGCTTATTTGATTATGCAAATCCCGTGCGGCTTACTCTACGATCGTTATGGTCCACGTAAAGTCATAACTATAACAACCTTCATCACTGCTATCGCAACCTTTGTGTTTATGTTTTCCAGCCTCTTCTCGATTGGCGCATCGGCCCGGTTTGTCATGGGACTTGGCGCCGCGTTTGCCTATGTTGGTCCTTTGGTATTAGCGTCGCGCTGGTTTCCGCCAAAATATTTTGCCTTAATCGTTGGCATTATCCAACTTATGGGATCTATTGGTGCGATTGCGGGGGAAAGTTTCTTATCATGGTTTATCGACCAAGTGGGTGTCACCTATTCGGTATTTTATATCAGTATCATTGGCCTAGTGTTAGCAATGTTATTATGGACCTTTGTCAAAGATTTCCCCCCTGGATTTAAAAAACGCACGTCCCATATTTCAAAAACAGTAACCGAATGGATACGCATCAGACGCGTTGCCAAAAAACCACAGACCTGGTGTGTTGGTTTGTATGCGTTTACCTGCTGGGCGCCGATTTCTGTCTTCGCCGCCTTGTGGGGCATAGAGTTTTTGCAAGCCGCAGATAATATTACTAAATCACACGCGGCCACCCTCCTTGCCTCGGTTTGGGTAGGCGTTGCCTTGGGTGGACCGATTCTTGGTTGGCTCTCAGGACAAATCACTTCCCGTAAAATACCCTTAATTATTGCTGGGGTTTTTGGTGTGATAAGCTCGAGCGCTATCGTTTATTACATATCAGCTATGCCGAACTGGCTAACGATTATCTTGTTATTTATCATGGGTACAGCTAGTTCAGGTCAAGCCGTTACCTTTGGTGTCGTGCAAGATAATAACCATCCCAAGGTTGTAGGCACAGCCGTTGGTTTTAATAATATGGCAATCTTAATTGGTGGCGCCTTATTACAACCGTTTGTTGGTTATATTTTAGATCTTGTAACTGACCATGATAGTACAGTTGTTGCAGCAACTCATTCTGGGATGTCGTATACGCTAAACGATTTTCAGCAGGCATTATTTGTCTTACCGTTATGTTATTTGATTGCCTTGTTAACCGCTTTGTTTTTAGTTAAAGAAACACGGTGTAGAGCAAATTATCAAAAATTATGAGGGGCTAGAGTTTATTTTATAAACCCCCTCACCCTCCCCTCTCCCCCAAGGGGGCGAGGGAATAAGAGGTAGAACCGCAAGTGCCCATAAATTTATTCCAGGACAATCAATATTTGTAAAGCAAATAATAATTATTTCTGCTCACCCCGAAGGGGTGAGCCCCACATTTCCCTCGCCCCCTTGGGGGAGAGGGGAGGGTGAGGGGGTTTATAAAACTCTAGTCTCTAGCCACTAGCCTCTAGCCACTAGCCTCTAGCACCTAGATCGCTGCCAATAATTTTTTAGTATAGGCATGTTGCGGCCGATGCAAGACATCATCACAACTGCCATGCTCAACGATCTTGCCTTGATACATCACCGCTATTTCATCGGCAATATAAGAGACCACCGACATATTATGGGTAATGAATAAATACGATAATCCTTGTTCGGCTTGTAAGCGTCTTAACAAATTTAAAATCTGTGCCTGCACCGAGACATCCAGTGCCGAGGTCGGTTCATCGCAAATAATCAATCTTGGATTTACCGCCAATGCCCTGGCAATACAAATCCGTTGTCGCTGCCCGCCGGAAAATTCATGTGGATAACGCGAACCGCTGTCGGCGGGCAAACCAACTTGTGCTAATAACTCTACCACGCGCGCCTGGCGTTGTGTTTCATCTTTACCAATCTTTAATGCGCGCATACCCTCCGCAATCACGTCTGCCACTAATTGCCGTGGATTCATTGCAGAAAATGGATCTTGGAAAATGATCTGGGCTTCTGCCCTCAACGCTCTCAATTTGCTTGCCGATAAATCACTGACATTATTACCGGCAATCTCAACCATACCTGAAGTCGTCTCAATCAAACGCAAAATACCGCGTGCCAAGGTCGTTTTACCACAACCAGATTCACCAACCAAGGCCAAGGTCTTGCCCTTGGTTAACTCAAGGCTGACACCATCAACGGCTTTAACATAACCGACCGTGCGTTTAAGGATGCCGCGCTGAATTGGAAAATGGATCTTCAAATCATCGATGGCCATGATGATCTCATCGTGGTCGACAAATTGTGGCATCGCATCAGGTGCGTAGGCTGAAATCGTCTTTTGTGGCCGCGTTGCAGCGATGTCTTTATCGTATAAATGACAACGCACCACATGCTTGTCACCAAGTGTCAATAATTTTGGCGCGATGTCATGGCAACTTTGCCACACATACGGACACCGCGATGCAAAACGGCAACCGGTGAAGTCACTGGTTAATGATGGCACCATCCCCGGGATAACCGCCAAGGCTTGGTCACGTTTAGTGATGCTCGGTTGGCTAGCAAATAAGCCCTGGCTATAGGGATGCTTAGGTTCAGCAAAAAAATCATCACGACTCGCCTGCTCCACGATATGACCGGCATACATCACCGCCACTTGGTCTGCAACTTGTCTTACCACAGTTAAATCATGGGTAATCATTAAGATCGCCATATTATTTTTTAGTTGCAGAGATTTTAATAAATCAAGGATCTGTGCTTGAATCGTGACATCCAGCGCAGAGGTTGGTTCATCGGCGATTAATAAATCGGGTTCACCGGCCAAGGCCATGGCAATCATTACGCGTTGCTTCATTCCCCCTGAAAGTTGATGCGGATAAACTTGGAGTTGACGTTCTGGCTCTGGCAAACCAACTTGGTGCAACAGTTCAAGCGAGCGCTCTCTGGCTACCCTACCCTTAAGCCCAAAATGAAAATGCAATACTTCGGCAATCTGCTGCCCTACGGTCATCACGGGGTTAAGAGAAGTCATCGGTTCTTGAAAGATCATCGCCACCTGCCGACCACGGATCTTCCGTAATTCCACCTCAGACATGTCAATTAAATCCTTGCCATAGAGCAACACTTGGCTTGTCCCCATAAACCGCGCTGCCGGCGGTAACAGGTTCATGATCGCTAAGCTTGTCAATGATTTGCCGCAACCTGACTCGCCAAGCAGCACAAAGGTTTCTCCGCGATTAATGCCAAATTCTACACCATTAACCGCTGGCTGATAACCAACCTGGGCAGCAAACCCAACTTGTAACTTATTGATTTCAAGTATTTTATCCGGCATTATTATGGTTCTTATCTGTCCGTATTAACTTGCGTTTTATGCTTTATTTAGTCTATTGTTAATATTGTATTAAGCTTATTATTATAGACTGATGTTAATAAGTTATGAATTAATAAGCAATTATTGTTATTGGTTTTATTTTTTAAGAAAGCCTTATCTTCCTGATAATATTTAAGGTCTATAGGTTTTCACAACGTTTGGAGTTTGAATATGCATAACCAGGAAGCAAATACTCAGATTGGGCCAGAGCAGGTCTGGGCCCGCTTAAATGAATTTTTCGACAAAATTGAATTTACCGAAGAAGATGGAGTTAAAGCCAGGTTTAAAGAAGGCGAACAAGTCTCTATTGAGCAATTACGCGAGTACAATAATGCTATTAAATCAATACAAAACAATGAGGCTAATGCAGAAACGAGGAACTATTTACGTGAGCACCCTCTGCAAAATCAACACAATATACAATTAGATCAGGCAAATAAAGATAAGCTAGCGGCCATATTGACTTTTCTCCAGCAACAGATCGCTGCACAAGCACGTCCAACAGGGATGCAAGGCCCACGTCCTAGAGCAGCCATGGCCAGAGGCCAACGCATGGTTCCTATTTATGATTATCTTAATAAAAAGGAAGATATAGACATAAAGAAAGATCCAGCAACCGGTGATTTGTACTATACGATCAAATATGGCGAAAATGATGAAGCCGAAGAAAAGATCTTTATCGACAAAGAAAATAACACTTTATGCACTAACTCTGAAAATCCTATCGTATTTGAAAAAATGATTTTAGAACTAAAGGCTGCTGGCTATACCACAATTAATGTTGATGCAGCCACACCTGAGTCACTTAGAGCCATTGAAAAAATCGCTGAGAAATACGATCTGAAGGTAAATCCAACTAAACTAAAAAAAGTTGGGGTTCAAAAGCAAGAAAATACAGGAAAGGGTTTAGAAGGACTTTCGCCAGACATGCTGAAACAACTTGGCAATACAGGGCCAGGACGTGGGCCAGGCAGATAATTCTAATCTTGAAAACTCATGCCAATAACATATAAAAAACCAAACGGCAAAACACTCAATGTATCCCAAATTCAACTTGCGCAGACAGGTCAATTAGATTATTGCGCACTTAATTCTGACTATCATCTTGGTATCATCGAACGTATAGGTAGACGCTCTAGTCAAGAAGATCGTGTTGCTATTTCCGTGCTAAATGATTTTGCTAAACAAAGCAGTCAACAACAAAATAAAAAAATTCATACGGCGTTTGATCATGCACAACAAACATATGGACAATTTCATGATGTTGGCAGCACTGCCCTACTTTGTCTCATCAACACCAATTTGCAACAACAGAGACTTGTTATCAAGACTGCCCATGTTGGTGATAGTGTCGCCTTTTTAGCAATTATTGATGGTGATGCGATAAAGCTGACCCGATTAAATCAGCAATTACATAATCCAACACCTGGCAGCAAAGAATATCAACGCGTCGAGACAATTGCACAGAGCAATAATGTTGCTGGGCCATCGCAATATGGCGTTTGGCGCATCGGTGGTTTGGCAGTGACACGCGCTATCGGGGATTTAGCGATCGAGCCCTATGGCTTGAGCCATGAGTCTGATATCGATATAACTGAAATTGAAGTGGCGCAAGATAAAGATTATTTTATTATCGTTGCCTGCGATGGTTTAACCGAACCTGAGGCAATGATCGAGAATGATTATCAATTATTAAAAACGACCATTTTACAACATCAGCAACAGCCATTGGATGAATTTGCCAATGCCTTGGTTCAGGCAGCACTAGATGCCGGTTCCCATGATAATATTTCGGTTATCGTGCATAAGCCAAATTTAACTGGAACAATGCAAAAAAGTATGTTGGGCGATAATGATTATTTGACGCTTGCCGTATTTGATGGCCACGGTGGTGATCAAGTATCGGAACAATTGCGACAACATTTTTTGGATGAATTATAGTTTGCCACCCTCACGGAATACGACCGCCATTTACTAAATACCTACCCCGCCATAACATCGCCAAATGATCACTTCGAAAATGTTGCCAGAAAAGCGGCTTTACTGTTAAATTTAGTTGAGCTAGCTGCTTCGCTTTGACATAGGTAATAATATAATCATTGGGATGTTGTCTTGCCCATTCATCAGCATTTTTGGCTTTAACAATCGGCACGGGTTGTCTCAAACGCCCTAAATATTTGTATTGATCATTATGTTCAGCAATTAAGGTGTCAGCCACCACGTGACCACTCTGTTGTATCAATGCCATCCGCAATGCCATCGGGGTTAAATCGAAATATTTGTATTGTGCATTGACCCATGTTAAATAAAAAAATACCACCACTATCACCGTTGAAATCGCCAAGCCAATAACTCGCATAGAAACTCGTGTTTCTCGCCAAAACAACCAAAAACAGGCCAAGCCGATTAATATCAAGCCCCAGATAGGATTTAGCCTTGCAAGCCAGGCTGGGTAAGACTGTTGTGCAGGAAAAAACGTAACCGCCATATAAATAATCCCGATCAACAGTGTTAATATTGGTGCAAAATAGCGTGACAATATATTCATATCGAATTCAACCTCATTTAATGCACGTGCAATCAATAAGGCAACAAAGGGAAATAAAGGCAAGATATAACGCACGGCCTTTTGTCCTACCAAAAGACTCATAATCAAAAAGCTAGGCACAATTAAGATTAAGTTAATGATAAGCCCTCGGCCCAAGGGTCTACTAAAGACTTTGAAGAGACCTTGCCAAACAGGTAACCAAATTGTCCACGGTAAAAAGATTAAGGGTAAACGAATCACATAATAATACCAGGGTCGATATGCGACATCAGCAACAACACGATTGATGGTCTGATGCCAAAATATGGCATCAGTGTAATGTGGGCCAGCCTTGATTGCAGCAGGGATTGCCCATAATAAAGCAATAACACAACCTAAGATTGTGGCCAGCGCCGACATTGCATATCCTGTCGTTTTTTTAATGGTCGAAACCTGACGCAACAATGGCAATATCAACATCGGTAACAAGACATAAAGTAAAATTAATGGTCCTTTACTCAATAAACCAAAGCCAAGTGCCAAGATTACGATTAACCAGCCATACCATTTGCTTTGCATCGCTGCTAAAAATCCACTTACCGCAGTTATAGTAAAAAATGTTAATAATATATCAAAACGTATATGCGCCGTATAATAAGTAAAATAGATTGAACCGATTAATACAAAGGGCGCCATTAGTGCAATATCTTTTTGCTCAGGCCACAATTGACGCGCTAATTGCCAAGTTACGCCGATACAACCTAAACTAAAAAATGTCGGCACAATACGCAACCAATAAGTACTAACGCCAAAAAAATGCCATCCCATTAAATTTAACCAAAATAATAACGGTGGTTTATCAGGATATGCCATTGCATTTTTAATCGGTATTAGCCAATGATGCTGCAACCACATTTCCCATGTAACCGAGGCATAGCGTGTTTCATCTAATGGCATTATTGGCGACAATACTAGCACAGCAACATATAAAATCGTGCAACTCAACACCCAGAGTAACACCATCATTTGTGAATTTAATCGATTATTCATTAATACATACTTCTTAAGTTAACTCTTATATTAAAGCGATCTTCGTGAAGCGATTGTGACTGGGCCGAGCATACCACGTATCCTTGGGTCAAATGCATCACGCACTGTGTCGGCAAACAAATTTGCTGCCAATACCAGGGTAAACATAAAGATAAAAGCTGCAGTCAAAGGCCACCAAACGACTGGCTCTCTCGCTAATTCCAAACGTGCACTATTAATCATATTGCCCCAACTCAAGGTTGAAGGGTCTACCCCTACCCCAACATAGGTGAGCACAGCCTCGGCCAAGACTAAGCCACTAAAATCTAGGACCATTGTTATTAAGACGATATGCAAGACATTAGGAATAAGATGATGCGTGATGATCTTACGGTTACGCACACCTAAGGCACGGGCAGCTTGAATATAATCCATTTCACGTAATTTCAAACTCTCGGCACGTAATAAACGGCACAGGCTAGTCCAGCTGGTTACACCCAAGATAATACATAATGCCAAAAGTCTAGCATCGGCCCGTTCTGCTAGCGAGTTGAATATGTCTGGATGATTGCTAATATAGATTTGCATCGCTAACACACTTGCGGCAATTAATAATACGCCTGGTATTGAACTTAGTGTGGTATAGATATATTGAATAATATCATCAATAATACCACCAAAAAATCCTGCCATGGTACCCAAAATAATTGCAAACGGCATCATAAACAAGGTGGTAATAGTACCGATAATTATTCCGGTACGAATACTTTTAACTGCTTGATAAAAGACATCTTGTCCGACTTTATCGGTCCCACAGATATGATAATGTTTGGCCAGGATTAAACTACACGAAGTTAAAATGAGAATGATCAGCAAGGTGCTTAAAAAAGTTCTCCAACCCCGATGCCGCTGCAAATATTTAATATTATTTTTTAGCTTTTGTTTTTTACGCAACCAATAAAAACTAATAATGCTAAACAGAATAACCAACCAAAGTACGAAGGCAACTGCTACAGAAAAAATAACATAAATCATGATATCAGTACCACGACCTCGGTGAACATGTTGTAAATGTGCAGCGATATCTTGCAATACTGGATAATCACGGATTTGTTTGCCATTTTCAACCATGGTTTCTTTATTAAAAAGACGAGTTGCAAATGGCGCGGAATAACTCTTTTCATATTTGCCCGAGTTAGGTGACAAGATAACATCTAGTAGACTACGTACGCGAGCTGAATAGTGAATGTGGCCATTTCCAGTGCCAGGTAATGCCCGTTGAAAATGAATCGAATCGAGCAAGGCAATGCCTGAATAAAAGACTAATATGGTAGCAGAAATGATAGCAAGCCGACTTTGAAAGACTTGTCGCCAAGGTTCGCGCAAATGTTTTCGGCGTGACGCCCAAACTGCAAAACCCAGAATAGCTAAAAATAAAATATATAATAAAATATCGGTCGCAAAGAATGTTAGTTTAAATGACATATAGCTATTCACCAAATTTCTAAGATTACTAATATTTAAGTTAACCCAAAGCTGGCTATTTCCAGATTATATTCCTCGCTCACCTCAGCCTAACACGTGGATCAACCACAGTATATGCAATGTCAGTCATAATTAAACCAAGGATATACAATACCGTACCCAAAAATACCATGGCCCTAACAATGGCAAAGTCTTGTTGGGTTATGGCGTCAATCGTGTAACTTCCCAAGCCCGGTATGCCAAAAAAGGATTCCAACACCAGACTGCCCATAAATAAAATGGGAATAATAACCACCACGCCCGTCAAAATCGGGATTAAGGCATTCTTTAATACATGATGGAACAAGACATATAGCTCTGATAAGCCTTTGGCGCGACCCGTGCGAACGTAATCTTTATTGATCTCTTCCAGAAAGATAGTGCGATACCATCTCGCACCAGATCCAATGCCACTTACGACGCCAACAAAGACAGGTAATATTAAAAACTTAATCGCTTCCCAACCACCTCGATAACCTGATATAGGGACCAATTGTAATACCTTGGCAAAGATATATTGCCCAGCAATTATGTAAAACATGCTAGAGATAGACATTAAAATAATACACAGCACCACCCCACTCAAATCCATATAGGTATTGCGAAAAAAGGCCATTAAGATTGCAAATGTGATATTGAATAATAAACCTAGGATCAATGTAGGTATGGCAATGGCTAGACTTGGCCACATCCGCTTAGAGATATCGTAACTAATATCTCGCCCGGCGTCAGACTGGCCAAAATCAAAGGCAAATAATTTAATCGATTTTTGAAAAAACAAGGTATCACCAATTCTATTCACGCCCTGCACCTGGTCATTAAAGAACAAAGGTTTATCGTAACCATGGCTTTGTTTCCAGCGTTGAACTGCGGCCTGGGTCACATGTTTATGACCCAGCTGCATACGCGCCATATCATCAGGGGTATTAACCATAAAGAATAAAAGAAAGGTGATAAGATTCACCCCAATCAAAACTGGGATAGCATAAAAGATACGACGAAAAATGTATGCAAGCATAATGATTTATTTGTAATTATTGTGGCCATTATTCTGGCATAAGTTGATTTGAGATGCAAAAAATGAAGGTTATTATATTAGTTAAAGCCCCCTCACCCCTAATTGATCCCGCTAAATTTTGGACAACGCTATTCATGTTCTATTCCCCATGTTAATGCTTGTGTAAGCATCGGTATAGTAATTTGTTGTGGATGATGAAAGAGGACTTGAGTCCCAAAAAAACAAGAGAAAGTACATAATCTTCCCCTAAAATAACGGATATTAATTTAGGGGAAGATTAGACCCCAGAATCGCCATGACGGTTCAGCCTTCGCTTTAACGTATAGTTTTCTTCTCAGATCTTGCAAACTGATTGGTGTTTTTATCATTTCACCATTGCCTCACTTATTGTTGAAAACGTTATTATCAACAGTGCTCCACAGGGGTTAACTGTTTCATCGCTACTACGCGCCCATCCGTCATCTCATTCTTCATTCGGCTTATTTCCCGTGTCCGCGGTTATAAAACCTAACTAGCTTCCGGGGATTTCTCCCGGGAAAAATGAGACTTCTCCAGTTGCATGGCAAACCCTTACGACCGTGCTGCCACTAACACCCCGTCGGAGGATTAACTCGTGTCGATCAGATTTCGAGTTAATCTGTTGCCTTCACCAAACCCCAAAAGGTTCGGCCTCCGAAGCTTCCCATTTCGAGGCTACTTCTATGTTTGTTTGCACTGCGACCCGTTTGCTCACTCACCACACTTCATGCGGCTTTGGTGATGAGCTCCAGTCTTTCGATCGATCTACAGACTGTCATCCAAATTACCGGGTTCTGATTGCTACCCGGGTAGGTTTAACTCCTACTAAGTCTGCCAGCCTTCGCTAGACACAAAGGGGTTCTAGGGTTTTTGCCTCCAAATATTGCAACAAAGCCGGGTTCAATACCAAATTTAATATTCATTTATATTGAAAAAATATATATAATATAACAATTTATCTCTGAATTTAAGTAGTACTCATATTACGTAATATGGCCAATATAAAGCAGAATTTTACTTTTCAAGCTTTGCTGTGTTGACAATTGGCTAAGTATTAATTGTATTATTTGTTATTAACTTGACCATAAAATCTTAAGACATTTGTCAAAATATCAAGGAGCAAAATATGCCAATCCCATCAACAATATATAACCAATTAAATGAGGAGGTGTATAAAAATAAAAAACTATATTTAAGAGGAAAACACTTAACAGATAAAGATATTAAAGTTTTAGTAAAATTAATTAAAAAAAATCCATCTATTACTAATCTTGACTTGCGTGATAACAAACTCACAGATACATCGACACCTCGATTAGCGGCCTTGTCTCAATTAAAGGAATTATGTTTATCAGGTAATAAGGCGATTACGACAGAGGGATATCGTGCATTCCTAAGTAACGGTACCCTCACTAAATTACCCATAGTAGGTGGTAGTGGTGCTGAACGTAAAATAATCCGAGCACATATTAGAACTAATCCTAAAAGCATGCTAGCAAGCGATAAACTATCTATCCCAACTGCTACTAAGCAAATGCTAAAACAAGGGACATATAATAGTAAAACACTTAATTTAGATAGCCGTAAAATTCGTGATGTTGATATCGATGAGTTAGTCGATTTAATCAAAAAAAACCCAACAATTGAATGTCTTTTTTTAAGAAAGAACAAATTAAGTGATACTTCTGCACCAAAACTTGCAGCGCTAACACAATTAAAAGAATTATATTTAACCGGTAATAATATTAGTATTAACAAAGGTTATATTGCATTTTTACATAATTATACCCTTACCAAACTGCCGATTATTGGTGGGAGTGGTGCGGACATTAAAAGAATACGCGAACATATTAAAACAAATCCTAAAGTACCAAAAAATGCTGAAACAGTAGATGTAAAAAAGCCTGTTATATCAACTAGTAAACCACCGGTGAGTATACCTGAAGAAGTAAGTGCTAGTCAGCACACTAAAATAAATAAAGTTAGTCTAATTACACCCGATAATAATCCAAAAATGGAATTAAAGGGTGAAGAAGATAAACCAGTGAATGATGAAAGGGGATCTCGATTCTAAGAACACCTCAGAGAAAACTTCTATTATTATTCCAGTTAAAAAAACTAAACCAATCAAGCATGAAAAATATCAACATGGTGAAACGGATTTTCAATTACTTAATGCAATGTTTCTTAGCGACTTGAAAGCTAAACCCAGCGATGACCGTTTACTTTTGCAATATATGGTAATTGTCATGAATCATTATATGCATATCGCCACCCATGGCCCAATGCTTGGTTATGGAAAAACTCAACAGCGTGAGTGGGAAGCAAAATTACAATATTTACGCTCACAAAACAAGCTCCCCGATCATCCTCACAAGAAATTCATCAAAGCATTATTTGAAAAAGCAGGCCTGAGCAATGCCACAAGCACTTATCTCCCAATCAATATACCTCTTAGAACAACATTAATGGGTGATTTAAAAGCTTCTATTCGTGATAAGATAGCTGCAGTTAATGGACTCGGGAACAAATTGAAAAAGAATAAAGATTCACTTAGGGGTTTAGGACCTATAATCGGGTATTGTGGATTGCGGTTAAACAATTTTTCAGCTTATTTAATGGCTTTGGAAGAGTTCTGTGAGTCAAGAAACCAAGAGGTGACGAGTCAATTACTGATTGGCTTGCTTGAGGAATATTATGATAAAAATGCTATTCCCAAAAAGTATCACCAGCTTTTAAGTGAGGACCTTTCAAAAAGAATTAGTGCCTACATAAAATATCATCGTCAAAATCAGTTTTCAGAACCATACGACCCAACAGTTGCAACTAGAATGTTAACTACTCGTGTTGAGCAACTTAAAAAGTTGCATAAAAAAGTTGCTGATGGTGGGAAGTTACGTAATCTCGAGTTAGAAGTATCAGCAAAGACCACATGTGCGGTGCTTAATTTATATCCTAAGTTTTTAAATAAGTCGCGTCAGTTGCGCAATTATGGTGAAGGCGTAACAAATGCCTTAATATGCTTTCTGAACGCCTTAATAAATCATTATGCAACACAAGCCGGTTTAGATTTGGTTATAGAGCGCCGGCAAAGTTTTGGCTTTTTGCGTTCAACCATTACGGATGTTGGTTCTTTACGCATTCGCATCTCTTTAGGGCTAGAGCCACAAGCATTTATTCCAGTGCTAGCGCGTGCTATTAAACGTTTTGATGGTTTATTAGAGACTTATAATTTCACAAAGAAGGAAAATAGCCATCCTATCGTAAAAGAATGTGCAGAAGCGTTAGGAAAGCCGCAAACTCGTAATGGTAGAGTCTCTAATGCTACGGATTGGGCTATACTTATCGCCATGCGATCAGATGAAGATAAATATCGAGGAATTAACCAAGCAGCTATTGCAATCGAAAAAGCATCTGAAGCGTCTAAGTCTAATACACTGATAAATGACGTTATAAATATTGCATTTGAAAATTTCTTGCAAGCTTTTGTAGTCCAACGTGCTGAAAAAATAAAGGGTAAAAGGCGCAAGAAGCAACTTAAACCAGAACCATTTCATTATACAGTTGTGGATACGAAGAGTCCGATCTATTCACCTGATGATGTTATTTTTAAACTGTTAAATAACTTGGTATATTATGTCAGTGAGTCCATTAATAGCTTACCCGAGCTAAATCATATAACCGCTAAAAATTTAAAACGCTCATATTTACATACGTTAGCGCAGTTAACTAAGTATTATCAAAGAGCTTGCGATTTATTAAACAAGTTATCAGGTGAAACAATTAAAGATGCATATAAACGAGCAAATTATTATATAGAGAATTTACTGGAAAATTTAGTGGTCTTGTATGGCATTCATGATTTAGATATGAATGCTAGCTTAAATGAAATGAAAGATCCTCACAAACATCCTCTTATATCTGAATATACCGAGCAACAAAAAAAATTGTTAAGTCAAACCTATAATTTGTCGTCTACAGATGTGGGTGTTTTTTATAGTGATAGTGGACAACAATCGATTGTTAGTACAATTATGGCATTTGCTGGTAAATTACATGTCGAAAGTTCATTAGCTAAATCTATTGTTTTAAACCAAGTTTACATATCGAATGATAGTTATTATGAAATCAAAAAATTTTTTAAGAACGCAACGGATGCTTATACCTTGTCTACTGAGAACAAAAAAGAAGCAAGTATTGTGTTGGCGGATGTTAAACAAGCTGAATGTATTGGTTTTTCAGATTTCCCAAATGCGAAAGTAGTCATTTTTGACCTGTCTAACTATCCTAATCATGATTTAATTAATTTAAAAGACATAGTATCTAAATTAAGGAAACGCAGTATCTGGGTTGTATTTTGTGAAAGTCTATTAAAGCATTCACAACTTGGCTTAGATAAATATCAAGCTGGGCGTATCACTTATTTGCAACCTTTTAAATCAAGAGATCTATCAGAAACTGAAGAATTAGATGAAGTGACTATTGACACTTTATCTAAAATTTCTGCTTACAGTGTTAATCCACATGTGGTGAGACTTTTAAAAATATCGCATGACATCAATCATGGATGTAGTTTAATGGATGCAAGATCCAAGGATAAAATAGATTATACTGATCGTGACAAGGCAAGCTTTGCTGCAAGGCTAAAACATGGATTATTTAAAGCTAAAAGAGAGAAAGGAAAAATTTTGCGTACTAAACGTGAAAATAAAAATGAGTATGCACGCCAAATTAAAGCCAGTTAACGTTAGAAGAAAAATGTTAATACTTTCAATGGTGATTCATTAAAAAATCTAGCGACACAAACACCAGAAGTAGAACGTTGTGTTGTTACGCTACTAGTGGTAGTGGTTGAGTAGACCGACCGAATCACTTCGGCCAGCCCATCCTCAGAACCGGACGTGCAGAATTACCGCATCCGGCTCCCAAGAAATCAAGTGTCCCCAGCACTATCAGTGAATCAGAACTAGGCTGTCTCTTATTAAATATCAAGACATAACCCTAGGCTTTGGTCTTCGTTCTTTGCGCCAATATTGTATGGCTACGGGAATGAAGCCAAGAATCAGTATCCCACCAATGACACCTAATGGCCATAAGATAGGCTTGTTCCAGACGAGGCGTTCTTTAGCGCGCGCTTTTGTATTGATGCGGACATATTTTAAGTTATTATTAATAATGGATGATGGTTTTAAAGGCCCTACCCAGTCATGCGATATCACAAAATCTTTGGGATAAAACCCCCAAACCCATGGGCTATCACGTTGAACAATAGCTAACATTTGATTGATAATCGCCAAACGTTGCTCATCATTTTGCATATGCTTCATCTTATCAAACAAGGCATCAAATTGTGGATTATTATAATTCGCAGCGTTTTCGCCACCATGTTTGACTTTGCCATTCGGCCCATATAGTAAAAAGAAAAAGTTTTCCGGATCCGGGTAATCTGCTTGCCAACCCCACATGAATAATTGCGCATTGCCAGTACGCATCTTTTGTTGAAAACGATTGTATTGCGTGGCCCGTATCTGTAATTGTATGCCTAGCTTGGCGAATTGTTTGCGATACCAATCGAATTGCGCTTTGTCGCCAGGGCCACCGGTCATTGGCACATCAAGATGTAAGATTAAAGGTTTTCCAGTCTTAGCATCGCGGCCATTTGGAAAGCCCGCCTCTGCCAATAACTTTTTGGCAGAGGCAATCGACTTGCGATGTGCTTCATTATTTTGCCATGTATACACATATGGATCTAAGCCCTTTTTACCTTTTTCATAACCAAAAATGCCTGGTGGTAGAGGTCCCTGGGCAGGGATACCTCGACCATTAAGAAAGATAGAAATAAACTCTTCGTAATTAACTGCAATGGCAATGGCTTGTCTTAATTTGCGTGCGCGCACTGAATTTCCACCCACGACATCATCTAACATATTAAATCCCATGTAAAACATCGCTGGGCTGATACTAGTTTCTAAATGAAGATTTTTTTGTTGCATTTGTGGCGATAAAAAAGGTTTACCATTTTTATCAATCCTGATAGCTTGATCAAAATTATCAGAGCTAATTGCCGAACGATCATAGTAGCCTTGTAAAAACTTGGTCCAACGCGGGATACTCTCTTTTTCTAATGAAAAAACAAAACGCTTGATAAACGGCATGGGTTTACCAGCATCCCGTAACAAACCTTTTTGTTTATCACTCGGCTCACCTGTTGTTGGATAACGTTCGCCATGAAAATTTGGATTGCGTATCAATACCATTTCACTATTTGGATCATTTTTGACAAGCATATATGGTCCAGTACCGATTGGATACCAATCAAAACTTATATTGTGATCCCGCATCCCCGCTTGCGAATAAAATTTATCTGCCTCCCAGGGAATAGGCGCAAAAAATGGCATAGCTAACCAATACAAAAATTGCGGATACTTACCCTTTAATTTTATTTGATATGTATATCGATCAATAACCTTAGCGCCTTCAAGATCATAATTGCGCAAATCCAAATATTTATCATTTCCATCGTTTTTTGTTAAGCGCGCCTTTTCTTCTGTTAATTTATTTGCATACGCATTGAGTCCAACAATATATTCTTGCATTAAGCCAAAAATTGGCGATTGAACTGCAGGATGGGCCAAGCGTTTTATTTGATAGACATAATCGGCGGCAATTAACTCTCTAGTGCCAGTATCTTTAAAGTCAGCTAAATCATACACCGCATCAATATCATCTTGACCTAAATGCAAATTGCGATAATTACCTTGCTTATCTTTGGCTAATGCAGGATGCGGTTGATAATAAATGCCCGGTTTAATCTTTATGGTATAGATACTATAAGCAATTTGATCTTCACTTGCTGTTTTCGGTAGTGGTTGATTATTTTTATCGAGATACGTTACGGTGGGCATCATTTCTGCAGTTAACGGGATTAAGGTATAAGGTCGTTTTAAATAATGATATTGCAACGGTGGTTCATAAATCTGGGCGGTAAACATGACCTCGTTGGCTGAATAGGAACGTGCTGGATCCAGCGTCTTAGGCTGTTCATTGAATGACGCATAATAAGTATTTTTATCCTGCTCTGTTTGTGGATGCGGATTATTCCATGTCTGTACCTGACATCCAACAAGCACGGCGAGACATAATGTCAACAATAATGGCTTCATAATAACCCTCTCTACTTTAAGCATAGACGGTTTTTATCAAGTCATCGGATAATTGGATGGAAATTAGTCAACAAATAAAGTTCCGAGCTTGCTTGATCTGGGTGCATATATTTGAAAGAATTAGCATCAGTTCAATGGAGAATAAAAAATCAACATAACGGAGTTTTCTCATGGGACGTCAAGTTGTAATTTTCTTATCAGCTATAGCAATTTTTTTGATCACGCCGCTAGGACATGCTAAACCTCTTAATGCATTATTAAACAGTCATCCAGATGAGCCTCACTTTGATGTCCAATTTGGCGCTGGCGCCCCGTTTTTTAATGAAAATTCAGATAATAAACAATTAATTATTACCGGTATTGAGACCGACACTTTACATCAAAATAGTAGTGAACGATTACCCATTTTTCATGCGGGCATCGATCGCATCTTCTATTTGCACCATTTCTTTAATTCCTATGTCGCTGTCGGCCCGCATTGGTATTATCAACAAGTCTCATATTATGGCCAAGTCTATCAATTTGGTTTACCATTATTAAACAATTATACCTACAAAATCCACAACCGGATCAATGACCTCTTGGCCCAAGCCCGTTGGCAAGCCCAGTTTTTTAATCATCATGTCAAACCCTATGTGCTATTTGGCATCGGTGCAGGGTTTATTCATATGGCGTATGACGATTATGCTAACCCTGATGTCCCAGGTGGCGGCCTTAATCTTTATAATGATGAAACCAACTTGGCGCTTGCCGGAGGTGTCGGGGTCGATTTTTATCTGGGCAGTCATGTAGATTTGGGCATTGGTTATATCTATCTTCACAATGGTGAAGCGAGAATTAATCCAAGCTCAAGCGGTAGGAATTTAGCGCAACCTTTTAAACTCAATACTGATAGTAATAATGTAATGGTCAACCTTGGATTTAGCTTCGGGTAATCCCTATTGTTGAAAGATGAAGCTTACTGACATGGATATTAATTTGGGCAGGGTAACTATGAAGACAAAAAACATTTCTCAATCACGAAAGATCTTTTTCCCTTTATTTATTTTATTAACTTTGTGTACGAATAAATGTTTCGCTGCGACCTATCCCCTGGACTTTAATAGCAAACCCCAATACCCTATTACCCTGCAATCTGGCCAGCAAGGTGAATATTTTTATGTTTTGAAAAACAATACCGGGGCAACATTACCATTACAATTCTCGCTGAGTGACCCGGCGCATTTTCAAATCGGTAGTACCCATAACTCTTGTGGTGCAAGTATCAGCCCAGGTGCCACGTGTCAATTTCCATTGGTAGTCACTGCCCCAACCACAACTAGCAATGAAGACTTACGCGCAGATTTAAAGATTAATTATCAAGGCAGTTATCCATTAGACGATAATTCAATAAATTTCGTGATTAAACCGACCCCAGCACCGGGTAAATTAACCATTCAAGCCTCGACAGCCAATCGTCATTTACAATATCAAGCCTTGTATGTACAAAACCTTTCAAGCACCGCCGGCATTATAAAAAGCGTTAACATCAGTAGTAACCTTGATGGTTTAGTTAAAGAGTGCAAGTCGGGTGATACAACCTGTGCTTATCAATCAACGTGTAAAGTTAATTCTGCCATAGCGCCTGGTGATACTTGTTATTTATGGTTTAAATCCATGGCTAGTAAGCAAGGTGCACTTGGCTTTGGTGAAGTCATCGGCTCAGTGACCGTCAGCGATGGCAATACCGATCATATGGATTATGTAAAATATGACATGAATTTATTCGCAGGTGGCTCATTTAACCCAAGCCCAAGTGCACATATCGCCCGTTGGAACGGCAATGCCTGGTATCCATTAGGTACCGGCACCAATAGTACCGTGCAAGCCATCGCAATCTATAAAGGTGATTTATACGCCGGCGGTAATTTTAGTGCTGCAGGTGGGACAGTTGTAAATCATATTGCGTATTGGACGGGGGCAAATTGGAATACTATCCCACCACGACCAGGTTTAAATAGCGTTGTTTATCGTTTCCTGGTTGCCAATAATAAATTATACATCGGGGGTAACTTTCGCGATGCCGGCGGCATTGGTAATGCCGATCGCGTGGCGACTTGGGACGGTAATAGTTGGCAGAGTTTAAGCCCAGGCTTAAATAATCGCGTCTATGCCTTGGCAATGTTTGATAACAAACTCTATACTGGTGGCACATTTGCTAAAACCAATGATGGTACCACGCTTAACAACGTAGGCAGCTGGGATGGCAATACTTGGCAAGCACTAACCAGCGGCGGTACTGGTGTCAATAATCCAGTCCAAGCCTTAACAGTTTATAATGATACCTTAATTTTGGGTGGTAAATTCACCACTGTTGGCGGTATTGCCAATGCCAACCGGATTGTGGTTTGGAACGGTGGCGCTTGGTCGGCATTGGGTTCCGGCATCAATAACAATACCGTCAATGCCTTAGCCAGTGATGGCAATAAATTATATGTCGGCGGCAGTTTTGCTAGCATCGATGGTA
This sequence comes from uncultured Gammaproteobacteria bacterium, assembly GCA_963748135.1. Lineage (GTDB taxonomy): Bacteria > Pseudomonadota > Gammaproteobacteria > JBGSLN01 > JBGSLN01 > CAVVHY01. Next base: position 41,393 of record CAVVHY010000030.1, on the reverse strand, counting down.
ATAGCAATATGAAAGAGATTGCGATGTGGAATGGTAGCGCCTGGACGGCCATCGGCAGTGGCTTAAATAATACGGTCTATTCACTCGATGTCTATGACGGTAATTTAATCGCCGGTGGTAATTTCAGAAATGCCGGCGGCATTGCCGATGCCGATCGGATTGCCATCTGGGACGGTAGTCAATGGCATGCCTTGGCTGGTGGCGTCGGTGGCACCGTGTATGCCCTCGCTGTGGGTTCAAGTTTGGAATTGATGTAGTTAGTCATTCACTAATATTATTTATTCATACTTAAACTAGGGGCTGTCGCAGAGTGTTTAAGTGGTGGCTTATTCAGTTGGTTGCTGTCATCTTGCTTACATGCCGCCGGTCGACCAGGACTCCGCATACTTGCGGCTCGAGCAAAAGTAGCTTTAGAACTAGCCTTTTGAGCTTCATGCATATCCGAATCGATTGTTACACCTCCCTTTATCAAATTATCAAGATGCCTTTGAGCTGATTCAATCCCGCGCGCCATTAGATCAAGCTTCGCACAAGTATCATCAAGTAAAGCGATGGTATCAAGTTGCGCCTCTGTTGGATTGGTACTACAATAATTACGGAATTTCTTAAATGTATCATCAAGCGGCAGTAGGACTCGAGTCACGTATTGAAACGGAGCAGCAAGTGCCTGTGAAATTTTGTCATAAAATTCTTTAGTGCCCTTATAGATTATCGAACGATATTTCTCCTCGCATAATTCCTTTATTTCAGTTTTGAACATCAGCTCCAGAGCTGCATCAGCCTTTGCAATGTAAGCACTCTTAGATGAGAGAATAGCATTTATCTTTTCAAAAAGCTCAGAGGGTCTTGCTTCGTTAATCTCTTTGAGTGATCCAATTCCAACACTGTCGAGAAAATCCCTAGCTAATGAAGCATGAGCTGCATCTTTAGATGAGGCAATTTCATGTACTTTTTCAAAAAACATGGCAGCGGTTGTTTCTGTAAGTCCTTCAAGGGTTCTATAATTGACAAGCCTAGAAATACCTTCGTCGTTAAATATTTTCTTAGCTTTAAACACAACCTCAAATATCGCAGCATAGTGTAAAGGCTTAGATTCAACAATACTACGTACTTTTGTAACAAGCGTAGCTAGATTCGCATCATCAATATCTTGAAGCGATACAATTCCAACATCATTGAGAAATTCACTAACTAATGGCGCAACATGATGATTATGATCTAAAACTTCAGATGTAGCAATTGTAAATATTTCTTTTAAAAACATAACAGCAGTTGCTTCGTTAAGGTTTTCAAGTAATCTATCTTCAACAAGTTTGTAAATAACCTTATCTTGAAACAAAATCTCAAATAATGGCGTATAACGTAAGGTTTTAGAGGTAATAATATCATGTATTTTTTTAACAAGCGTAGCAAATGTTACTTCAGTAACATCACTATCTTGTTTAACGCCAATATTTCCGAAAATATCAATAGTTAAAGGCTTATAAGCTTCCATGATATTCTTGAATGATTTTTTATCCTCTTCACTTTCAATTCTGTTTAGATTAGTTTGAATTCGTTCAATAAACAGTTTTATATTAGCAGCAGAATTTCTTTGAACCTTGAAAAATTCACGTAGCGCATGTATGTGCTGAGGAATACTTGGCGCTGACTCGTCAAGATTATTTGGTTTTGGTAATGTTTCATCTGCTTTGTTAGCTTTTCTTTTTTGGATATTTGGATCATTGTGTGCTTGGAAAAATAGGACTTCACTGCTTTGCGATACTAGCGATGCCTTTGATCCACTCCCAAATATTTCATGCTCACTTAAGCTACGAAGGTCTTTAGTATCCATTGCGGAAACGCGCGCCAGCATTTGTTCTCTTAGATTCGCACCGCTTCTCCAGTCATCAAGATCATCAAGCCTGGAATGCTCATCTTGCTGTGCAGCCTCTAGTGTATTGATGCGCCCTTGAAGTGCCCTGGCCTCTGCATTCATGCCTTCTATTAAGTCCTTGTGTAGGCCAACCTTACTATCTGTATCGCCTAATTTTGATGATAAATCATCAAGCTTTAGTAACAAGCTCGCTAAACTAGCCTTGAGCATCGACAATTCTCTTTCGAATTCGCCAAATTCATTGCTTAATCTTTTATGAGAAGGACTATTACTTGGACTAGATTGTTCTAAGTCTTGCGCTGGTTCAGTAAGCACAGAGCCTTTAAGGGCATTACGGATGATGTCATCAAGTCGAATGGTCTCTAATTGCCTGCTTGGATCTGCTAAGTGGTAACTATATCTTTTTAGATTTTCATCACGCAATAAAATGCCAAGATAAACTTGTATCAAAGAATTTTGATCAGGGCAGATGTGTTGTTGGCCAACATCCTTGCTCAACGCCTGTTTAACAAGAAAGGCAAGATCATCTGCCAACGCCAAAACTTCATTAGGGGCAATCATGTCGATACTATTTTTACAGGCAAAAACTAATTGCAATACGAGTTGTTTAAGAAACTGATTGAGTCTATCGAATGTTAAATCAGATTGCTGTCTATCCTGGGGCTTAGACCCGATACTACGAATGGCATCATCAAGTGTATCAATCGCACGAAGCCCATCCCGATTGACATTAATACCAGACACATTAAAACTGGTTGTATCTGCATCGTCAGATCCAGCCATTGAGGAAACTACATAGCGCGCCCTAAGCGTTGCGCCAAAATAAATTGTTAATCGCTTATAGATTCTGCCATATACGCTGGCAGCTGCTGGTGTAGAATTAATGAAAGTAAAACGATCATGGTCTGTACCAAGTCTATAAAATCTATCTAGCATATCAGCAATTTGCTTGCGATGAATATCACTAGTAGCCAACTCTGTTAAATGACGTTTGAAATAACGCATTTTTGCTGCAATGTCACCACGATCTTCCAACCTCCAATCAGGTCTCTGACTCGCCAAATGTTCAACCCTAGTTAAAAGTCTTGTTACTTTACCGCGCGCAGCATCATTGGCAGTCAATTCCTCCGTAATCAATGCATTTGTTTCACTGGCTTGCAGTCTAGCGATATGATCTGTTACAGATTTCGCAACTCTTGCAAGTGGGCCTTGATTCAAATTACAAACCTCAATCATTAAACCCGTCTTTGGTTTTAAGATGCCCCATAGATTTTGGAATCTACGACGTTTTACCCATGCGTTGTATCTATCAATCAATTTCTCAAGCGAAGGCGCATTATCTCCTCCGCCTGTATGTAAAGCACGTTCAAGTGACTGTTCTGTTTCTAATGTCATCATGTGGTTTAATAATTCTTTAACAAATGGCAATTCCACCTTGTGAATTTCTTGATAGCGTAATAAAGAATCCGTGAGTAATAATCGGGAATCCCACGACAATTCGTTAAAATTGGCAACCAGATAATTAACACATCGATGAAATAAGGCATCATCATCACACAGTAAGCTTAGTGTTTTAGATAAGTCATTATAATGATTAGGCCCTTTCACAATGGAAGACAAGGCAAACTGATGTTCCAAAATCATCGTCAAATAATGTTTGATATTTCGTCTGGCTGTGCGTTGATAAAATCTTGTCTGTGTTTTCAATTCAAGTAAGTTTGCTAACAAGCCTTGCGAATTCACATTTGCATTAGCTTGAAATTTTTGTGACATCTTTTCTTTTTGGGCCCTATTTAAGCCTCTGCCGCTTTTGATTTGATGAATAATACTATTCACTAGGAAGCTTTCAGAAACACGACTTTGTTGAAATACTTCATTAATTAAAACGCGATCGCTAATAACCTCTGGCAGCGCTGACATCTGTGCATTTGGCCGAGGGCTCCTCTTCAATCGCAGTGCTCGATACTCATGAGCAATCAGGGCACTAGGCATAAGTTGCACGTTTGCCATCGGGGCGAGTAATTTATGACAATAATCAGGGACAAAAGACATAACATGTTGGTCTTCAAGCAAAATTGACAGTTGATCGCTATTTTCTTCATCAAGCTTGATGCCCTTGATTGTATCAGACGTGGTTCGATAGAGTTCAGCAAGCATACGATCAACTTGTGATACCTCCAAGTCATGATATAAATTTCGCTGATGATTTATTAAAACACCATTGATTGCAGCCATTAAACGATCATCATTCAATCGTATATAACACGCTTGTAAAAATAGATCTAGATGAATTTTAATCAGCATGTGTTGGGTATCTGAATGATATTCACTGATATCCAACTCAACTGCTAAATTATTTTGTAATGCATATAGAACCTTTTCACGTATGCGTGGCGACATTTGCCACTCATCGACCATAGACGCAATTAATCCAATAATTTTTGATTGGGCCCAATGTAAATCTTGCTCGGAATCACCGCTAAACTCGGAATCACCGCAAAATTTGAGTACTTGACGAAATACATTATAAAAGGTTAGTAATAATTTAAATAAGACATTGGTCCGCTCAGCCTCTGGATATGCGACAAGGTTGTTAGCAAGATTTGGCCTAATAAACTGGTGCAGCATGCCATCCAGCACAGGGTCTGTGGTTTCGAGTAGAGGTTTAAGGATAGACTCAATAACATTCAAATCATTTGGTAAGCTACGCGTTTTTAGCTCTAGCTTTTTAGGACGATCGTATGTATTGTCAGGTTTTGGTCGACGAGCTCTTTTAAATGAAATCATAGATTATTCTCATTGTTACGCTTTACGCTAGTATTAGTTTAAGCTGGATTAGTCGTGCAAAAAACACTCGACTAAATTAACTCATAATCTATTAAATCTCAAGATCAGAGCTCCATGTTTTGCATTATCGGTTATTATGCTTAAGGAAAAATTAAAAGCACCATTTCATCTTTGTCTAATTGTAAAACACTTATAACAGCGCATTATGAATATTTATGAATTTATTCCTTTAACAAAGCTAAGAACTTTGCTTCATCAATGACAGTAACACCAAGCTTTTCAGCTTTGGTTAATTTGGAACCTGGACTTTCGCCTGCGACCACATAATCCGTATTTTTAGAAACACTACTGGTGACATCAGCGCCACGGGCCCGCAATTGCTCTGCCGCTTCGTCGCGGGTATATTTTTCCAAAGCACCAGTCAAGACAAAGGTCTTCCCTGCCAAGGTCTGTTTATGTTTAGCCGTTTGCTTTGGCTTCGGCCATTCAATTCCATGACTTAATAACGCCTCTATTACTTCTTCGTTATGACGTTGCTTAAAAAAGGTTACGATATTTTCTGCGACCACCGGCCCAACATCAGTGACTTGTTGTAATTGCTCACTATCAGCATGGCGAATTTTATCAAAATCCTTAAAATGATTAACTAAGCTACGTGCTGTCGCTTCACCAACTTCCCGAATGCCTATCGCAAATAAAAATTTTGCCAAGCTCGTCTTTTTACTTTTGTCTAAGGCCGTTAATAAATTCTCTGCCGACTTTGCTCCCATCCGCTCAAGACTAACCAAGTCTTCTTTATCCAAATCATAGAGCTGATCCAAAGTCTTGACCTTACCCAAGTCGACTAATTGATCGATGAGTTTTTCACCCAAGCCATCGATATCCATCGCCTTACGCGCAGCAAAATGTTTTAAAGCTTCTTTGCGTTGCGCAGCGCAAAATAAGCCACCACTACACCTAGCCGCAGCTTCTCCTTCGACCCTAACCACATCTGAATCACAAACGGGACATTTATTCGGAAGTTTAATTGGTTGGGTATTGTTCGGTCTTTTTTCTTTGATAACTGAAACAACTTCTGGGATCACATCACCGGCGCGACGGACAATAACTTTATCATGAATTCGTATGTCTTTGCGCTCAATCTCATCCATATTATGCAAGGTTGCATTACTGACCGTGACCCCACCGACTTGCACGGGTTCCAGGCGCGCCACGGGTGTCAAAGTCCCAGTTCGTCCGACTTGAAAATCAACGGCATTGACGGTGGTCATTTCTTCATGGGCAGGGAATTTAAATGCAATCGCCCAACGCGGTGCCCGCGATACATGACCTAATTTTTCTTGCAAGGCAATTGAGTTAACCTTAAAAACAACACCATCAATTTCATAGGCGAGCTTATCGCGTTTATTTAACATGTCGTTATAATATTTAAGACAGGCATCAATATCCTTTGCAACTGTCACATCCTTGACAGTCTTAAGGCCCCATTTATTTAATTGCTTGATAATCGCATCTTGCTGATCAGGAAAATTATTTTCTGAAACATAACCCACGCCATGACAAAAGATATCTAATGGTCGCTTAGCTGTAACCGATGAATCTAATTGACGTACACTACCTGCGGCCGCATTTCGAGGATTCGCAAAGGTACGTTCATCTCTTTTTTCCGCCTTCTTGTTATATTCCTCAAATTTTTTAATGGGCATATAAACTTCAGAGCGTACTTCAATTTTTTGGGGATAATCATCACCACGTAATTTTAACGGCACACTCTTAATGGTGCGAATATTATTGGTAATGTCTTCGCCGGTGGTACCATCACCGCGGGTTGCCGCACGCGTTAATTTGCCCGCTTCATATAAAAGACTTACGGCAACACCATCGAACTTTGGTTCGCAGGCATATTCAATTTTATCATCTGAGTCCAGACGATCACGCACGCGTTTATCAAAGGCTTTGAATTCATCTTCATCAAAGACGTCGTTCAAGGACAGCATCGGCTGCATATGTTTAACGTTATTAAACTCTTTTTGAGGTGGAGCTCCTACGCGAGTAGTAGGTGAATCAGTTGTAATGAATTCTGGATATTTCTCTTCTAACGATCTTAACTCTCTAAATAGACGATCAAATTCAGCATCAGAAATAGTGGGATTATCCTGAATAAAATAACGATAGTTATGTTCATTAATTACATTTCGTAAGTTTTCGATTTTCTTTTTGATCTTGCATTTTGATACATCTAAAGTTTCATCTTTCAACATGTCTATCCACCAAACACATTTTCAATAACCATATATATTAATATAGCTAAAATTTAACTGTTAATTCATCCGTCGGCGAACCAAAGACCGATAGTAATTACCCATTTCCGCAGTCAAAGGTTCACGCGTATGATCCAAAATCACACCATCTAAATCCTCGGCCAATTGTTCGGCCGTTTTTAACATAAGTTCAATACTGGTTTCATCTTGTTTCGGTTGTGTCAATTGCATAAACATCGTTAAACCTTGACAGGCAAAACCACCCATTTTACTCATGTCAAAAATCCCAGGTTCAGTAGCCGATGCCAAGCTAAATAAGATTTTCCCTTGACCATTGGCTTGTTCATGACGATGAAAGATAGACATGTCACCAAAACGCAACCCCGCCGCCAATAACGATTGCAGTAATTCATAACCGACAAATTTTTTACCCGGCTTGGCCATAACATACATGACAATTAAATCTGAATTTTTAAGGTCTTTTTTGTCATGTTTAATTCGCTGCGCTTCAGCTTGCGCAGAACTCTCTTGACCAAACATCGCATCCATATCATTAAAACCCAAACCGCTTAAATCGGCTTGTTGCCCAGATGATTTTGAACGCGTTTGACCGATTACACCCTCTTCAACCATCATGGCATCGAGGTCTTCATCAACGATGACATCATCAAATTGATCGAGGTCACGGCCACGCCGTCGGTGTTGTCGCTTCACGCGCAAACTAGCAACCAAGGTAAAGAGGATAACTAACCCCACACCAATCAATAAAATTACTTCCGTATCAAAACTCATACTAAACTTCACCCCACGTTAAAAATCAAACTGCAATCTTTTTGCCCCACCATCCTATTTCATCTCTACTCGCAATCAGCTTTGTTCAAGGCCATCAATATCCGTAGACCCTCCGCGCCCGAATACGCACAAACAGTCAGCTTTGAGGCGAGGTTGGATTTAAATTTACAAAACATTGCGCAGTGTATAGTTAATACATGAGCACATGTTTTGTAAATTTAAATTCAAGATCGCCCAAAGCTGGCTGTTTGCCTAATAAAATAATCACGCTTCGGCCATGGAGATGGCTTGATCTATATCTACGGCCACCATCCTCGAAACACCTGGCTCACGCATAGTAACCCCAAGTAATTGATCCGCCATCTCAATCGCCAATTTATTATGACTGATAAATACAAATTGTACCGTCTGAGACATCTCTTTGACCAGGGTACAAAAGCGACCGATATTGGCGTCATCTAATGGTGCATCAACCTCATCGAGCATGCAAAACGGTGCTGGGTTTAACTGGAATAAGGAAAACACTAACGCCAAGGCAGTCAACGCCTTTTCACCACCCGATAACAAATGAATGGTAGAATTGCGTTTACCTGGCGGTCTGGCGAGTACAGTCACACCCGTCTCAAGCAAATCATCGCCCGTCAATTCAAGAAACGCACTACCACCACCAAAGACCTTGGGAAATAAGGTTTTAAAGTTATTATTCAATTGATCATAAGTCTCTTTAAAGCGGGTCTTGGTTTCATTATCAATCTTGCGAATCGCATTTTCTAAGGTCTGTAACGCATCTTCCAAATCGGTATTTTGCGAATCCAGATATTCTTTGCGCTCGGACAAGGTCTTAAATTCATCAATGGCGGCAAGGTTTATCGCACCCAAACGTTCAATACGCCGTCTGACCGTCTCCAGCTCTTGTTCCCAGGTCTCAATCTTCGCCTCTTGCGGCAACTCTTGTTGCACGGCTTCAATGGTATATTCCGTCTCTTGCATTGCTTCTTCAATAGTTTGTCGGCGCACCTCGATACCATTGATTTGCATCTTTATTTGCTCAGATCGCTCACGACTACGCTGGACATCTTGTTCTGAACGTTGTCGCTTATGATTTAATTCCCGCATATGTTGATCAAAACCTTCGACCGCTAATTTGGCTTCATTTAAGGTTTTTTCCACCTGCGATTGCTTATTCAAGGCATCAGCCAATTGCTGTTCTAACTCAGCGATAGGCGCGGTGGTATTAGTCAAGGCATCATAAACAGCCGATTGTTGACCATGTAATTGTGCCAATTGTGATTCGATACGATCAATACTATCCACTAACGCCGCCCGTTGGGTCTTGGCCGTTTCATAGCGCAGTTTCAATTGGTGTACGGCATCTTTGGTTTCACGGGCCGCTTGACGCAATTGTAATAGCCTTTCACGCGTTGTCTCTCGCTGTTGCAGCATTTGCTCACGTTGGTCACTGTCTTGCTCTGCCTGTTGCATCGCCTTTTGCCAATGTTCACGCGATTGCGCCAATTCACTTTGGAATCGGGCCAAATCTTGCTCGGCATTATTTAATTCAGCTTCAATTTGTTCCAGGCGTTGTTGTTGACGTCGTTTCTCAGCCTGCTTAACCTGTAGCTTGGCATTACAATCAGCTAGTTGCGAACTATGGGTATTAATCTCATCTTGTAACTGTTCACGCTTTTGCTCAAGTTCAGCTAATTGCTCTCGGCCTTGTAATAATAAATCTTCTTGCTCTTGAATAGTTTGCTTTAATTGATCCAGACGTTCTGTCAACTGGGCTAATTCTTGTTGTCGTTGTAAGACACCGGCCTTACTATCTTTTTCTTTGCTGATGCGTAGCCAATTAGGGCCAAACCAAATACCAGATTGGGTAATCACCGATTCATGGGCCGCTAATTTACTGGTTAATTCGAGTGCTTGTGGAATATCTTCAGCAATATAAACATAATTCAACCAATGTAAACCGTGATGTTTTTGTTTGAGTAGACTCGCCAACGGCTTGGCTGACACTTGAGTTACAGCATTGGCCGTTGCCGTCGCTGCATCCTTTACCGTAATAAAGGCTAAATGACCTTGTTCTAGACCAGTGATATCATCTGCGATAGTAGCTAAATCATCAATACAAACCGCTTCCAGACACGAGCCCAAAACAGTCTCCAAGGCATGCTCCCAACCTTGCTCAATACTGAGTTGTTGCCCAAGTCGAGGTTTGTCATCCAATTGGTGTTGCTTCAACCATTGCATCGAAGCGGCATCTTTTTGACCCAAGGCCGCTTGCTGTAATGCCTCAAGTGAAGCAAACCGACCTTGGGTTTGCTGCGAATCGGCACGACTTTGATGTAATTGTTCAGTCAATTCATGATTGGTTTGCTTTTGTTGCGTCAACGCTGCCTGGGTCTCATTGAGTTTCGTCAAGATGGCCTCTTTGGCGGTGACTAATTCAGTATGATGTTTACTAATGGCATCAATTTCTTCATCAAACTTATTGAAATCAATATTACTTTTTTCTTCCGCCAATTTGTCAGTACGGGTCTTTAAATCATTAATTTGAGATTCATGATGACGGATACGGGTCTGTTCAACTTCAGCCTGTTGTAAATTTTTAGCCGCCAATTGATTGAACTCATCCCAGTGTTGTTGCCAATCATTGACTTCAGCCTCTGCGCTTGCCAATTCTTGTGCCGCTTGCTCGGCTTGGGTTTGTTTATCGGCAAGGGCTGGCTCAGCAGATTGCAATTCTTCAGTTAAACTAGTCAACTTTTCGCGGTCCGCCTCGAGCTGCTCTTCTGCCTGGCGTACCGCAGCACTGGCACGATCGTAATCTTCTTGCAGGCTATATTTACGCTCCTGTTGGTGCTGTTTACTTTGTTCGATACGCGCAATTTCGGCACCAATACTGTAAAAATTCCCTTGGACATCATTAAAGTGTTCGGTGGCGGCACTATGTTGCTCGCGGTCTCGCTCAGCCTCGGCATCCAAGGCACGGATTGCGGCAATGCCTTGTTGTAATTGGTTTTCTACTTGTTCACTGTCTTGACGCAAGCCTTGCATTTGTTGATCAAAGCCCAGCCAATGCAACACTTGCAATTGGGCATGCAACAAGCGCTCATCCTGTTTTAAGACTTTGTATTTTTCGGCAGCATTGGCCTGTCTTTGCAAATGTTGCAGTTGTTTATCAAGTTCAGCGCGTATGTCATTGAGTCTTTCTAAATTTTCACGGGTGTGTTTAATCCGTAATTCGGTTTCGCGGCGACGCTCTTTGTATTTTGAAATGCCCGCTGCCTCTTCCAAAAAGATACGCAATTCTTCAGGTTTGGCCTCGATCAAGCGCGAGATTGTGTTTTGCATAATGATGGCGTAACTACGTGGCCCAAGACCCGTACCTAAAAACAAATCTGTGATATCGCGCCGACGGCAACGGGCACCATTGAGATAGTAATTAGATTGCGCATCACGGGTTACCACGCGCTTGATAGATATTTGTTGATACTTGGCATACTCACCACCAAGCTTGCCTTCACTATTATCAAAGACCAATTCTATCGAGGCTTGGCCAACCGGTTGACGTTGCGTACTACCGTTAAAGATGACATCGGTCATACTTTCGCCGCGTAGGTTTTTGGCAGAGCTCTCACCCATCACCCATTTCACGGCGTCAATGATGTTAGATTTACCACAACCATTGGGACCAACAATAGCACCAATTTGCCCGCTAAAGCGCACTGTCGTGGGGTCGACAAAGGATTTAAAACCCGCTAGTTTAATCTCGTTTAATCGCATAATTCCATACTGCTTAAGGCATAGCCGTTGTGGCTATAGTGTTCAAATTAAGCTGACAAGTTTACCCGAAGTGATAGCCTTATGCCAACTAGAAACTAGGGGCTAGGGACTATGGACTAGAGACTAAGGACTAGAGACTAGGATTTATTCAGATACTCCCTCACCCTTCCCTCTCCCCCAAGGGGAGAGGGATAAGAGGTAGAACCCCCAATGCTCAGAGTGATAAGAGGTGGAAACCCAAATGCCCAAAGTGATTGCAAAGCCAAATATGTTTGTAAGGCCAATAATATTTGCAAAGCCAGTAGTAATTATATCTGCTCACCCCGTAGGGGTAAGCTCCACATTTCCCTCTCCCCCTTTGGGGAGAGGGCTCTGCTCATTTTTAAAAAAATTTAGCATTAAAATCAATATAGTTAAAAAAATAGTGGCGCGACGTGATTTTTCTGCTGCATAAAAACATTGTCATCAACTATGTTGTTACATTATTTGATACATGTGATTTTTCCACCATCGTGAGTAGGCCGGATCCTTTGACAACATAGGTCGATGTTTGTATTCCCCGTTCCCACCTGCTTTCGCATTATGGTGGTGTCACATTATTTCTACCCTATTATCATTGTGCCCCGGCCCCTCGTTAGAACCCATCGTGCGCGATTAACGCAATAGGCTCACGATAACAACCTTTACCTGGATATTGGCTCATAAAGGTTATGGCAAATCTTCACTGCAGGCAGCGGATTGCCGCTAGGTTTTCACCATACCCTTCTTTCGTGATACCATCCGCTCCCACCGCTTTCTTTCCATCAAGCTTGTGGTAGCAGTCGCGAAGTGACCCTTCGTTGATGTGGTGCATCAAGCTGAAGAACTTTCCTTCCGGTTCCTTCGCGGATATCCAGGCTATCCTGTCGAGCACTGTGGCCGCTGTTCTTGGTGGTTTTGTCATCTCCATTCGCGTTTCTCTCTTCAGGTTGTTGTTACCGATGGTGCTTCGCTCCGCAGTCGTTACTCTGTTTCATCACTACTACCACCAATCGGACTTCCTATGGTGCGTTTTGGCTTCCTCGCTGTTACCCTTGTTGGCCAATACTCCGTCCTTGAAGACACCATAGGATCTCCCACGTTTAGTTAGCTTCATTTGCTACATGCCACGCTCTTCGACCCCGGGGACGTCGTAGTGTTCTGCCCATTGATGTTCACTATGATGTTGTTTTCCATTGGATGAACTATGTCAACCGTCCCAATAATTTCATTTCGGGGCTCAATCGCCTAACCGCTTGGTTATGGCCTATAGCATCCCTGTCTACGCTTAGCCTTTAACGTTACCGTTAAAAGCCCAAGACTCGGTTCTGTGTGTGTTGGGTCACACTTTCACAGGTGAGACTTTCACTCACGTGAATCTAACCACTTCGTGGCGCACTCATCCCGGCCATTACTGCAAGTTGGTGAGACGTAGTCGAACTTACTTGCAGTTATGAGCCGGGATCCAGGAATTGCAAAGCCATCATATCATGAAACGCTATCATTCCTGGATTCCGGGTTGCAACTGCAACTAAGCTCGGCTCTGCTCGCCAAGTTGCAGTAACCCCCGGAATGACAACGTTTGAGCAATGTGGTTTTGATAAAAATGCGCAGATTCCTCAGCCCTTGGGGGAGAGGGGTGGGTGAGGGAGCTCTAAATAAACTTTTTCATTAAACAAATGTATAATGAATACATACAAGGAGTTAAACATGACTACAACATTCACTCGCATCCAGCCAATCAAAGCCAACATCGTTGAACTCAAGGTCGACGCCATTGTCAATGCGGCCAATAAGACACTCCTGGGTGGTGGTGGTGTCGATGGCGCCATCCATCGTGCCGCTGGGCCCAAGTTATTAGCTGAATGTAAAACCCTAGGTGGTTGCGAAACTGGCGAAGCAAAGATCACCAAGGCCTATGATTTACCCTGTGATCACGTGATCCACACGGTTGGGCCTGTATGGGCCGGTGGTCACCAAGATGAGGCAAAGTTATTAGCGGATTGTTACCAAAATAGTCTGCAGTTGGCACTCAAGCATGAAATCGAAACCATTGCCTTCCCTGCTATCAGCTGCGGTGTTTATGGATACCCGATTGCAGAGGCTTGCGAAATTGCGGTGATCACGGTTAAAGATTTCTTGGCCAAGGATAAAAATATACAGCAAGTTTATTTTTGTTGTTTCAATGACACTATTTTACAAACTTATCAACACGTAATCAGTCATTTATAAAACAAATATGGTACAATAATCCGATAAACTTATTACCAAGAACAGATTGAGATTATTCTTACTAGAGGTAGATCACACATGTTTGGCAAATCTTCGCTTACGGCATCAAAGACTAAGAACAATACAAAAATTAAAAATAAAAAAAAGACCCCTATCGTACACTATTTTGTATTGAGTTACGTCTATCTATTAATCTTTGCCAATATGCTCACTGTCGTTATTACCTTTGCTATATACCAAATGGGAGACAACCATTTACTGGTTTCCATGAATGTGATTCTCGGCGGACTGCTTTTCTCAGGATTAAATATGGTTTTCCTATTTGCCATAACCCGGTGGCGAAAATGGGGCTTTTGGGGTTATTGTGTAGCTACATTGTTAGGCATGGGCTTTAGTATTTATGCCTTACAAACAGAACCTCAAAAGGCATTGACAGGCGTGCTCACGGTTGCCATTTTGTATTTTTTATTAAACTTGGGGGGCAAAAATAAGGCTTGGCGCCGTTTGACTTAACCTGCCGTATGGCCTCGAGTTGTGCTACACTGTTACATAAGCGTGTACTACAGCGAATTAACTAATTACAATTATTATAGATATGAGAGGACGATCATGGCCAAGTTTAAAATCTCTGATTTATCATCGAATATGCCCGGGGTACTCAACAAATTCAAAACCATGTTGGATTCGCTTGCCGGACCTGGCTCGGCCGAGGCGACCCATGAGGCCTTGGAAAAAGAACAAGACCCAATGAAGGTCAAATTCCTAGAGTTAGAATTATTGATTAATCAATTACATGATATTCAAGTCATTCAAAACCGTACGGTAAACACTTTACGCACAAAACATAGTGAGTTAATAAAAATGTTTGAGGCTCTCAAACAGGCAGAATCCGAACAGGAAGCCGCAAGCAAACAGCAAACTGAAACTGGTGGCACAACTGCTATCCAAGGGGAGCAGGCTAAGGTCAGTGAAGCTGATGCTGGCGATTCACCAAAGACAACAACCAAAAAAGCTAATAAAAAAGCCCAAAAAAATAACCCTGAAGAGTAGAGACATTACCTTTATTACCCGATGATTGTCCTATAATTAACCATAATACGTTTGTGTTTAATTGAGGTCATGTCATGATTAATAAAAAATTCTTAAGCATAAGTGCAAGCCCTATCCTGTTGGCGTTAGCGCTTATCACAGCCAGTTACGCTGATACTCATACTTGTAAAGTAAAAATTAATATCGCTGGACAATGGCAAGGCGATAAAGTCACCTTTTCTGTTTATCCACAAGGTAATCGCACAACCGCGAATATCCAAAGCCTTGGAACTTTTTCCAGTAGCAGTACCGGCTCTTTCCAGTGCTTTCCGGGTAATCAGTATGTCATTATCGGCACCTATACTGTTAAAACCCTTGGACAACCGACTGGCGCCACTTATCCACATGAATCCAGCGCCTTTGAAGCAACCCCGGATACGACATATCATGTGAATTGGCCAAGTGGTTTTGGCGCCCCAACAATGCCAATGTAGCATTGTATACAATGTGATAGTGCAGCGAATCACACTATCTTGCCGAAATGGCAGAGACAATCTCGCGTATCAAGGCCGGCCCATGATAAACCAAACCGGTATAGACTTGCACCAGACTAGCACCGGCGTCTAACATGGCACAGGCATCTTCACCGCTTATAATGCCACCCAAACCGATGATAGGAATTTGTTTGCCAAGGTGGCGATGTAGTTCACGTACAGCATTTAAGGCCAATTCACGAATTGGGGCACCACTCAAACCACCTTTGTACTTTGCCATGGGATGAGTAGCAATATTAGGCCGTTGTTTAGTGGTATTAATAGCGGCGACACCATCGATCTTGTATTTCAATAGCGAACCAGCAATGCTAGCCAATTCTTCATTGCTAAAGTCGGCCCCTACTTTGATAACCAAGGGGACATAACGCTCATAGCGTTTGACCAAGGCGGCCTGGCGTTCTTTCAAGGCACTTAATAAATGTTCGAATGGTTCACCAATCTCAAGGCTTACCTTATTTGGGACATTCGGACAAGAGACATCGATAGTTATATAACTCGCGTATGGATAAACCGCGGTTAAACATGCCAAATAATCTGCAATCGCTGAGGTAAATGGTGTGGCATTATTTTGCGTGATACTAATACCTAGAACACCTTGGTAGATAGACTGCTGTAATTGCTCAACAAAATATTCTAAGCCTTTGTTATTAAAGCCTAAACAATTAATTAAGCCTTGTACCTCTGGCAAACGATGTACGCGCGGTTGCGGATTTCCAACTTGAGGTTTTGGTGTCACCGTACCCACTTCCAAATAGCCAAACCCTAAGCTAGACAAAGGTGTGATATATTCCGCATTTTTATCATAGCCTGCCGCCAAACCAACTGGATTGGGAAACTCAAGTCCCATCACCTTAACTGGGTAAGTCATCGGTTTCGGTAGCAACTTGGTTAATGCTAATTTATCTGCGATACCAAGCAATTTCAAACTAAGTGCATGCGCCCTCTCAGGCTCAAGAGAAAATAATAATGGCCTAATAATATTATAAAACATAGCTATACATCACAGGTCTGCGGCCAAATCCGCAACATGGCATTACCTTTCTTTTGAAATTCATACGGCACGGCCTTAATTTCAACACCGTATTCCATTTCATTAAGTTCTTGTAGCAATGGACCCACAAAGTCCGGGATTTCACCCAATGAATTTAATAATGGAAATATGCGCAATTCACGGGCGACAATACAAAGTTCGGTAATAGCACTGATATGAAACTCTATGGTTTGCTCAGGACAATTAGCAAATAAATAATGAGAGCACAGCGCTAAATCAAACTCCCCATCCTTAAATGGCATATGGTCATATTCACAAGCGATATAACGTTCATCGGCCTTCCCTTGTTCATAATCCTTGAGGAATAATTCGATATTCTTATGACGTGCCTCGGCAAGCTCATCAGGCGATTTAAATTTATCCCAGATAAACCGATCCTGATTGTGTTTGACAATCTTGAGCATTTCATCAAACACTGTTTCAACACGTTTTTCAATGTCTTCACGAGACAATTTAAAGATCGAGTCACAGGACACTACTTTGCCGCCTTTGGCAGTAAATTCAGCATTAAAGCTATCCGGACCACCGTAAAAATCTAAAACCTTGCCTTGCAAATCTTTTTCGGTCAAATTAAACATTTCAGTAAAATCTGCCAGTGAATGACCCCACAATAGTATGTCCTTGTATCGCATAACTTTCCCCGCAAATCCTCTAAACACATTCAGGTCTTATAGATAATCCTAGAATCGGCAGTTAAAATCTATGACGAGCGCCTAATCGTCTGAATCTACAGGCGATCTTTGCAAAGTTTTTTTTACCTTACGGGTGAGTACTGCCGCAAAAAATTTTGCAAAAATCACCTGTACCTTCATTAGCTTAAGCGCGCTCACTACAATTTCAACTGCCGATTCTAGGATAATATACCAATCCTGGGTAATACTGAAGTCTTTATCTATGTCGCATTTTATGTAATCATTTGAGCACATAACAACACCGTCTGGACATCAAAGGAAGAAAGTAACTATGCAAACAGGACTGAATTTCGCCCTTGGTGAAACTGCTGATATGATTCGTGACACTGTGGCCAATTTCGCTAGTCGAGTAATTGCCCCAATGGCGGCCGAGATTGATCACAGCAACACCTTTCCGCGCCAACTTTGGCCACAACTAGGTGAACTTGGCCTACTTGGCATTACTGTCGAAGAGGAATTTGGCGGCACCGGTCTTGGCTATCTGGAACATTGTGTTGCTATGGAAGAGATTAGCCGCGCCTCAGCCTCGATCGGTTTAAGTTATGGTGCCCATTCCAATCTCTGTGTCAACCAAATTCGTCGTAATGGCAATCAAATACAAAAAGAAAAGTATCTTCCTAAACTCATCAGTGGTGAGCACGTTGGTGCCTTGGCAATGAGTGAAACCGGTTCTGGTTCTGATGTCGTCAGTATGCAATTACGGGCTGAAAAAAAATCCGACCGCTTCATCTTAAATGGCAGTAAAATGTGGATCACCAACGGTCCGGATGCCGAAGTGCTTGTCGTCTATGCCAAGACTGATAAAAACGCTGGCTCCAAAGGTATTACCGCCTTTATTATTGAAAAAGATATGCCCGGATTTGAGAGTGCGCAAAAGTTGGATAAGCTTGGGATGCGTGGCTCTAACACTTCAGAGTTAGTCTTTCGCGATTGCGAAGTGCCCGAAACAAATATCCTCGGTGAACTTAATAAAGGTGTCAAGGTATTGATGAGTGGTCTTGATTATGAACGGCTGGTCTTGGCCGCCGGGCCGATTGGGATTATGCAAGCCTGTTTGGATGTGGTCGTACCCTATGTCCACGAGCGCAAACAATTTGGCCAAGCCATTGGTGAATTTCAATTTATTCAAGGCAAACTCGCCGATATGTACACCACTTTGAATGCCTGCCGAGCCTATTTATATACTGTCGCCAAGGCATGTGATCGTGGCGAAGTCACCCGCAAGGATGCCGCTGGCGTCATCCTCTATTGCGCAGAAAAGGCCACCTGGATGGCCTGCGAAGCTATTCAATGTCTGGGGGGCAATGGTTATATCAATGAATTTCCCACTGGTCGTCTCTTGCGCGATGCCAAATTATATGAAATCGGCGCCGGCACATCTGAGATTAGGAGGATGTTGATTGGGCGTGAATTGTTTAACGAAACTAAATAATAGGCATATTATTACAATGTATTACATAATCCTAAAATCCGCAGTTGAAACGAATTTGAAGCGCAACATTTTGATTCATCTGACTATTTAAAAATTTTTTCAGCACCAGCAAGGTGACCACAAACATTTTTAATACGCTATTCTAAATCAATCTGTTACACTTCAAATATCATTTCAACTACGGACTTTAGGATAATTTAAAGGAAACTAACCATGACTAATGACCCAATCGTTATCGTAAGCATTGCCCGCACAGCGCAAGGCAATCTGCTTGGTAAATTCAAAGATATCACCGCATCAGAATTGGGTAGCCACGCCATCAAGGCGGCCATATCACGGGCAGGGATCAAGCCAGACGATATCAATGAAGTGATCATGGGATGTGTCTTACCGGCTGGTCAAGGTCAAGCGCCAGCACGGCAGGCATCGATCGCTGCAGGAATACCCAAAAGCGTGGGTTGTACCACAATTAACAAAATGTGTGGCTCAGGCATGAAGTCAGTGATGTTTGCCTTTGACTCAATCAAGTGTGGCCATAATGATATCGTTGTTGCAGGCGGCATGGAGAGTATGACCAATGCACCCTATTTAGTACCCAAGGCGAGGGCTGGTTATCGGCTGGGTCATGGCCAATTGATCGACCACATGTTTTTAGATGGCCTTGAAGATGCCTATGACCGCGGTAAATTAATGGGTGTATTTGCTGAAAATACGGCAAAAAAATATAAATTTAGTCGCGAAGCACAAGATGAATTTGCCATTGCTTCTTTAAAACGGGCCCAAGAGGCAACCGCTAATGGAAGTTTTGATAAAGAGATTGTGCCTGTGACCGTTACCACTCGCAAAGAAGAGTATACCGTCAAACATGATGAAAACCCAGAGGTGGCCAAGGCAGAAAAAATCCCCCAATTAAAACCAGCTTTTGCTAAAGATGGAACGGTAACTGCGGCCAATTCAAGTTCAATCTCTGATGGGGCTGCAGCATTAGTATTAATGCGACAATCAATCGCGCAAAAACTTGGTGTAAAACCATTAGCAATTATTAAAGATCATGCCGGTTTCGCTCAAGAACCAGAATGGTTTACCACGGCACCCGTCGGTGCCATCAAAAAGGTTTTAGAACGCACCGGTTGGCCTGCCGATAGTGTCGATTTATATGAGATTAATGAAGCCTTCGCAGTGGTTACTATGGCAGCCATGCATGATTTAAAATTGCCGCATGACAAAGTCAATGTCCACGGTGGTGCTTGCGCCTTAGGTCACCCGATTGGCGCATCAGGGGCAAGGATCTTGGTGACCTTGGTTGCAGCGATGCAACAATATGGTAAGCAACGTGGCGTGGCAGCGCTTTGTATCGGCGGTGGTGAAGCAACAGCGGTTGCAGTGGAGTTAGCGAGCTAGGTGCTGGAAACTAGAAACTAGAAAAGAGACTAGAGACTAGAGACTAGAGTTTTTTTATAAACCCCCTCACCCTCCCCTCTCCCCCAAGGGGGAGAGGGAAATGTGGGGCTCACCCCTTCGGGGTGAGCAGATATAATTATTATGAGTTTTACAGACCTTGCTAGCTTTGCAATAACTTTAAGCATTTGGGGTTCCACTTCTTATTTCCTCTCCCCCTTGGGGGAGAGGGGAGGGTGAGGGGGTTATAATAATACGCCAACAAATAAAAATAGCATCGAGGTTAGCAATTTAATTATATTTTAAGGATAAAAAATGAAATTAAAAATTTGTAAAAAGTTTCCTTTATTCATTTTTGCAAACCTACTACTACCCTACTCTTGCTTTGCAACAAGCTATCCATCATCCATCTATCCAGGCAACCCTGAAATCAGTAAACTAACCCCAGAAGTTGCCGCCGATAAAATGTTTGCTAACGCACCCAAGCGCACCGTCAAACAAACCAATTTAATCAGCCACGCCGCCAGCACAGGCCAATACCGATCGCATTATCAAATGAATCCGGTCTACAGCCAAGGCTTTAAAACCAAATACTGGACCCGTGAAATTATTCAGGACGGATTAATATTTAATGGTATTGCGCCAGGCTCAACCGCCATTGTTGATGGTAAAGGTATTAGTTATGGTGGCATCTTTTGGCCGTTAGAAAAAATGACCGTCACTGGCCCTAATGGCTATCAGCTTTACTACAATAAGATTGACATCACGAATATAAAGCATAAATCAGGTCATTTATTTCCATTGAAAGTCGGCAATGATTTACAATTTTATTTTACGCGTCTACATGAGCGTGACTTTAATGGCAAACATACCTTTGTTACTGAGCATGGTGTCATGGAATATCAAGTCATTAAACAATTTCAAAATTTTCCCACAGCGGAAAATAAAATTCCCGGCAAAATCTTTTCCATCCTTGTCTATGAATCAACTGATCGCCATCCACAAAAATATTTAACCGATGAGTATGCTTATTCTGATGCCTTAGGTTGGTACATCGGTGATAAATATTTTGATAAAGCTAATCAATTATTGGCGGTGTATCGGGTACATAAGTGGAAATGATGATAATTTATTACAATCCGCCTCACTCGTTCGGATGACAGAAGACTGAAAACGAACGACAGAACATATAGGCTCCCTTCTTAATTTCTCTCCCCTTTGAGAAAGATGTTCCCTTCTTGTTCCCTCTCCCCTTTTAGAGGAGAGGGGATGGTGAGGGGGTTTCTAATTAAACACTATCATCCATCCAACCTTATTCCTACATTATGCCTTGCTTTCGCCTGTGTTTAAGCAATATAGCGGTATTATTACTATAATAACCACAATATGGAGTGATATCCCATGCTAAAGCACATCGTCATTGCAATTATCGTCAGTTTGATCGCTATCTTGGCGGTCCATCAAAGTGCACTACTATTACATTGGTTGGTTTATAGTCATAAAGTGATGTCAAGTTTACTTGGCCAAATCTTTTCTGGTGGCGATATTGGTGCTTTAATCCGTAAGACTATCGCTTTATTCATGGTTCCGCTTATCGTGGCCTTAATTCCTGCCGGATTTTACTGGGGAGTTACACGTAAATATTTTGACTACTTTCCTCATGTATTCTGGGCCACATGGTTACTATTGTTTGCAGTGCTTGTCGGGTAAAATAGGTAAGAGAATGCGATAATAAATTAAAAGGCATTAGACTAAGCTATGACAATATTAAAATCAAAAATCAATACTCGTAGCCAAGACTATCAGCAAAATGCAGAACAAATGATGATACAGGTCAAGGCGCTGCGGGATCTCTGTGAACAAATCCAAATGGGTGGTTCCGAGTCGGCACGCAAACGCCATCAAGAAAAAGGTAAGCTGTTACCTCGTGAGCGCATCGATACCCTATTAGATTCAGGTTCACCATTTTTGGAATTGTCACAATTAGCAGGCTATAAACTTTATCCAGATGATGTGCCCGCCGGTGGTGTCATCAGTGGTATTGCCTTAGTCTCTGGCCAAGAATGCATGATTGTTGCGAATGATGCTACGGTAAAAGGTGGTACCTACTACCCTATTTCTGTGAAAAAACATTTGCGCGCGCAAGAGATTGCCGAGCAAAATCACTTGCCTTGCATTTATTTAGTCGACTCTGGCGGTGCCTTTTTACCGAAACAAGATGAGGTTTTTCCAGATAAAGAACATTTTGGTCGCATCTTTTATAACCAAGCCAATATGTCCGCCAAGGGAATTTCTCAAATCGCTGTAGTTATGGGGTCTTGCACTGCTGGCGGTGCCTATGTCCCAGCGATGGCCGATGAAAGTGTCATGGTCAAAGGCAATGCTACTATCTTTTTAGGAGGCCCACCATTAGTCAAAGCCGCGACCGGCGAAATTGTCACCGCCGAAGAATTAGGCGGCGCAGATGTCCATTGCAAACATTCAGGGGTCTCTGATCATTATGCCCAAGATGATATCCATGCCTTAAATATTGCACGCAATATCGTCGCCAATTTAAATCGCCAAAAGGTACAACAATTGGCAACCAATGCAAGTGTTGAACCCTTATATCCGGCAGAAGAAATCTATGGCTTAATACCAGCCGATCCGCGTAAACCTTATGACATTCGCGAACTTATCGCACGTATTGTTGATGGTTCTGTATTCCATGAATTTAAAGCCCTATTTGGGACTACGTTGGTTTGTGGCTTTGCCCATTTATATGGTTATCCAGTTGGTATTGTTGCCAACAATGGTATTTTATTTTCTGACTCAGCGCTCAAAGGCGCGCATTTTATTGAACTTTGCGATCAACGTAAAATTCCGCTATCTTTTTACAAAATATCACTGGCTTTATGGTCGGTAGTAAATATGAAGCTAACGGTATCGCCAAACACGGCGCCAAAATGGTAACGGCAGTTGCCACCACAAGAGTACCCAAACTTAGCATTATTGTTGGCAACAGCTTCGGTGCCGGTAATTATGCTATGTGCGGCCGCGCCTATAATCCAAGATTCTTATGGATGTGGCCAAATGCCCGAATCTCTGTGATGGGCGGTGAACAAGCAGCTAATGTACTTAGCCACAAGTTAAAGCGAAAACTGAAACTAAAGCATAATGACTCTCATGGCCCGAAGATGATGAAAGCAAATTAAAAGCGCCTATTCTGGAACAATATGAACAACAAGGTCATCCCTATTATTCCAGCGCCAGACTCTGGGATGATGGTATCATCGATCCAATCGATACCCGCAAAGTCTTGGGTTTATCACTCTCAGCCACATTAAATGCACCTATAGCAGATAGTAAATTTGGTATCTTCAGGATGTAAAGATGCAACAATCAACATTAATTTTTGAAAAACAAGATGGCATCGCCAAGATAATTCTAAATCGACCGGAATTACATAATGCCTTTAATGAACAATTGATCGCAGAATTTTGTGCTGTGTTAACTGATTGTGAACAACAACACGATGTCCGCGTGGTCATTGTAACAGGTCAAGGTAAAAGCTTTTGTGCCGGTGCCGATTTAAATTGGATGCGTGACATGGTCAATTATAGTGAACAAGAAAATATGAATGATTCACTACGCTTGGCTCAAATGATGCAACAACTTTATCGCTTGTCAAAACCAACCATCGCCATGGTTAATGGTGCAGCCTTCGGTGGTGGTGTCGGGCTAGTTAGTTGTTGTGACATCGCGATTACCAGTAGCAAAGCCATTTTTTGCTTATCTGAAGTTAAACTCGGTTTAATACCTGCGGTCATCAGTCCTTATGTGATCAAAGCCATAGGCGAACGAGCGGCGCATCGATATTTCTTAACTGCAGAAAAGATTACCGCCAAGACCGCTGTCAAACTTGGTTTGATACACAAGGTTAGTGAACATGTTCAACTAACTGATACCACTTATGACGTGGCCAAAACATTGTTATGCAATGGGCCCCAAGCGATCGCGGAATGCAAACAACTCATCCATGATGTTGCAACCAGAGATATCAATACTGATTTATTAACAGAAACCGCAAAACACATCGCTAGACTCCGAGTTTCTGCTGAGGGTCAAGAAGGCTTAACTGCCTTTTTAAATAAGCGCAAACCAAGTTGGATTGATGACAATGTTTGATAAAATATTAATTGCCAATCGTGGTGAAATTGCCTGTCGCATCATAAAAACAGCAAAGCGCTTAGGCATATTAACCGTCGCCGTCTATTCTGATGCCGATAGCCATGCGTTGCATGTAAAATTAGCCGATGAAAGTTATTATATTGGCAAAAGTCCAAGCACTGAGAGTTATCTTCGTGGTGAAAAAATTGTTGATATTGCTATTGCAAGTGGCGCCCAAGCAATCCATCCAGGCTATGGCTTTCTGTCAGAAAATGCTGAATTTGCTGAGTTATGTGAACAAGCCGGCATTTGTTTTATTGGTCCAGGCCCTGAAGCAATCTATGCCATGGGTTCTAAGAGTGCAGCCAAAAAGATCATGGCTGAGGCCAAGGTCCCCTTAATCCCAGGTTATCACGGCGAACAACAAGATTTTACCACCTTTAAAAAAGAGGCACAAAAGATAGGATATCCCATCATCTTAAAGGCCTCGGCGGGTGGTGGTGGCAAAGGTATGCGTGTTGTTGATCAAGAACAAGACCTTGAGAATGCCTTAACAGGCGCGAAACGCGAAGCCTTATCCAGTTTTAATGATGACAAGATTTTATTAGAAAAATATCTCACTAAGCCACGTCATGTTGAAATCCAAATATTTGGCGATAAACACCAAAACTATATTTATCTATTTGAACGTGATTGCTCCATCCAACGACGTCATCAAAAGATAATTGAAGAGGCCCCGGCCCCTGGAATGGATGAAGGACTGCGTAAAAAAATGGGTGAGGCAGCCATAAAGGCCGCCAAGGCAATCAAGTATGTTGGTGCTGGTACCATTGAATTTTTATTAGACGAGCTGGGTGAATTTTATTTCATGGAAATGAATACTCGCTTGCAAGTTGAGCATCCAGTTACTGAGTTAATCACTGGCTTAGACCTAGTCCATTGGCAATTATTAGTCGCTGACAATCAACCATTACCCTTATCACAGAAAGATTTAACGATTAATGGTCATGCCATTGAAGTACGAATCTATGCCGAAGATCCAGATAATGAGTTTTTACCTACAATGGGTGAAATAAAATTATTATCGCTACCATCTGAAGACGAGGGTTTAAGAATTGACAGTGGAGTTGCGCAAGGCAGTAATATTACACCCTATTATGATCCAATGATTGCCAAGCTCATTGTCTGGGATAAAACACGACAACTAGCCATTCGCAAACTCAATCAAGCACTTGCGAATTATCATATCATCGGCATCACAACGAATATCGAGTTTTTAATAAGAATTATTAGTCAATCTGATTTTATTGTCGGAGATATTGCAACTGATTTTATCGAGCAACACCATGAAGCTATCTTTATAAAAAACATTACCATACCTAATCATTATTTAGCATGTGCTGTACTCTATCTTGATTTATTACATAAGCAAGAAAATCAACATGCGGCATCGAACAATATGGATCCATATTCGCCATGGTATTCAACGGACTGTTGGCGCTTAAACTTGACACAACAACAAACCGTCGAGTTTATTATTGATGATGAAATGATTAGAATACCTTATCAAGTTCACAATGGGCTCTTGCAATTTTCATTAGACAATGTGGCATATTTGATAACTGGTAATCTAAATAGTAGCAATGAACTCATTGTGAATTTTCTCGATAATGGGCAATTGCGCATGAACGTCTTTCGTGATGACCAAACACTGTATTTATTCGGCAATGGATTTTTCTATAAGGCAAAGATACATGATAAAACTGCCGCCTATAACTTTCAGGATGAGACGAGTGGGAGCCTCAATGCACCTATGCCAGGCACTGTGGTTGCATTATATGCCGAAACTGGAAAATCGGTACAGCGCGGCGATCGGTTAATTGTCATCGAAGCCATGAAGATGGAACATACCATCAATGCACCTAATGATGGAGTTATCAAGGCAATTCACTATCAAGTTGGCGACATGGTTGACGAAGGCGTCGAATTGTTATCGCTTGAGGTATGAGTGGATTCAAATCTTGACTTAACTCGACCTATAAAAGGATTATCTAACATATGAATTTACCGACATCGGTTAAAATTGTTGAAGTGGGACCGCGTGATGGCCTACAAAATGAGCCGATATCGGTGCCAACAGATGTTAAAATTAAGTTTATTAATTTACTCTCTGAAACAGGCTTAAAGACGATTGAAGCAACGAGTTTTGTCTCGCCAAAAATGATTCCCCAATTAGCTGATAATAAATATGTATTAACCGGAATTGAAAAAAAGCCTGGTGTGAGTTATCCAGTTTTGGTGCCCAACTTAAAGGGATTTGAAGCGGCATTTAACGCCAATGCAAAAGAGATTGCAGTCTTTGGTGCTGCGTCAGAGAAATTCACTCAAAAAAATATACATTGTACAATCGCTGAAAGTTATCAACGCTTTAAAGAAGTTATTCAGCAAGCTAAGGCAAACAATATAAAAGTTCGCGGTTATATCTCTTGTGTCTTGGGTTGCCCATATGAAGGTAAAATTGCCCCAGCAAAAGTCGCTGAGGTGGCGGATACCTTATTTCAAATGGGTTGTTATGAAATCTCGCTGGGTGACACCATTGGAGTTGGGACCCCCATTAAGACTGTAAACATGTTAAATGCCGTGATGCAAAAAGTCCCTGTGTCCGCGTTAGCAGCGCATTTTCATGATACCTATGGTCAAGCCTTGGCAAATATCTTTGCCGCCCTACAATTAGGTATACATATTATTGATAGTTCAGTCGCCGGTCTGGGGGGTTGTCCTTATGCCAAAGGTGCTACTGGTAATGTCGCCACCGAAGATGTATTGTATATGTTACATGGCATGGAAATTCAAACCGGAATTGATTTAGATAAATTAATACACGCAGGGAAATTTATTACCCGGTATCTAGGAAAAGCAAATAATTCCAAGGTTGCGCGAGCAAGGGTGTAGGTCTTGATTTAACAGATTAATTGCTAATCTCGCCCGAGCAACAATAAAACTGAGCAAATAAAAAATGCATAAAACAATAACTCCTCAAAATTTACAAGCACATGGCATTGACCATGAACATAGTCGCGAATTGGCTATAAAAATTAATGCGTATATAAACAAATACAAAGGCCAAGCGTGTTGGCAACATTTACTAACGGATGTCCTGCCACGCATTAATGATATTAAACTCTTACGTTTACTCTACCATACAGTGTATCCTGACTGGAAGCATGAACCAGCCGTAGCCTGGCTCCCTTCTGACGCAACTATCAAACAAAGTAATATTTATCGCGCATTACAAGAATTAAATATTAGCGATTATTCCAAATTACATGAATTTAGTTATCAGAACCAACAAAAATTTTGGGACTATACCTTCAATAAATTGAACATTAAATTTAATACGGCCTATCAACAGCTAGTTGATTTGAGCAATGGCGTTGAAAATGCTGACTGGTTGCCTGGCGCTAACTTTAATATCACTGAATCAATCTTTAATGGTGACGCTAATGCAATTGCCATTATCCAGCAAGCAGAAGAAGGTGCCTTAAACACCATGACCTACGGTGAGTTAGATAGCTTGAGTAATCGCATTGCTAATAGCCTAAAAGAGTTCGGTTTTGCAGTTGGAGACGCCATTGCTATTTATATGCCAATGCATGCAAATGCATGTGCCATCTATCTTGGAGTTATTAAAGCAGGCCTTATTGCGGTACCTATTGCTGAAAGCTTTGCCCCCAAAGAGATACAAACCCGGGTTAGTATTGGTAAAGCTAAGGCGATCTTTTGCCAAGATTATTTATTACGTAATCGCAAACATTTACCGCTTTATGAAAAGATAATTGCGGCCAAGTGCCCACAAGCGATTGTGCTGCCATGCGTCGACGATCAATATGATAAGCAACTACGAACAGGTGATTTTAAATTTAGTGATTTTTTAATAGCAGATGACGATTTCAAACCTTATTCTGCTGCTGCAGACGATATCATGACTATTCTATTTTCATCAGGAACGACAGGTGATCCAAAGGCAATCCCATGGTTCCATTATACCGCCATCAAGCCCGCAAGCGACAGTTACTATCATCATGATTTAAAACCCGGAGAGCGCTTTTGTTGGCCGACGAGTTTAGGCTGGATGATGGGCCCTTGGCTATTGTTCGCAACACTTATCAATAAGGCAACGATTGTACTATATGATGGCTTACCTCAAAGCACTGGTTTTGGAGAATTTGTCGCCAAGGCCAAGGTGAATCTCTTGGGGGTCGTACCTACTCTGGTGAAATCATGGCGAGAGAGCGCTTGTATGGAACAGTTTGATTGGGGACAAATAAAATTGTTTACCTCAACCGGAGAATGCTCAAATGTTGATGACATGTTTTATTTAATGTCGCTAGCGGGTATAAAACCTGTCATAGAATATTGCGGTGGCACAGAAATTGCTGGCAGCTATTTAACAAGTACTATCATGACAGGTAATGCCCCAGGGACGTTTACCACCCCTACCCTAGGACTCAATATTATTATTTTAGATGAACACGGCAAACCGACAAACAATGGTGAGATTGCCATTATGGCGCCGGCCTTTGGCTTATCAACTAAGTTACTGAACAGGGATCATTATAAAATCTATTATCATGCAATGCCTAAAGGCCCTAATGGCGAGATATTACGCCGTCATGGGGATCAAATTGAAAAAATAAACCAACAATTTTATCGTGCCCATGGTCGAATTGATGACACGATGAATCTTGGTGGTATTAAAACCAGTTCAGCGGAGCTCGAACGTGTACTTGATAAGTTGGGCCCTGTCTATGAAACTGCGGCCATTGCAATTAAGCCTAATCATGGTGGCCCCCAGCAATTAGTTATTTATGTTGTACCCGCCGCTTCGCACTACGATATTTCTCAAACTGTTCTAAAAACATTAATGCAACAAACAATTAAACAAGAATTAAACCCATTATTTAAGATACATGATATTGTATTCGTTACCGAGTTACCGCGCACAGCTTCAAATAAAATTATGCGCAGAGTGTTACGCGAGAAATATCAACAACCAACTAAACAAAATAAAGAATAAAACATCATGGACCAAAATGAATTAACAAATCACGACCAGTCAAAAAGATTAGCCAAAAAAATTATCATCGGAATGGCACTTGGCATCATCATCGGTTTACTATTAAACTTTATTCCTAAATATGAAGTGATCAATGTTTACCTTATTGATGGCTTGTTAAGTTTTATTGGCAAAATATTTATTGATTTACTTATGATGCTAGTTGTCCCTATTGTCTTAGTCTCTTTAGTTTGTGGTTCATCGCATATCAGTAACACTCGTAAATTGGGAAGCTTGGCAGGAAAAACATTATTGCTGTATATCTTAACGACTGCTGTGGCTATTTGTATTGCCTTAGTTGTTGCATACATTACAAATATTGGTAGTGGCTCTAATCTTCAGTTACCCACAGGATTTGAAAGCATGGACGTTCCCATGCTAAAAGATATGCTATTTAATCTGATACCTAAAAATCCAGTAGAGGCCTTAGCCAAAGGCAATATCTTGCAAATCATCATCTTTGCCTTAATCTTTGGATATGCTATTGCACAGTCAGGCAAACCTGGACAGCGCATCAAGGCCTTCTTTGATGATTTAAATGAAATAATTATGAAACTTATCATGCTAATTATGGTCTTAGCACCCTATGGTGTTTTCTGTCTGGTCGCAACATTATTTGCCAAGATTGGGTTTGAACTTATTCTAAATCTTATAAGCTATTTTGTTGTAGTGACTTTAGTGTTAATGATTCAATTGTTTGTCACCTACCCTGTCATGCTAAAACTATTCGCTAATATCAGCCCGATACAATTTTTTAAAAAAATGTATTCTGCGATAATCTTTGCCTTTAGTGTGTCCAGTAGCAATGCCTCTATTCCTATTGTGCTAAAGACAGTTCGTGACAAACTAGGCGTCGATAATACAGTTGCATCTTTTATTATCCCACTTGGCGCCACTATCAATATGGACGGCACCGCAATTATGCAAGGTGTTGCCACCGTCTTCATTGCCAATACATATGGTATTGATATTGGACTTACTGGCTATCTGACTGTGATCTTTACTGCTGTATTAGCCTCTATCGGTACAGCAGGAGTACCTAGCGTCGGATTAATTACACTCACACTTGTACTTAAGCAAGTAGGCTTACCCATCGAAGGTATAGCCATGATCATAGGTATTGACCGACTATTAGATATGATCCGTACCTCTGTGAATATCTCGGGGGATGCCACAGTGGCGTGCATTGTAGGCAAGAGTGAAAAAGCCTTTGATGAGGAAATCTTTTTAGAAAATTGATCACAGCTAATATATGTATACTAGACTATATAATAGATACATAAATTGGAGTTATCATGCGCATCATAAAAATATTCACTACATTCTGTCTTTGTATATTGAGTCTGATGATTGCCTATGCCCAGCCAAAGCAAACAACCAATTCTGCAATGGGTGAGGTTTCTCAGGGCATTCAAAAAGTCGTAACTGCCAAACAAGCTAAAACAATCGATGTCCTGGCCATAGATTTAAATGCTGATGGTAAAGTTACTGAATCATCTATTCGTAACTTAGGCGATGGCATTTTATTATTGTATATGCCACCGGTCTTATCACTTAAGAAATTACCAAAGCTTAATCCAGAACTTACCAAGCTTGGCTTTGTACCCAACTTTGATATCTTAACCTTGCTCGATGAGGATCGTAGCGGGCGCATTGATGCCTTAGATGCCAGCTATCATCATATGTATGTATTGGTTTTTTATGATGGTGGCAAACGCTATAAGATAATTCCGTTAAGTCATGTCGGGGTACGAGCCTTATTCTTAAAAAAAGAACATATGAAATATGCCCCGCAAAACTATGGCGAAGGTTTTATGGATTCGGCTGAAAAAGCTGTATTTTCTGATAGTAATAAGCGCGTGATAAAAGAGATTAAAGTTAAGAAAAAATTGCTCGATAATGTGCAGTAACTAGAAGCTAGAGACTAGGAGCTAGTTTCTAGAAACTAGCTCCTAGCCCCTAGCTCCTAGTTTCTAGCTGTTGCGCCTTGGCAATTGCCTGTTGCACTGCCTTGCCAAGGTCACTATCTGGACCTATCACTAATAACAAACGCTCCCAGTAATTCGCCGCAATTTTATATTGCTTATGGTTATAGGCATCCATGGCCAAGAGATTTAATGCCATAGGCTGTTCATTCTTTTTGGCCAATATCTGGCGTAACATCTTTTTCGCAGTCTGATTCAACTGTTTATCATTTGCGAAAAATGACGCTTCAGCGTACTGTAACATAATGCCAGAATCATTAGGCTTTAATTGGTTCGCTTTAGCGAACACTTGTTCCGCACCTTTAATCTGTCCTGTACTCATATATAAACGCCCTAACAAAAACCAGCCTTTGGCACTATTTGGATGTTCTGCTAAAATGGTTTTCATCTTAGCGATCAAATGCTGTGGATCTTTGTATTTGGCAATCTCTTTTTCTAATGTTGATTTATTCTTTTTAAATGCCAACCAATAGGCCAATTGCTGGCTATTCCCCCAATAAAAATAGAGTCCTAAGGAAAAAACAGGGACGAATACTAAAGAGATAAATATTGTGAGCAGGGTTTGTTTACGGTCTAATCCTGTGATACCTAGTGCCTTTTGCTCAGGGATATCATCTAACAAGGCCTTTGCCAGTTGCTGTTGAGTTTTATCGTAACTCTCTTTAGTAATCACATTTTGCGCCAACTCGGCTTGTAGTTCGTGTATTCTCTCATGATAAATTGTCAAGTTTATTTCCTTACGAGACATATATTGTTGCTTGGGATTGTGGACGACTGGAAGCACAATCACTGCCATTGCAAGTAAAACCATAATCGCTATCACACTCCAGAATACTATCATCATCAATCCTTGTCCGTTGAAGCTAATATATCATTCAATCTATCTTTATCATCTGCCGTTAATGCTTGTTGCTTTGGTTTCCCACGAATTGAAAACACCAAAATTAATATACTTGCTAATGCTAAAATAAATGGTCCAAACCACAATAAAAAGGTAATACGCAATAGCGGTGGTTTAAACAAAATAAAATCACCATAACGGTTAACTAAATAATCTATGATTTGTTGATCACTCTGCCCTGCGCGAATCTTGGTCGCGATTTGGCTGCGTAAATCTTTTGCCAATGGGGCTTCTGAATCAGCAAGATTTTGATTTTGACATACCAGACAACGCAATTCATAAGTCAATTTATGAAATCGTTGATGCTGATTTGGGGTCGCAAATTGATAAAGATCGGCAGTGCTCGCATGAACCAAAGTAACACTTAGACATAGTAATCCACAGAGAAGTAATAAAAATTTTTGCTTTAACATTTAACTTTCCTGCTGAAGTTTTTTAACAATCGGCAATAACTTTTGTTGCCAAAGTTGCGTTGTAATCGGCCCAATCTGTTTATAACGAATTCTGCCTTGCTTATCGATAATAAAGGTTTCCGGCGTGCCATAAACACCCCAGTCGATGGCCACAGAGCCTCGACGATCAAATCCAATTGCATGATATGGATTGCCAAATCGCTTCAACCAGGCAACTGCATCGTGGCGATCATCTTTATAATCCAACCCATAAATTGGCACTATCTTTGAGTGCGCAATATCAATTAATACTGGGTGTTCATCAGCACAACTGACACACCAAGTCGCCCAAACATTTAGTAATGACACATGGTCTTTAAAAATTTTATTGGTTAGTTTTACACTGGGCTGCTCTAAACGATTGAGATTAAACTCCGGTACCGGCGTATTAAGCAAGGCCGATGGCACCAAATGTGGATTCAAACTTAAACCACTCCAGAAAAACCATACCATAATAATGAAAATAATCAGTGGTGAAAAAAATCCTAATACTTTCAATTTCTGTTTCAATTTAACGCCTCACTCGATATCGTCTATCAGATAATGCTAGTAAGCCACCTAAAACCATGATCAAACCGCCCACCCAAATCCACCTTACAAAGGGTTTGTAATATACCCGCACCGACCAGGCACCATTATTAATAGGTTCACCCAAAACGACATATAAATCTAACCACAGGTTTTTTTTAATTGCCGCCTTACTCGTAGCCGAATTATCTGGAATATATAATCTTTTTTCTGGGTGTACAGTCGCAACTTGTTTTCCATGCCGGCTGATTGCAAAATCAGTACGCACGCCTCTATAATTTGGGCCATTGACATCATACGCGCGTTGAAATTTAAAATTATAACCTGCAACGGTTACACTATCCCCAGGAG
Organism: uncultured Gammaproteobacteria bacterium; assembly: GCA_963748135.1. Classification (GTDB taxonomy): domain Bacteria; phylum Pseudomonadota; class Gammaproteobacteria; order JBGSLN01; family JBGSLN01; genus CAVVHY01. Next base: position 8,003 of record CAVVHY010000030.1, on the reverse strand, counting down.
CCATTCTCACATTTCGTTCGATACTATAATTACTTGTTAAGCTAACGCCGATAATACATACTGCAATCCCTAAATGCGCTAGCAACATGCCATATTGATTGGCTGGAATTAATTTTAATGATGCCACACCTTTGCCAATTGATTTAATACGCCCTAACAATGATTGTATTGTGCTACTGATTACCCACAAGGCAAGTGCTAAACCTAGAATGGCATAAAAGCTTTCATGATTGGCAAGTATCAATGGCAATAGCAAAGCAACAATAATACTTGCGAACAATGCCCAGATAATTTTATGCCCTAATAGTTTGATACTCATTTGTTGCCATTGACATTGTGGCCCTACGCCCATGGCTAAAAATAATGGTACTAATAATGGAATGAAAACCGTATTAAAATATGGGGCACCGACGGATATCTTGCCGTAACCTAAACTTTGAATCAGCAAGGGATATAATGTCCCCAATAAGATAGTCACCATCGCAGTGATTAATAAGACATTATTCACTAATAACAAAGTTTCACGTGAGAGTAATTTAAAATTACCCTGACTTTTGATCATTGGTGCACGCCAAGCATATAAGATCAATGAACCACCGATCACCAGGGCTAAGAATTTAAGAATATATGCACCGCGTGCCGGATCAACGGCAAAGGCATGTACCGAGGTTAAGATACCTGAGCGCACTAAAAATGTGCCGATCAGACTTAATGAAAAAGCCATAATCGCTAATAACACAGTCCAACTCTTAAAGGCACTGCGCTTCTCAGTGACTGCTAACGAATGGATTAATGCAGTACCGGTTAACCAAGGTAAAAAGGATGCGTTTTCCACCGGGTCCCAAAACCACCAACCGCCCCAGCCTAGAACTCGATACGCCCACCAACTGCCAAGCGTAATACCTAGGGTTAAGAAACACCATGCGGCTAATGTCCAAGGCCTCGTCCAGCGCGCCCAGGCACTATCTAACCGGCCGGTGATCAATGCCGCAATGGCAAAGGCGAAGGCCACTGAAAAGCCAACATAACCCATGTATAACATCGGCGGATGACTGGCGAGTCCCGGATCTTGTAATAATGGATTTAAATCTTCACCGTTTTGCGGAATGGTCGTGAATAATCGTTGAAAGGGATCCGAGGTGGTCAACATAAATAATAAAAAACCGATGCTTATCATGGCTAATACGGCTAAGACTCGGGCCAAAAAATCTTGTGGCAGACTTTTACTAAATGTTGCGACTGCACTACTCCATAAGGCTAACACTGTCACCCATAATAATAATGATCCTTCGTGGGCACCCCAGATCGCAGCGAAACGATAAAGCAAGGGCAGATGGGTATTGGAATTTTCAGCAACATAAAGAACAGAAAAGTCATTACTAACAAAGCAATATCCTAAGGCAATAAAACTAATGATAATAAAAATAGTTTGGCCATAGGCAAGCGGTTTTGCCATGGCAATCAATGTCACATTATTTTTATAGGCACCGAATAACGGCACCGTTGCTTGCACAATCGCTAAGGCTAACGCAATGATTAAAGCAAAATGACCAAACTCTGGGATCATGGCATATCCTTGTTAGTTTTTTGTTGCTGGCCTTGCGCCTGTTTAAGCGCGGCAATGACTGATGGAGGCATATATTTCGCCCCGTGTTTTGCCAACACTTGATCGGCGACAAATTGATGTTGCGCATCCAGGCGACCTTGACTGACAATGCCCTGCCCTTCACGAAATAAATCGGGTAACACACCATGATAAAGCACTGGCACATCATGAGCATGATCGGTTAATACGAATGATACTGTTAAGCCTTTAGCAGCATAATGAATACTGCCTTTTTTAACAATACCACCGATGCGAAACAATTGGTGTTTTGGTACTTCACCTGCGGCAACTTGGCTAGGGGTATAATATAAATTTATATTTTGCGACAAGGCATACAATGCCAAACTCAGTGCAATACCAGCACCAAGAACAATTAATAAAATATACTTTAATCGGCGACGACGAACTGGATGCATCTCTTACTCTTCCCCTAACAATTCATTTGATCGGGTTTTGGTATTAACATGATTCGCCAATTGTTTAAGGTATTGCTTTTTGCGATACCAAGGTAATAAAAAATTTAATAATAAGATCACTATCACTACGCCATAAGCCGACCAGACATAAACGCCAAAACCACCCATATTTAGAAATTGTAGTAATGAATTAATTAACATTGGCAATACTTAATTGTTTGACCCATTGGGTTTGTTGTTCACGAAGCAAAATTTCATTGCGCGTACGCATTAATAAGACAATGACAAAATAAAACATAAAGGCGACAATCATTGCCAATAAAGGGTGCAGCATACTGGGTGCGATCAACGAGGGCCCAAAAAATTTTAACGTGTCACCTTGATGCAAAGTCTGCCACCAGTAAACAGAATAATGAATAATTGGAATATTGACAAAACCAACGATCGTTAAAATTCGTACTGCACGGTCAGCGGTATCACGATCCGGAATCGCCTGTTGCAAGGCGATGATCGCCATATAAATAAATAATAAAATGAGTTCTGAGGTCAGACGTGCATCCCACACCCAATACGTACCCCACATGGGTTTACCCCAGATAGAACCCGTCACTAAGGCGAGCACGGTAAACCAAGCGCCGATCGGCGCCGCAGACTTCAACACCATATCGGCCAACTTCATCCGCCAAATAAAGGCGATCACAGCACTTGCAGTCATCGTGGTGTAGGCAGCTAATGATAAAAATGCACTGGGCACATGGACATAGATAATGCGAAAACCATCGCCTTGTTGATAATCGGGTGGCGCGAGATACAACCCGCCGACTAGACCATAGCAAAATAAAACTAAGAATACGAGCGTTAGCCATGGCAATAGTTTGCCCGCGAAGTGGTAAAAATAACGCGGTGAACCCCATTTATGAAACACTTGCCACATGGCTTAGACAACTCCTTAAATTATTCTTTTATCCGTGGTCTTTATCCGGGGTCAGGTCTTTCATTATAGCAAAATGCTATAATGAAAGACCTGACCCCGGATAAGATTATCCTTGAATCAACGGTTAATCTCAATAACTCATCGCCACTCGGATGGCGGCAGCGGCCGCGATTGGTGCTAAGGTTATCGCCAACACTAAAAAAGCTGCCAATAATGCCACCTCACCGCTAATCGCAAAGCCTTGGCTATAACTGACAACGAGGCCACAACCAAAGATTAACACTGGGACATAGAGTGGCAAGACAATTAGAGCCAATAAGATACCACCGGAGCGTAATCCCACCGTTAAGGCACTGCCGATGGCGCCGATCAGGCTTAATACCGGTGTCCCGAGTAATAAACCTAGTAATAATATTGATAGATTATGCGCTGGCAAGCTGTACATCATGGCGACCAGCGGTGTAACTAAAAGTAATGGGACACCGGTTAATAGCCAATGCGCAACCACCTTGGCCAAGATCAACATTGGCAATGGTTGCGGCGCTAAAAGTAAGTGTTCTAAACTACCGTCGGCATAATCATGGCCGAATAAGCGGTCTAGCGATAAAAAGCTCGCCAATAGCGCCGCCACCCAAATCACACCCGGGGCAATGCGCATCAAAAATTTACTCTCTGGGCTAATCGCTAATGGGAATAACGACAAAACTAAGATAAAAAATATCATCGGCTTGGCCGATTCTTGTAATTGTCGCATAGCAATGCGCAAGTCACGGGCCAGGGTTTGGCTAAGTGCATAGAAGAGTTCATTGTGTGCATGTTTGTCTTTCATAATTCCAACAGCTCATGGTCTTGGTCAGGGAGATGAAAGGCTTGATGGCTAGTTAACAATACCATACCGTGATCCGTTAAATGTTCTTGGATAATGGTATACATAGTAGTCATAGTCTGAATATCTAACGCGGTAAAAGGTTCATCAAGGATCCACAACTTGGCCTTGGTGAGGATTAATCTTGCTAAAGCAACACGGCGTTGCTGACCGGCGGATAAGCGCTCGACGGGGATATCGGCATATTGTTTTACTCCCAGACGGTCTAAGGCATGGATGAGTTCGGCGCTGTTTGGCTTACGGTATAGCGCGAGTTGACTTTGCAGGTTTTCTGCGGCCGTTAGGCTCGCCTTCAGACCGAGTTGATGGCCGATATAGCAGAGTTGTTGGCGATAATCGGATAGCGGTGATTGAGTTGGCAAACCGTGCCAACTGATTGTCCCTGCTTGAACGGGTATGAGGCCAGCGATCATGCGTAATAGTGTCGTTTTGCCAGCGCCGTTGGCGCCGCTGATTTGTAATAATTGCCCTGGCTGTAGACGAAAGGAGATGTCTTGGAATAAGTCGCGCTCGTTACGCCGGCAGGTCAAGGCGTTGGCGGTTAAACCTGCTGCAGTGGACGCATTTGCCGTTGATGTGTTTGGTTGTGTTGTTTTCTCTTGCATCATTACTGGCTTTGTAACTAGGTAACTTGTTTCTAATTCTGATTGTCTTAGCTTGCGTAGCTGTTGTCTAGTGTTATATGGCTGGTGCTTACTATAGGAGGCACTAAACAAACGTAAAACCCAGAAAAGACCTGTCGAACTGTTGACTTTATAAACAAATCATGTTCTAATAATGGAACTTTACTATACGTCTAAGAGGAGAGCTTTACATGTTGAAATGGTTACTCGGTAGTGGGAAGAAATCCACATCTAATCAAGCCAATGCAAACCCTAAAGAATTGCGCATAGGCCTTGTTGGCGGTGAAGATTATCTAAAAAACTTTATGTGGGCATTTCATGATAGAGTTTTCCACCAAGATGAATATGCCTCGCAAAGAATGGATCACAATCATTCAGTAAAGTTTAATGAGGGCATGGAATTAGAACTATATTTGCATGCTGAATTAGGAGATGAAGAGTATAGTAGAGTAAGATACTATGCATATCCTGGCCAAAAGGGTTTTATACTCCCCTTTATCGCTGGCACAGAGCGATTCATTGAATCAAGGTTTAAAAAACTAGAAAAATTAATTGAAGAAATCAAATACCATGACCCAAGTAAGCCCATTGTTGTTTTTTGTCTCATCCCTTCCTCAGATTATCATGACTTTAAGAAACCTATACACACTTGTCATAAACGATTAACTGAGTTCTGCAAGCAAAAGAATGTTACTTATGTGGGTGCGCAAAATGAATTCTTGTTTGATCAAGACAATATGCATAATTTATGCGCAATTGCTGGCGGTTACCAATATGCGTCGGGTTCTTTCGAAGATAATCCACCAGAAATTATTGGGCTGCCCGAAGAAGATCCTAAACCTGTAAAAAATACAACACCACCTACTTCTGCCAATTCAACGGCAGCACTGCAAGCCCCACAAGGCCAAGGTTCGATGTTTGGTGGACCAGGTGGAGCTGGTAGATCAGACACCACTAAAGCATTGCCTGACCCACGACCAACAAATCTACATGGATTCAATCGTAGATAGTCATGTCCCGTCAATGGGCTGAGGAAATATGAATCTGTTGACTTTATAAACAAATTATAGTCTAATAATAGAACTTTGCTATACGTCTAAGAGGAGAGCTTTACATGTTTAAACGTTTTTTTTCAAGCGAGAAGAAAGCCCCTGCCACGACAGCTGATACAGGCCCTAAAAAATTGAACCTATGCCTTGTTGGTGGTCGTGATTTTCAAAAAAACTTTATGTGGACATTTATAGGTGAAAATTTCCACCAAAACGAATATGCCAGCTCACCTAACGACACCGACCAGAATGTAATATTTTGCAATACGGCATTAAAATTGAGATTGCGTGCTGAGCATGAAGGTCAAGATCACCTAAGGCCATTAGCCTATCCTGGCATGCAAGGTTTTATACTCCCCTTTATTGCAGGCACAGAGAAAAATATTGAACAACGTTTCAGTGACCTAACGAAATTAGTTGCAGAAATCAAATATCATGACCTAAACAAGCCTATCGTTGTTTTTTGTTTCATACCCGACTTACGCGTAGAAGCAATACATACTTGTCATCAACGTTTAACTTCATTCTGCAATGAAAAAGGTATTACCTATGTCGGTGCGCAAGAAGAATACCAATTTAATGAAATTCATATGCGTAAGTTATGCGCTATAGCGGGTGGTTACCAAAATACACCGGGTTCTTTTAATACTAAGCCACCAGAAATTATTGAGCCACCAAAAGCAGTTGCTATACCTGTAACAACAACTACATCTCCAAAACAACAAGCGTCACAAAGCCAAAGCTCAATGTTTGCTGCATCTAGCACATCAAGCAGCAGCAAACCATCATCATCACAACCGGCAAAACCAGTTGCCCCGACGTACGCTGAATACATTGATGAGTGTCGTAAGTTATTACCAAATGGAACTGATTTTTCTACAGATTTAAAAGCCTATATCGAAAGCTTTAAAGATAAATCTGAGTTTCTTGATGTGGCATTGGGTAACTCAGAAAGCTTTAAACCACTTGCAGCAAGTTATAGCTGTCAAGTTTCCAGAAAGACACCGCGATTACCGGTGGTTATTAATGGCAAACTGTTTGATCTAAAAGAAGCCTTGGCTTACAAGAACCCATTCGATGGTGGCAATGTTGATGTTGCTAGCATTAGACGTCCTGACCAAGCGGTAACAGCCACCTTAGTTGTCTTTTACAATCAGCAAGTGCAGAGCTCCAATCAGCCAAGTTCATTTAGCTTGAAAAAATAACCATCTTAATCAACTTTCAACACACTCTAGCGGCATTGCTTGCGCGATGCCGCCCTACTCTCTTATAATCCGATAATACTTATAAATCGGAGTCACCCATGGAAAACTTTTTTGCCGAATACGGCGCCTTTCTGCTGCAAACCATCACTTGGGTTATTGCCATCCTTGTGCTTTTTGCAGGCCTTATCGCGATTGCCACCAAGGGCAAGGAAAAAGACAAAGGCAAGATCACTATCAAGAAATTAAATGAAAAATATCGCGAGCTTGAAGATAAGATCAAGCAAGAGGTGTTAGCGAAAAAAGATTATAAAAAATTTCAAAAGCAAAAAAAGCAAGAGGCTAAGGAACGGGCCAAGGCAGAAAAGCAGATCACCAAGCCCGAGCAAGAACGCAAAAAGGTTTTTGTTATTCAATTTAATGGTGATATCAAGGCATCGCAAGTTAACAACCTGCGCCGAGAAATCACCGCGGTGTTGACGACCGCAACACCTAAAGACGAAGTCGTTGTTGTCTTAGAAAGCCCAGGCGGTATAGTGTCAAATTATGGCTTAGCGGCTTCGCAATTAGAACGCATCCGCCAACAAATGATCCCATTAACGATTGCCGTTGACAGAGTCGCCGCTAGTGGTGGTTATATGATGGCCTGTGTCGGTAATAAAATCTTGGCCGCACCATTTGCGGTCATTGGCTCTATCGGTGTGATTGCACAATTACCAAATTTTAATCGTTATCTTAAAAAGCGCCATATTGATTTTGAACAAATCACTGCTGGCGAATATAAACGCACACTGACGATGTTTGGTGAAAACACTAAACAAGGCCGCGAAAAGATGAAGGAAGATTTGGAAGAGATCCATCATTATTTTAAAGATTTTATCAAGGAAAACCGCAATCAAACCGATATCGATAAAGTTGCGACCGGTGAATATTGGCTTGCCAAACGCGCATTGGAATTAAAGTTAGTCGATGAATTGATGACAAGTGACGATTATTTATTAAAGGTGAGTCGTGACGCCGATTTATTTTTAGTGCGGTACAAACATAAGAAGTCACTACCTGAAAGACTTAGCAAAGGTGCACAGATGGTGATTGATCAAGTGAAGGAGTCGGTGGCGACGAACCCGGATTTTGTTTGAGTTTATTTTATTTTAGAGCCCCTCTCACCCTCCCCCTCTCCCTCAAGGGGCTGAGGAATCTGCTCATTTTTGTCAAGGCCACATTGTCCAAACGTTGTCATTCCGGGTGTTACTGCAACTTAGTGAGCGAAGCCGAACTTAGTTGCAG
>CAVVHY010000029.1:0-48882 GCA_963748135.1 uncultured Gammaproteobacteria bacterium | reverse complement strand
TAACAGGTGAATTTACTTCCGATGATTTACTTGGAGAAATCTTTCAAAATTTTTGCATAGGTAAATAATGATGAAAAAAACTAAAATTATCTTTACCGGTGGTGGTTCTTCAGGTCATGTGACCCCCAATTTGGCGTTGATTGATAAATGTCGTAAACAAGATTGGGAAATATATTATATTGGTTCCAAAGATAGTATTGAACAAAGGCTCATTAATAAATATAAAATCCCGTTTTATCACGTACCGACAGGTAAATTACGGCGTTACTTTAGTTGGCAAAATTTTATTGATCCCTTTAAGATTGTCTTTGGCATTATTAAATCGTGGTTCCTAGTTCGTAAAATAAAACCTGAGATCGTTTTTTCTAAAGGTGGTTTTGTTGCCTTTCCTGTTGTTGTCGCTGCATGGTTGAATAATATTCCTGTGGTTAGCCATGAATCAGATATCACCCCAGGATTAGCGAATAAATTAAGTTTCCCATTTGCTAAACGGATCTGTCTTGCATTTGCTGAAACCAAAAAATATATTAAACAAAAAGAACATATTCGTGTGACAGGCACACCAATACGACAAAAGTTTTTTGTAGCAAGCAAAGAAAAAGGTTTGGCATATTGTGGTTTCAATCAAGATAAAAAAGTGATTTTGATCTTTGGTGGAGGCCAAGGTGCAAATGCAATCAATAATGCTATACGCGCTGCACTTTCGTTATTATTAGATAAATATCAAGTGGTACATCTTTGTGGTAATAACAAGACGAATCCTAATCTTGAGAATAAGGTTGGTTATCGGCAATTTGAATATTTGCATGATGAATTATTTGATGTTATGGCCTGTGCAGATTTGGTAATTTCACGATCCGGCGCCAATGCCTTGGCTGAATTATTGGCGTTAAAAAAACTTGCTATTCTAATTCCATTGACTAGGCGTGCTTCACGTGGTGATCAAATCCTTAACGCCAAGTTTGCTAATGCAAAAGGTTTGTGTAAGGTTATTCAGGAAGAGGATTTAACCCAAGAGAGTATCGTTCAGGCTGTTACGGAGGTGTTCAGTCAAGCCGCGGATTATCAAACCAAGTTAGCGCAATTTGAATCCCAAAACAGTGTTGATTTGATATATAATGTATTACTTGAATTATTACCTGAACAACGGTTGGTTGAAGAAAAGTATTCGTGATTTTTCAGCGTAACCCTAGAGGTTTATTGCAATATTACAATTATTTTTGATTGAGGTTCTCTGAAAATGAGTCTTGAATTAACTTACGATGTCATTATTGTCGGTGGTGGACATGCCGGTACCGAGGCAGCATTGGCCGCTGCGCGTGTTGGTGCCAAGACCTTATTATTGACACACAATATCGATACCTTGGGGCAAATGTCTTGTAATCCTGCAATCGGTGGTATTGGTAAGGGGCATTTAGTCAAAGAGATTGATGCCTTAGGCGGTGTGATGGCACAAGCAATCGATCAGGCAGGGATTCAATTTAGGATCTTAAATGCTAGTAAAGGACCTGCGGTCCGTGCTACCCGCGCACAAGCAGATAGGGTCTTGTATAAACAAGCTGTTCGAAAAGCCTTGGAACAACAAACTAATTTAATGATATTTCAACAAGCGGTTGCTGATTTGATAGTTGTAAATGATCGCGTGGAAGGTGTAGTTACCCAAATGGGTTTGAAATTTCACGCCAAGGCTGTAGTGTTGACCGTGGGCACATTCCTGGGTGGTAAGATCCATATCGGCGATACCAATTATCAAGGTGGGCGCGCCGGTGACCCGCCAGCAAATGCATTGGCAGAGCGGTTGCGTGCATTACCATTACGGGTCGGGAGATTGAAGACTGGGACTCCACCGCGCATTGATGGTAAGACTATCGATTATAGTCAATTGGCGATTCAACCTGGAGACGACCCGGTCCCTGTATTTTCATTTTTGGGTCATAGAGAGCATCATCCACAACAAATTCCCTGTCATATCACTTATACCAATGCCAAGACTGATGAATTGATAAAACAAGCATTACATTTATCAGCAATGTATAGCGGTGTTATCGAATCAGTAGGCCCACGTTATTGTCCTTCGATCGAAGACAAGGTTGTACGTTTTGCTGATCGTGATTCACATCAAGTGTTTGTTGAGCCTGAGGGTTTAACATCTAATGAGATTTATCCCGATGGTTTATCAACAAGTCTACCATTTGCCGTGCAATATCAATTTATTCGCTCGATGAAGGGATTTGAGAATGCGCATTTAACACGTCCTGGTTATGCCATTGAATATGATTATTTGATCCGCGTGATTTACAATATTCGCTTGAAACAAAATGCATTGAAGGTCTGTTTTTTGCTGGCCAAATCAATGGTACGACTGGTTATGAAGAGGCGGCGGCGCAAGGTTTAATCGCGGGTTTAAATGCAGCCTTAAAGATACAAGGTAAAGCCAGTTGGTGTCCACGCCGCGATGAGGCTTACATTGGTGTCTTGATCGATGACTTAATTACGCGTGGTACGCAAGAACCCTACCGCATGTTTACCTCGCGTGCTGAATATCGTTTATTGCTACGCGAAGATAACGCGGATTTACGCTTGACTGCAAAAGGGCGTGAATTAGGTTTAGTTGATGATAAACGCTGGCATATTTTTAGTGAAAAACTTAATGCTATTAAAGCAGAACAGAGAAGCGCTTACAAAAGATTTTGATCCATCCTGAAACTGAAATGGCAATTGCATTGCAAAAAAATGCAGGGGTTAATCTGTCACGCGAAACCCGTACCCTTGAATTATTAAAACGTCCGGAAATAACTTATCATTTATTAATGACGATTGAGCAAATTGGGCCGGGTTGTACAAATTCACAAGTAAGTGAGCAGGTTGAAATCCAGGCTAAATATGCAGGTTATATAGATAGGCAAGCAGCTGAAATAGATCGTTTTCGCCGTTATGAATCATTAATCATTCCTGAAGCTATCGACTATACAAATGTCAGTGGCTTGTCGACCGAAGTAAAACAAAAATTGCTTGCCGCAAAACCCGAAACAATTGGCGCTGCATCTCGTGTCCAGGGGTCACACCTGCGGCTATATCTTTATTATTGGTGCATTTGAAAAAACATAATTATCAAAGAAAGAGTGCATAAGGTTGGTATGAGTTGCTAATGGAAAACATTCAACAGCAATTACAAACGGGTGTCAAAGCCTTAGATGTGAAGTTGAATGCAGATGTCATCGACAAGTTAGTAAGCTATATTTTATTACTACACAAATGGAACCAACGCATTAATCTTACAGCCGTAGCTGAGCCGACTGCCATGGTGTCTACACATATCCTTGATAGTCTTTCGATAAGTAAATACTTAGTGGGACAACATATTTTAGATGTGGGTACCGGTGCCGGTTTACCTGGAATTCCCTTAGCCTTGGCACAGCCAGATAAGTATTTCACATTAATAGAGGCCAATCGTAAAAAAGTACAATTTTTACATCATGTGGTCCATACATTGACAATAAAAAATATACACGTGGTAAATGAACGCGTAGAACGGTATAATTCTGAGCATTGTTTTCGACAGTATACTCACAAGGGCATTTGCAGCACTGCCCGAGATGGTCAATGTCACCCAACACTTATTGTGTGACAAGGGAAGTTATTTGGCAATGAAGGGCAAAATTCCGCAATCAGAGCTTGCAGCCTTGCCAAAAGAATTTAAAATTGAAATTAATCCATTGCATGTTGTGGGTCTTGAAGCGGAACGACATCTTATCATTTTGAAAAGGATCTGATCGGTGGGGAAAGTAATTGCATTAGCAAATCAAAAAGGCGGCGTTGGCAAAACTACTAGTTGTGTCAATCTGGCTGCCTCTTTTGCAGCTCAGGGTCGACGGGTATTACTGATCGATATTGATCCTCAGGGCAATGCCACTATGGGCAGCGGTATCAATAAGGCGGAGCTTGATGGATTCAATCAATGAAGTATTGATGGGTGAGCAAGACATTTTCAACGTCATTTTGCAGATACCAAGGCTGGCTATGATGTCGTGCCAGCAAATAGCGACTTAACCCAAGCCGAGGTTGGCTTACTACAAAAAAATCGTCGTGAATATCAATTACTCCAGGCTGTGGCAAAAGTCCGTGGTAACTATGATTATATTTTAATTGATTGCCCACCCTCGTTGAATATGCTGACCTTGAATGCCTTGGTCGCTGCTAATTCTGTTATCATACCTATGCAATGCGAATATTATGCCTTAGAAGGGCTTTCTGGATTGTTAGAAACTATCGATAGTATCAAAAATAGTATCAATGCTAAATTAGAGATCGAAGGTTTGCTACGTACGATGTATGACACCCGTAATCGTTTGACTTCGGATGTCTCTGATCAGTTGGATAAGCATTTTGGCGATAAAGTATTTAGCACGGTTGTGCCGCGTAATGTGCGCTTAGCTGAGGCCCCTAGTTATGGTTTGCCGGCGATCATCTATGATAAAACATCACAAGGGGCGCAGGCTTATCTGGAGTTAGCCAAAGAAATGTTGGCTCGACGAGAACAAGAGTTTCATACGCTGTCTACTGCTGAGGGGTAAGTTATACACCGTAGCGTTTTTGATTGATATTGTGGGAAGGACAAAGTAATGACAATGAAACGACGTGGTTTAGGCAGAAACCTTGAAGCCCTATTGGGCAGCTCTAATTATAATAATGTAAGTGAAGAAGTCCAAGCAGATAATTTGCAACAGCTTTCATTAGATCGTATTGAAAAAGGTAAATATCAGCCACGAAGGGAATTTCCTCAGCACGCACTTGAAGAATTGGCTAAATCGATAAAGGCACAAGGGGTTATTCAACCTATTGTCGTTAGAAGCATCGCTAACAACCGTTATGAGATTGTTGCAGGTGAACGGCGTTTCCGGGCTGCCAAACTGGCTGGACTCGATGAAATCCCGGCAATTGTGCGAGAGTTGCCAGATGAAGCCGCTATCGCCATGGCGTTGATTGAAAATATTCAACGCGAAGACTTGAATCCGATTGAAGAAGCCTTGGCTTTGCAACGTTTGATCAATGAATTTGATATGACCCACGAACAAGTCGCCAATGCCGTTGGTAAATCGAGGACCGCCGTGAGCAACCTGTTACGATTGTTGGCCTTAACTGATGATGTAAAACGTTTATTAGAGCAAGGTAAGATAGAGATGGGCCATGCCCGATCCTTGCTAGCACTAAATGCCAACGACCAACTCCATGTCGCAGACATGATCATCACCAAAGATTTGTCAGTGCGCGAGACTGAGCATTTGGTGCGACGTTTATTGGCCCCGCAGGCCCCATCAAGCAAGCAAAATAATCATGAATTGAACCCACATTTGCATGCTATTCAACATGAATTAACCCAAAAATTAAAGACCAGTGTCTTTTTGCAACAAAATGCCAAAGGTCGCGGCAAATTGATCATTAAATACAAAAATGAGCAACAGTTGCAAGAAGTGCTAAGCAAGATCTCAGCTAAGTATCACGTAGTGATACTTAGCTAGAGACTAGGTGCTAGGTGCTAGAAACTAGGTGCTGGCGTTGATTTAGAAACCCCCTCACCCTCCCCTCTCCCCCAAGGGGGAGAGGAAACTATTGTTTCTCCCCTTCGGGGAGAATAAATAATTAGAAGAAGCCTTATTTTATTTATTTGCCTTGCAATAATAAATAGCCCTTGGGTTTCTCCCTTCTTGATCCCTCTCCCCCGTGGGGGAGAGGGGAGGGTGAGGGGGTTTCTAAATGAACTCTAGTCTCTAGTTACTAGCCCCTAGCATCTAGCCTCTAGCCTCTAGCCCCTAGCCCCTAGCCCCTAGCCCCTAGCCCCTAGCATCTAGTCTCTAGCATCTAGCCCCTAGCATCTAGTCTCTAGCATCTAGCCCCTAGCATCTAGCCTCTAGCATCTAGTCTCTAGCATCTAGCCCCTAGCATCTAGTCTCTAGCCCCTAGCATCTAGCCCCTAGCCCCTAGTCTCTAGCCCCTAGTCTCTAGCATCTAGTCTCTAGCATCTAGTCTCTAGCATCTAGTCTCTAGTCTCTAGCATCTAGAGCTTCTCCTAGTCTCTAGCATCTAAGATCTTTAGTCTCTAGTCTCTAGTCTCTAGCATCTAGTCTCTAGTCTAGCATCTAGTCTCTAGTCTCTAGCATCTAGCCCCTAGCACCTAGCCCCTAGCCCCTAGCACCTAGCCCCTAGTCTCTAGCATCTAGTCTCTAGCATCTAGTCTCTAGCATCTAGTCTCTAGCCTCTAGCATCTAGTCTCTAGTTCTAGCATCTAGTCTTAGTCTCTAGCATCTAGTCTCTAGTCTCTAGTCTCTAATTCTAGTATCTAGCATCTAGCATCTTAAGTCTCTAGCTTCTTAGTCTCTAGTCTCTAGTCTCTAGTCTCTAGCATCTAGTCTCTAGCATCTAGTCTTGCATATTCAATGCGGAAACATTATACTCCCAACCGACCGTTGCAAGGCTTCGGAGGCGTAACTGCGTGTCTAAAAAATATATAAAAGCAATCAAAATGCGCGCTTACTGGCTCCCAGCCTTACAAATAACAATGGTCTTGATAGCAGTTTTGATAACGCTGGCATTATTTAAAGCTGAAGCGGCGGCTTCTATGTTAGTCGGGGGATTGGTAAGTGTAATACCAACACTTTACTTCACTTGGCGCTTATTTAGGCGAGTGGGGGCCAGGGCAGCAAAAAAAATTGTCAAAACATTTTATATAAGTGAACTTATTAAACTGGTATTGATGGGTATACTATTTGTCTTGATTGTAAAATTAGACATAGTAATAATTGTCCCATTTATTTTGGGTTTTGTAATTGCACAGATGGGCGCGTTGGTCGCGCCTTTACTATATACAATAGATTCGTATCATAGTAAGTAACATTTTAGGTGAAGTATAGATGAGTGTGAATGGAACAATGACATCTGAACAATATGTGCAACACCATCTCAACCATTTGCAGTTGAATCTGCATACCTTTACTATTGGTAACGGTGGCTTTTGGACCATTAACCTCGATACCGTAGCCGTTTCACTTGTGCTTGGAATAATGTTTTTAGCTATTTTTCGTTATGTCGCCAAGCGAATGACTGTAGCAACACCAGCAGGGACACAAAATTTCGTAGAAGCCGTTATTGAATTCGTAGATACCACAGTCAAAGAATCATTTTATGGTAGAAATCCACTTATTGCCCCACTGGCCCTGACTATCTTTATCTGGGTCTTTTTGATGAATTTTATGGATTTGATCCCAGTTGATTTGTTACCAAGGATCATGTCTTTGTTTGGCGTTGAACACTTTAAGTCGGTTCCCACTGCAGACCCGATGGCGACATTCGCCTTATCATTGACCGTGTTTGCCTTAATCATCTTTTATAATTTCAAGATCAAAGGTGGTTTGGGTCTAATGAAAGAAGTGCTAACTAAACCGTTTGGTAAATGGCTGATGCCTATCAATGTAATCTTTCGCCTGCTAGAAGAATGTGTGAAGCCAATTTCGTTGTCTTTGCGTTTGTTTGGTAACTTATTTGCAGGCGAACTCATCTTTATTTTGGTAGCATTAATGCCGTGGTGGATTCAATGGGTTCCAGGTGGTGTTTGGGCAATTTTCCATATCCTAATTATCACCATCCAGGCTTTTATCTTTATGATGTTGACCATCATTTATTTGAGCATGGCGCATGAGTCACATTGATTTTGGAGTTTTAATTTAGTCTTTTATACGCATTTTATTTACAGGAGGAAGGATGGAAATTGCAAAATTAATCGCCGATGTGCAAGGGCTTACTGCCGTTGCCGCTGCATTATTGATTGGTTTGGCATCGTTAGGTACTGCAGTTGGTTTCGGCATCTTGGGTGGTAAATTCCTTGAAGGTGTTGCAAGACAGCCTGAGTTATCACCGATGTTAATGTTACGTATGTTTTTGATGGCTGGGTTAGTTGACGCATTTGCGGCGATTTCGATCGTGATGGGTTTATATTTATTCTTTGCGCAAAACCCATTTTTGTCCGCTGTCATCAAGGCAACTACTTAATTAATTTGGCTGACAGGGTAACATTATGGATTTGAATGCCACACTTATTGGCCAATTGATAACGTTTGCTGTGTTTATTGCATTTACCGTGCGCTATATTTGGCCGCCGACGGTCAAGGCCATGGAACAACGCAAGCAACGCATTGCTGATAGCCTAGCTGCAGCCGAACGAGGCAAACAGGAATTGGAGTTGGCAGAACATAAAGCGGCGGAGATGGTTCGCGATGCCAAGCATCAGGCAGATCATATTATCGAAGAGGCAAATAAGCGTGCTATCCATGTTGTCGAAGAATCCAAACGGCGGGCCCACGAAGAAAGTGAGCGCATAATGGATTTGAATAGGGTTGAAATCGATAAGGAAACACAAAAGGCAAGACAAGATTTGAAATACCAAATTGCTTTTACCGCCTTGAATAGCGCGGAATCGATTTTGCAGCATAATATTGATAAGGCCGCGAATAGCGAATTATTGGATAAACTTATTACTGAAATTTAATTGTTATGGCAGAGTTAATTACAATTGCAAGACCCTATGCGAAAGCCGCATTCGAATATGCTAAGGCACAGGATGCGATCGCGTCCTGGTCTGAGTTTTTGCAAATCGGCAAACAAATCATGAAAACGCCTGCCGTAAAAAGTTTATTAAATAATCCCAAGATCGATAAGCAAAAAACAATGGCCCTTATCAAAGAGATTTACGGTAAGCATATCAATCAACACCAAGAAAATTTTTTGGCGGTGTTATCACATTATCGTCGTCTCATGATAATTCCGGAAGTTACCGATTTGTTTGAACATCAGCGCAAGGAACAAGAAAAAGCGATAGTGGTTAAGTTGACAAGTGCTTATCCGGTCACGGAAAGTCAGCAGCAAAAGTTTGCCAAGGCATTAAAGATACGCTTACGACGTGATGTTATCTTGGAGGCAGATATAGATAACTCATTAATCGGCGGGGCATTAATCCGTGCCGGTGACTTTGTTATCGATGGTACGGTAAAGGGACAGTTGCAAAGGATGCGTTTAGAATTAAATGAATAGACATGAAGTAATAATTTTTAGTTTGACCAAAGAGGTTTACAAATGGCATTAAACCCAACAGAAATTAGTGAACTTATTAAAGAACGAATTACTAACTTTGATACAGCTGCGGAAGTTAGAACCGAAGGTACTATTGTTAGTCTTAAAGACGGTATTGTTCGGATTCATGGTTTGGCTGACGTAATGCAGTCAGAGATGCTGGAGTTTTCCGACGGTATTTATGGTATGGCCCTAAACCTCGAACGCGATTCTGTTGGTGCGGTAGTTTTGGGCGAATATACCAATTTATCAGAAGGCGATACAGTAAAATGTACGGGTAGAGTTTTAGAAGTGCCTGTCGGTGAACAATTGTTAGGTCGCGTGGTGAATGCCTTAGGCATGCCAATTGATGGTAAAGGCCCAATCGATACCAAACACGCCGCGCCAATTGAAAAGATTGCCCCCGGGGTGATTACGCGCCAATCGGTGGGACAACCATTACAAACCGGTATTAAATCAATCGATGCCTTAGTACCCATCGGTCGTGGTCAGCGTGAATTAATTATTGGTGATCGACAAACGGGTAAAACGGCTGTTGTTATCGATACCATCATCAATCAAAAAGCCACCGGTGTTAAATGTATTTATGTTGCAATTGGTCAAAAGGCATCATCGATTGCAGAAGTGGTGCGTAAGTTAGAAGAATATGGCGCCATGGATCATACGATTGTTGTTGCCGCAAGCGCGGCCGAGGCTGCTTCTTTGCAATTTATTGCGCCTTATGCAGGTTGTGCCATGGGTGAATATTTCCGTGATCGCGGAGAAGATGCGTTAATTGTATATGATGATTTGACTAAACAAGCCTGGGCCTATCGCCAAATATCATTGTTATTGCGTCGACCACCAGGACGTGAAGCTTACCCCGGCGATATCTTCTATCTGCATTCAAGATTGTTAGAGCGCGCAGCGCGAGTCAATGCTGAATACGTTGAAAAGATGACTAATGGTGAAGTGAAAGGTAAGACCGGCTCATTGACGGCTTTACCGATCATTGAAACCCAAGCAGGCGACGTCACCGCATTCGTACCGACCAATGTTATTTCAATTACCGATGGACAAATATTTTTAGAAACGGATTTATTTAATGCCGGTATTCGGCCAGCGATTAATACCGGTCTGTCAGTTTCTCGAGTTGGTGGTGCGGCCCAAACCAAGATGATGAAAAAACTTGCTGGCGGTATGCGATTGGCCTCGGCCCAATTCCGCGAACTCGCGGCCTTTGCCCAATTTGCCTCTGATTTGGATGAGGCAACGCGTAAACAATTAGAACGAGGGCAACGCGTTACCGAAATCTTTAAACAACCACAATACTCGCCCATGAGTGTAGCAGATATGGCGGTTAGTTTATTCATCGCAGATAGAGGTTATCTCGATGATTTGGAATTAGAGAAAGTGGTTTCCTTTGAGCATGAGTTACTCGCATATCTTCATGCCAATAACCAACCATTACTCGACCAAATGAATAAAGAGTTGGCGCTGAGCGATGAAATTGTCGCCGAGCTTAAGTCAGCAATAGAGAAGTTTAAATCAACGCAAACATGGTAGTTATTAACTAGATTTAAGATTATGGCAAATACCAAAGAGATACGATCAAAGATAGGCAGCATTAAGAATACGCAAAAGATTACCCGTGCCATGGAAATGGTGGCGGCGAGCAAAATGCGTAAGGCACAAGACCGGATGCAAACCTCAAAGCCATATGCCACCAAGATTCGGCAAGTTGTTGGTCATTTAGCAATGGGCCATCCTGAATATCGTCATATGTTTTTGGAAGAGCGTGAAGTTAAGCGTGTGGGGATCGTGGTTGTTACCACTGACCGTGGTTTGTGTGGTGCCTTAAATGCGAATCTCTTACGAGCGACATTGACCGAAATGAGACGCTGGGAGCAACAAGGTGTTGAAGTAGATCTGTGTGTGATCGGTTTTAAGGGATTGAATTTCTTTAAACGTTTTGGGGGAAAGATTGTTGCCCATGCCGAACATCTAGGAGATGCCCCGGGTGTGACTGATTTAATTGGTATTGTAAAGATCATGTTGGATGCCTATGAAAAGGCTGAGTTAGATCATTTATCATTAGTCTATAACAGATTTGTAAATAGCATGGTGCAAAAACCACAAATAACACAATTGTTACCACTGTTGCCTACAGATGAAGAAGAATTAAAACATCATTGGGATTATATCTATGAGCCAGATGCGCGAGAATTGTTGACTGCATTGTTAACGCGATATATAGAGACCCAAGTATATCAAGCGGTGATAGAGAATTTTGCCTGTGAACAAGCATCGCGGATGGTGGCAATGAAAAATGCCACAGACAATGCTGGCGAATTAATCGATGATTTACAGCTAATGTATAACAAGGCGCGACAAGCCGCCATTACTCAAGAGATCGCTGAAATCGTTGGTGGTGCTGCGGCAATTGAAAATATTTAAAGATGACGAAGTCCTTAATAGGAGTAATAAATGAGTGCAGAGTTAGGTTCGATCGTAGAGATTATTGGTGCGGTAGTTGACGTTGATTTTTCTGGTTCGAAGATCCCAAAGGTCTATGATGCCTTGATTGCCGAAGAAAAGTCTCTCACCTTGGAAGTGCAGCAACAATTGGGTGACAGTGTTGTTCGTACCATTGCTATGGGTTCAACCGATGGTCTGCGCCGAGGGATTAAAGTTAAAAACACTGGGCAACCGATTAGCGTGCCGGTTGGTAAACAAACCCTGGGTCGAATCATGGATGTCCTGGGTAATCCAATTGATGAAGCTGGTCCCATCCAGGAAGAAATCCGTATGCCTATCCATCGTGAAGCACCAAGCTATGAGGAACAGGCGGTGAGTCGTGAATTATTAGAGACCGGTATTAAGGTAATCGATTTGATCTGCCCATTTGCGAAGGGCGGTAAGATTGGTTTATTCGGTGGTGCGGGTGTTGGTAAGACCGTAAACATGATGGAATTGATTCGTAATATTGCCATTGAGCATAGTGGTTATTCAGTCTTTGCGGGGGTTGGTGAGCGGACGCGTGAAGGTAATGACTTTTATCATGAAATGAAAGAATCAGATGTCTTGGATAAAGTGGCGCTGGTTTATGGTCAAATGAATGAACCCCCTGGTAACCGTTTGCGCGTTGGCTTAACAGGTTTGACCGTGGCTGAACAATTCCGGGACGAAGGCCGCGATGTGTTACTCTTTATTGATAATATTTATCGTTATACCTTGGCTGGTGTGGAAGTCTCTGCGTTATTAGGCCGGATGCCATCGGCGGTGGGTTATCAGCCTACTTTGGCGGCAGAAATGGGTGCACTGCAAGAGCGGATCACCTCAACCAAGACCGGTTCGATCACTTCAGTGCAAGCGGTTTATGTCCCTGCCGATGACTTGACTGACCCGTCACCCGCAACGACATTTGCCCACCTGGATGCAACCGTAGTGTTATCACGTCAAATTGCCGAGCTTGGTATTTATCCAGCGATCGATCCACTGGATTCAACCAGTCGGCAGTTGGATCCATTAGTGATTGGTCAAGAACATTATGATACTGCGCGTGCAGTACAAAAGACTTTGCAACGTTACAAAGAATTAAAAGATATTATTGCAATTCTAGGTATGGATGAACTTTCTGACGAAGATAAATTGACTGTAAGTCGCGCGCGTAAGATTCAACGGTTCTTGTCGCAGCCATTCTTCGTGGCAGAAGTATTTACTGGGGCGCCAGGAAAATATGTCCCATTGAAAGAAACAATCCGTGGATTCCAGGCGATTCTTGCGGGTGAATATGATAGCTTGCCAGAGCAGGCATTTTATATGGTTGGTACTATCGATGAGGCGATTGCCAAGGCGAAATCATTATGACCATGACTATGCATGTTGACATTGTCAGCTTGGAAAAAGAGATTTACAGCGGTCGTGCGCAGGCGTTGTTTGCCACAGGCCTTGTAGGTGAAATGGGGATTTATCCAGGCCATGCACAATTATTAAGTTCATTGAAGCCTGGCCAAATACGAGTACAAACCGAAAATGGTGATGAACAAGTCTATTATGTCTCGGGTGGTTTGATTGAGGTACAACCAGCCACCGTCACGATTCTCGCCGATACCGTTATACGCGCTGCCGACCTGGATGAAGCTGCAGCGTTAGAAGCCAAGGAGCGGGCAGAAAAAATGATGGCCGATAAAAAATCTGAATTTGAATATACACGTGCCGCTACCGAATTAGCAGAAGCGATCGCCCAACTACAAGCCATACAAAAACTGCGAAAAAAATATAAGGTCTAAGGACATGTCGTTAAACATCGTTATCCTTGCTGCAGGTAAAGGTAAGCGGATGCGTTCAGAAATGCCAAAGGTATTGCATAAGATTGCAGGCCAACCTTTGCTTGCACATGTGGTCAAAACAGCCCGTAATTTAAAGCATAAACAAGTCTATGTGGTCTACGGTAATGGCGGTGATCGCGTCCCAAAGCAAATGGATTATTTAAACGTAGAGTGGATAGAGCAAAAGGAATTACTTGGCACCGGGCATGCAGTTTTACAGGTTTTACCAAAATTAAACGATAGTGATCAGGTTTTAGTTTTAGTCGGTGACTGTCCTTTAATTTCGAAAGCAACATTACAAAAATTGATAGATAAAGTGGGCCCAAATGGCGTTGGCTTGGTGACCACACGCATTGAAGATCCAACCGGCTTTGGCCGTATCCTCCACGATCAAACTGGCAAGGTCTTAGGTATTGTCGAACACCGGGATGCCAGCATCCAACAGCGCAAGATTAAAGAAATTAATTCTGGGATAATTATGGCGCCAGCCAAAAAGTTAAGACAATGGCTGCCGAATTTAAAAAATAAAAATGCCCAAGGCGAATATTATTTAACTGATATTATTGAACTTGCAGTAAAAGAAGGCATTCACGTCCATTCCGTATTAGCACGATCTAGCGCTGAGGCATTGGGTATAAACGATCGTATTCAATTAGCAAATTTAGAACGTTTGTGCCAAGCCAAAATAGCCGAAGATTTAATGTTGGCTGGCGCCACCATCGTAGACCCTAAACGTATAGATATTCGCGGTAATGTTGAAGTCCAACCGGATGTCACCATCGATATCAATGTCATTATCGAAGGTAAAACAAGTATCGGCAAAAATAGTTATATTGGTCCTAATTGCGTTATCAAAAATGCAAGCATTGGTAACAATGTTTTTATTGAAGCGAATACAGTTATTGAAGATGCTATGATAAAAGATGGCTGTACCGTTGGCCCATTTGCCAGGATACGACCGGGTTCGATATTAGAGCGTAAGGCTAAAGTAGGTAATTTTGTCGAAATGAAAAAAACTACGCTTGGTGAAAATAGTAAAGCCAATCACTTAAGCTATTTAGGTGACGCTATTATTGGCAAAGACGTAAACGTTGGTGCTGGTACGATTACCTGCAATTATGATGGTGTTAATAAATTCCAAACCATTATTGAAGATGGCGCCTTCATTGGATCCGATACCCAACTCGTTGCTCCTGTTAAAGTTGGCAAAAATGCCACTATCGGCGCCGGCTCGACTATCACTCGCGATGCGCCTGCAGACCAACTCTCCTTAAGCCGTGTTAAACAAGTCAATCTCCCCGATTGGAAGCGTCCCACCAAGAAAAAACAAAAGACGGATAAGGTTTAAAGGCCCCCTCACCCTCCCCTCTCCTCCAAGGGCTGGGGAATCTACTCGTTTTTGAAAAAAATTATAATTAAAATCAACAACGAAAAAAATTGTGACGCTAGCGTTATTTTTCTGCCGCATTAAAACACTGTCATACCGGAAATTACTGCAAGTTTGCGAACGAAGTGAGCTTACTTGCAGTTATTATCCGGGATCCAGGAATTGCAAAGTCATCTTATCATGAAACGCTATCATTCCTGGATTCCGGGTTGCAACTGCAACTAAGCTCGCTGCGCTCGCCAAGTTGCAGTAACCCCCGGAATGACAACGTTTGGGCAATGTTGCCTTCACAAAAATGAGCAGATTCCCCAGCCCTTGGGGGAGAGGGGAGGGTGAGGGGGTCTCTAAAAATATTTAAAATTATTATTAATATGAATTTAATTTTAATTTTTGCAAAAATTTGTCAAAATTGAGTATTAAAATCTAATGAAACCGTTTAAGTTGTTGCGAACCAAATTCCTGAGATGTAAAATTTTTGACCTTAGCTCTCAATAAATTCTAATACGCGATCATGATTGCTCATAACACTAGCTACGGCATACAGTGGATAAGAATGAATACTGTCGAATACGGAATAGTTGTGAACTGAAAAACGTATACCATAAGGTGAGTTTGGATGACTGTCTAAAAAGATGCGCATACTTTTTAATGCAGTGCCAGCCCCGCTTTTGACTTCTACAGGAATTATTTTATTGGTTTTGATTATTATATAATCAACCTCTGAACTGCTACCTCTCGTTTCACGTTGCCAATAATAAAGTTTTTCATCGGTTGCAGAATTATATACCAGCATTTCCTGACCAACAAAACACTCTGTAATTTCTCCTTTGTTTATCAGAGTAGAGTTAGGATTTAAAAACCAATTCTTTAATTCTAAGCCTAACATTTTTTGGGACAGGCCGATATCAAGAGGGACTACTTTAAATTTTTCTAGATCACTTTCAGCACCTATAGGAAAGCCATTAGCTCTAGTATGATACACCTTGTGAACAACTCTAGCTTTGCTTAACAATTCAAGACAAGGTCCTAACTCACGTTTTCTAAACTCTTTTGAAATACTTGAGTATTTAAATCGAGTTCCCATTAGGCGAGGCAATCGCTCGTAAATAAATTCCAAATATTTAATTTGAGTCATACTTGCATATTTATCAGTGTCTTGTCGATAGGCATCTATTATATCTGATTTGACATTTTCAACGGCCGTTATATCATTCGTATCTATCCAAGTAGACACTACTTCTGGCATGCCCCCAATAGCCATATATTCTGCAGCTAATTTAAGCGCTTTATTGTGTATACTTTCATTTATTGATTCTGAAATAGAATGCTTAATAATTTCTTTGGCCAATATGTTATTCTGAGTTGCCTTCAAATACTCTATAAAAGACATTGGATACATATGCATGAATGTTACTCGGCCAACAGGTACTCCAACAGATTCAATAGCAAAATCCACTAATGATCCAGCAGCTACCACATGTAGATTTGGCATTTCTTCATAATAGTATCTCAAGGCTGTAATAATCCTTGGTTCCACTTGAACTTCATCAAAGAATATTAATGTTTTACCAGGAATAATTTTTTGATTAGTAAAAATTTCAATGTCACGAGATAATCTCACTGGATCTAAATTACCAGAAAAGATGGCAAGAGCATCGGGTGTTTTTTCAAAGTTAATCTCTATAAATTGTTCAAATGTATGACTAAACTGTCTGATTATATGTGTTTTACCCACCTGTCGCGCGCCCCTTAATATCAGCGGCTTTCGGTGTTTTTCTGCCTTCCATTTGCACAAGTCATGATATAAAAGTCTTTTCATATATAAATCAGTCGGTTAGATTTTTTTTGGTTTGTTTTCAAGGTAAATTGTAGCTTGTTTTGGTTAAAAATCAAGGTAAAAAACAGACTTTTTTGGTCGAAAATCAAGGTTATTTTTATTGCTGAAAACGGTGATGTCTCAGAAGAAATATTAGGTTCGGATATTATCGCGGGGCATAAACCCCAGCTTATTTGTCCGAGAAATGTTTGTAAAGCCTATGATTTAATGCAAGGCGAATATGCTTTAGTAGGCGAAGCTGTGAGTCCTGGTTTTGATTTTTCAGATATGCATATGCCAAGCCGAAATGAGATTGAGGCGCTTGCGCCGGATAAGTTTGATGTATTAGAAAAATTTATTTACCCAACAGAAAAATAATTAATATCCCTGTGGCACCATAATCGTGCCACCATCACTTGCGCCTGGTAAGGGTAAACCACCTGAGCAATGCGACTGTGTCCAGGTACCGCCTTCGCTAACACTGACGACACAGGAATTATCTGTGTCCTCCGAAACAAAGCGTACCGAGCTTCCAGCAGGGATAGCAATTTTACGTGTGGGTTGGTAACTATCTAATTCCCACAGGGTGTTATTTTGCATATCGTTGATAACCACGGTGGTACTCGACTCAGTTGGTAATTTTACCGTTGCCGTATAAACATTTGGTATGCGTTGTAATATATAATCGTTAGCAACACATTCGGAACCGGAAGGTTGTCGCGTATTCATTAATACAATTACAGCTAAATCACGGTCTGGGTTTAAGTAAATACAACTTGAATATCCAGCAACGCCACCGCTTTGCATGACAATATTTTGTGGGTATAAATTAATAGTTTTTGGCTTAATGATCCAGGCATAGGCTTGCAAATCAGGGGCACTATTATCAAGTTTGATATCTGTTGGCGTTCGTGCAAGTTTCATTGCCTTGGTTAACTGTGGCGGTACTTTAACGCCATTTATTTCTGTTTCACCAAGATATGCCCGCGCATAAATAACTAAATCAATAGCACGTGAGTAAAGTGATGATGCTGCTGCAAATGGCACCCATGGTAGGGGGGCAACCTTTAAATGAGAATTACTCGTAGCATCATAGTGATAACCTTCTGCGAGATTGATATCTGTATTACAGCGTCCAGCCATATTGCTTGGATCGGCGGAAGTACAATACAGTCCCAGATCTTTATTAATATGTTGATTAATCCATAAATCAAACTGCTTGGGATTAGTAAGATCGGTATAGCCATCCATTGCCATTAGTAACTGACCCAAAAAACCATAACTTACATTTGAGTATTCATAAGGTGATGGTAAGCCTCGTTTGGGCCCAGGAAAATTATTCAAGAATTTCACGAAGTCTGGTTGTGTATAAACTTGAAATGCCAAGGGATAACCTAGATTAGTATTCAAATCTGGCATATCAGGTAATCCACTAGTAAAGGTTGCTAATTGAAAATAATTCACTGCCCTAAAATTAGGTTGTAGATCAATACCAATCTTTGCGGCTTGGTTTGCCACCGATGCCTTGACATTAAGACCAGAGATTTGTTTTAGCGCGAGAATAGTGGCGGTAAATGTCTTCGTGATGGATGAGATTTGAAAAATACTGCGTTGATCTGGCGGAACACCAATCGAAGATAATTGGCCATAACTAAAATAACAGACTTGGCCGTTTTGATAGACTGCTACAACCGCGCCCTTTGGTGGCGTGGGCAAGTTTTTCACCGCTGCATTGGCAATCGGATGTGCAACTTGGCAATATAAGACAGTACTATCAGGGATGTCGGGATTCACGTTTGCCGCCAAGCATGGGGTGCTCAGTAGACTCGCAAGGGTTGATAAAATCATTATTTTTTTCATGGGGTTACCCAGTCCTGTTTATTCTTTTTTCTGTTCGCGAAGCTAAACTTTGACTATACTTTGTATAAATAAGTATAGATGATGATCAGGAATAAGCTATTAATTTGGGGTTGGCTTTTTATTGACTCCTCGTTATCGTCATCGGTCAGCCGAAAATGGCAGAATACTTTGAAACATGTGATAATCCATCGTTAATTACATAACGCATGGCCGTTGGGAAAAATATTGGGTCAAGATAGGAGAGCATCTATGTGTGGAATCGTGGGGGCAGTGGCAGATCGTAATGTGGTCCCTATTTTGTTAGAGGGTTTGAAACGGTTAGAATATCGTGGCTATGATTCGGCAGGTATCGCCTTGCTTAATGAAGACCAAGCTTTACAGCGACGACGAGTCAATGGCAAGGTCCAGGAATTAAGTAACTTAGTTAAGCAGCAACCTATCGCAGGCAAGACCGGCATTGCTCACACTCGCTGGGCCACCCATGGTATCCCTTCTGAAACTAATGCCCATCCACATTTCGCTGGTGATGAAATAGCCGTGGTCCATAATGGGATCATTGAAAACCATGAACAAATACGGGCACGCTTGGCTGAAGCAGGCTATAAATTTAGTTCAGATACCGATACCGAATTGGTTGCCCTCTTGATCCATTTTTATTTGCACTCCAAGCAGGATTTATTGCATGCAGTTTTTAGTGCAACTGATGAACTTGCAGGTGCTTTTGCATTAGGGATTATTTGTCATAATGAGCCACAACGTGTTATTGCAGTTAGGCAAGGGAGTCCATTGGTGATTGGCTTAGGATTAGGCGAAAATTTTATCGCCTCAGATTGTTTGGCTTTGGCGCCGGTTACTCAGCAGTTTATTTATCTAGAAGAAGGCGATGTTGCCGACATTCATCTTAATGATGTGGCGATATATGATAAACAACATCATAAAGTGGAGCGCAAGGCCCAAACCCTTGAGGTAAGTTATGACATGGTTGAACGTGGCCCTTATCGCCACTTTATGCAAAAAGAAATCTTTGAACAACCCAAGGCTATTGCTGCGACTATTGAAGGCCGAATGAACGGTGACCGTGTCTTAGAAGCCAATTTTGGGCCCAATGCCAGTGAGATTTTTGACAAAGTAGAGCGGATTTGTATTGTTGCCTGCGGTACGAGTTATCATGCGGGGATGGTCGCCCGTTATTGGTTAGAAGAATTTGCGCATATTCCTTGCCAAGTAGAAATTGCCAGCGAATATCGCTATCGTCACGCAGTACTTCAAGCCAATAGTTTGTTTATCACGATTTCGCAATCAGGTGAGACAGCTGATACCCTAGCCGCACTTAGATTGGCAAAGGAGCAAGGATACTTAAGTAGCTTAGCAATTTGTAATGTACCTGAAAGTTCTCTTGTACGAGAATCAGAGTTAGTCTTTATGACACGTGCCGGGGTTGAAATAGGTGTTGCCTCTACCAAGGCATTTACGACCCAACTAGTAGCCTTGTTGCTATTAACTCTCGCCTTAGGCAAGCGGCATCATTTGGCTGCAAAAATCTCTGCACAATTGGTACAACAGTTAGTTGAATTACCCCATAAGATAGAACAGGTATTGGCGATTGATTCGCAGATCAAGGCCTTGGCGCCACAATTTGCGGATAAGCAACACGCGCTTTTTTTAGGCCGTGGTTGTGAATATCCTGTGGCATTAGAGGGGGCATTAAAATTAAAAGAGATTTCCTATATCCATGCAGAGGGTTATCCAGCGGGGGAATTAAAACACGGCCCACTTGCATTGGTAGACAAAAATATGCCGGTTATTGCTGTGGCACCAAACAATGAATTGTTAGAAAAACTTAAATCTAATTTGCATGAGGTTCAAGCCCGAGGTGGTAAATTGATTGTATTTGCTGAATCGGCAGTAAAGCTGTCTAACAATGATAATATTCAAATTATTACTATACCGGTAACCAGTAAAATGATGGCCCCGATTGTCTATACAATACCACTGCAATTATTGGCGTATCACGTTGCCTTAATTAAAGGGACAGATGTGGACCAACCACGTAATTTGGCAAAGTCGGTGACTGTAGAATAGTAATTCAAATGTATCCAATTATTAGTATATTTCCATGTAGTCAGGTAATATACTTTTTGTTACACTAAATGGGAGTTGAGAGATTAAATGACTCTCAATAAAAAAAGGCAGTTTCGTGTGGTGTACTTTTCAATAGCACATGCATCGTAAAGCTCCTCATTAATTGCATTAACTGCACGAGCATAACTGCCTTTTTTTATTGAGAGTGAATTTTGTGACCCCCATTAGTTTATTTGAGAGACCCCCTCACCCTCCCCTCTCCCCCAAGGGGGAGAGGGATAAAAGGTAGAACCCCCAATATTTAGTGTAATTGCAAGGCAAATACTTGGGTTTATTGCAAGGCAAATAATTTTTTTATCTGCTCACCCCGAAGGGGTGAGCCCCATATTTCCCTCTCCCCCTTGGGGGAGAGGGGAGGGTGAGGGGGTTCTAAATTAATTCTAGTTTCTAGCAACCAGTTTCTAGTCGAGGGGTTTCTAAATAAAACCATTCAATTCAAAACGCGCCCATTTTCCAAGTGTAATACTTGATCTAACAAATCAGGATCTTTTAATTGATGACTGATTACGATTACAGTATGCCTATCACCCAAGTCGCTAATGATTTGCCAAATAAGTAATTGATTGGTTTCATCTAAGCCCTCAGTTGGTTCATCGAATACCATGATGGGGCTTTTGCGCAATAACGCTCGGGCAATCGCAAAACGTTTGCCTTCACCGCCTGAAAATCGGCGGCCAAACTCGCCCATTTCAGTATTCAAACCTCTCGCTAATTTATTAATCACAGAATCTAGCTTTACTCGTTTAAGTACCTCAAGCAATTCTTCATCCGTTGCATTGTCATCGGCTAATAATAGATTGTCACGGATGCTGGCATTAAAAAAATGGATCTTTTGCGGCACCAGGGTGATCAATGATCTTAGGGTAGCTTCAGAAAACTGAGTAAGCTTGATATTGCCAAGTTTGATAACCCCCTCAGATGGATCAATAAACCTAACCAATAGGCTTGCCAAGGTTGATTTGCCTGCACCTGTTGGACCAACAACTGCAAGTTTTGTGCCAAATGGAATATTAAGATTAATATGATTTAATGCAACTCGCTGGTTTTCATTATACCTATATGAGATTTGATCAAGGCAGAGATTATAATTTATCGGTGTTAAGTCCATTTCATTATTAAACTTTACTGACGGTTGTTGTTTGCTAAAGTCGATTAAACGTGAAGCGGCTTGTTTACTTTGGCCTAAAAATTGAAATGCAATGGGGATGGGCACAATTGCTTCGAAGGCAGCTAAGATCGTAAAGACAATTAAGGCCAAATTCGCGCCAGATAATTGTTGCAGGTTGATTAAAGGGATCCCGATATATAACGCAAACCAGATCGTTATGCTACCAATCAAACCAACCAAGGCCATGGCGAAGCCTTTTATTATTGCCATCTTAAACTGCGCCTTAAGTAGTTTTTGTTGGGTGGTTATTATCTCATGTTGATATTTGTTGTCTTGATCATAAATCAATATCTCAGTTAAACCTTGCATCAGGTCGATCATTTTAATTCGAAGTCGATTAGTCTGAAATAAAATGCTTTGACCTAGCTTATTCCCTAAGATAGTCATAAATATTGGTATCAGAATGACAGCGATGAGCATGGCAAGCAGAGTAGCTATTGCAATATCGGTATTAAAGAATTGCAAAAAATAATAAATAATTGCTGTCAGCAAAAGCGCAATCAAAAACGGTGATAATACCCGGATATATATATTATCAAGTATGTCTATATCATTGATAGCTCGATTAAGTAGATCGCCACTGCGCTGAGTTGATAAATCGTAGGGCATTAATGGTTCGATGATTTGATAAAACCAAACCCTGATGTCCGCCAAAATTTTAAAAGTTGCATGATGGGTAAATAAGCGTTCACCGTAACGGGCAACAATCCGTGTTAAAGCAAAATAGCGGATCCCAGCGGCGGGTAAAAAATAATTAAAAACAGCCGCCGTTGTCACACTTAAACCTGCAAAGGCGGCAGCGCTAATTAACCATCCGGCCAAAGATAATAATCCTACACCGGCTAACAAGGTTAACAAGCCTAAGACGAAACCTATTAACATAAATAGCCAATGTTGTCTGAATAATTTTAGAAAGGGTATTAAATCCCGCATCATGTCGTCTCTAATTCAGTTACAGATCGTGCGATAAGTTGACCGCACCTTAATTCAAAAATAATGTCAGCATGTTTTATGGTTTCAAATCTATGGCTCACCATAATCATGGTTCGACCATTTGCTAATTCATTCAAAGATTGAATAATTAATTGTTCACTGCGCCTATCTAAACTGGCCGTTGGTTCATCGAGCAATATCAAAGCGGCATCTTTTAAGTATGCACGTGCCAAAGCGATACGTTGTGCCTGCCCACCCGAAAGTCCATAATTTTGTTCACCAATAAGAGTATCCAGACCATTAGGCAAGTCATTCACAAAACTTAAAACGTGCGCTGATGCGGCAGCATTTAATATCTCCGTTTCAGTGGCATTTGGTTTGGCGATGGCGATGTTATCGCGAATCGTGCCATGAAATAACATGGGATTTTGCGATAGCCAGGCAATTGATTGGCGATAAACCTCAACATCGTATTGGATCAAGGCTTTGTCATTCAAATAAATTGTGCCGGATTGCGGTTGGCAAAAACTAGCAATTAAGTGGAGCAAGGTTGTCTTTCCAACGCCACTAGGACCTACGATGGCAATCTTTTGCTTAAGTGGAATACGCAAAGTTAAATTATTAATGACTTGATTAGCTTCATAAGCAAAACAAACTTTATCAAAACGCAATTCAATAGGATTTGTTAATAATGCAGAGCCGCCTTTAGTGATAAGTTGAACTTTATCAGCAAGTAAATTACTAATTTCTTTAGCTGCGCCAATAGCTTGCGCGCGTGCATGATAATGCGTACCTAATTGTCGTAAGGGCAAGAAAAACTCGGGTGCTAATAGTAAAATGAATAATGCCTTATATAAGCTAATGTGATGGCCATACATGCCAAAAGGTAATTTGCCAAGTAGAGATAAGCCCAAACATACTGCAACTAATGCGATGGCTATTGAACTAAACAATTCCAAAACTGCCGAAGACAGAAAGGCGATCTTTAAAACGCTCATTGTCTTTAGTCGGTAATCATCAGACATCTTGGCAATTTTGGGTGCTTGCTCTTGGCTGCGATTAAATATTTTTAACGTAGTTAAACCTTGTAATAAATCAAGGAAATAAGCCCCTAAACGCGCAAGTTGTTGCAATTGTCTTTGATTTATTGACTCAGCCCCCATGCCAATCAATGCCATAAATAAAGGGATTAATGGCGCAGTGATTAGTAAGAGTAAACCAGAGAGCCAATTAACGGGAAAGATAAAGGCTAATATCACTAATGGCAGTAATACTGCCAAAGACATTTGAGGTAAATAGTCGGCAAAAAAATTATGTAACGCCTCAACATGTTCGATAGCTATGGTAGTCGCATGACCGGTTTGATGGTTTTTTAATGCGATAGGGCCGGCTTGTTTGAAATGCAGCATGATTTCGTGTCTGAGATTTTGTTTAATCGTGCTTGCGGTTTTAAAATTGATAATTTCGCGTAACCATTGCAATCCAGCCCGTGTAATCATGATTAGTAACACTAGGCCAAGTGCGGTGAGTAATGAGGCCCGTGGTTGATGATGGATATAGGCTTGATCAACGATGTGCGCCAGTAGGCTTGCCTGAAGGATAAGTAATATGCCACTTGTGAATCCGCTGCCAATACTCAATCCTAACCAGCTACGAGACCCACGGGCCTTAGCCATTAACCAGCGGTAAGCCGCTTTGTTTGCTCGTTTCGTTGCTAAATTGTTGCTGTCATCAGTGGTTATTTGCATCTGTAAACCGATAAGGCGTTAGTTGGGTTGGCAATATTATGACATGAATTATCGGTTTGGGCTATCAACTGGAAGATTGATAGCGTTTTATAACGCCTTGAGGATTCATATGAAATCCAATAAAAGCATAACACCTTTTTGTAAGGCCATAGGTTTAAATTTTTTCTACTCGTCACCAAGCCTTTTATCTATGTGCATTGTCGAAAAAATAGCAAAGACTATGGCTATGGCGATACAAACGACGGTGATGATATAAAACATGGTGCACCCCTCTAATGCTGAATTTATTAATAAAATATATGTTCATTTTTATGAACATCAGCCACAGAAATCGTCGGCTGTTTACCCCACACCGAATTGTAGGCAAATATCTTGTAGACCGCGATAATCATTAATAACACCACACCGACGTAAAACATTACATTTAATGAGTATTGGCTTGAAACAGCGTTCCAAATCGTTAAACTTTGATCGGGATTGGTACTGGATGGCATTAAAAATGGGAATAAGGAGAAACCCGCGGTTCCAATAATCCCAGCAATAGCAAAGGCACTGGCCCAAAACGCCAAGCGGACTTTTCTCATGTAGTTCGCCCAAAGTGAGACAACTAAGCCTGCATAGGTAGCGAATGGGGCGAAAGCCTTCCATGGATATTGTTCATAACTCGTGACCCACCCGCCCAATTGTTCGGTGACCACATTATTTAGTGGATACAATGTGGGGTCTGAAGCCTGAGATATAAGCCTATAGCCATCGATTGTGAAAAGTAAAAGTAAGCCGGCAATACTGAATCCAATTAATAATAATGTTCCAAAGATTGCATGGATCTTGCGGCCAAAATCTCGCATTTCACCTTCGGTGCGTCGTTGTAGATAGGCTGCGCCATGCATAATCACCATAAATACGGCGTTTAAGCCTGCCAGGATGGCAAACGGTGATAATAATTGCCAAAAAC
The DNA here is from genome assembly GCA_963748135.1 of uncultured Gammaproteobacteria bacterium. Lineage (GTDB taxonomy): Bacteria > Pseudomonadota > Gammaproteobacteria > JBGSLN01 > JBGSLN01 > CAVVHY01. The sequence goes on along the minus strand of CAVVHY010000029.1, from coordinate 23,443 downwards.
TACCGGTATAAAATTGACGTAGGGTTTGTGGGTCAAAATAAAAAGGAAAGCCTAAAAAGCAATTGCCCATAGCAACACCAAAGATAAATACGGGTAGTGCCCCACTGATAAACAAGGCCCAATCCCACGTTCGTCGCCAGGTATGACTAGGGATCTTATTGCGATATTCATAACCTGGTGGGCGCAGAAAGAATGACCATAAGATAAGTAGTATTGCAAAATATAAACCTGAAAAGGCCATACTATAAACAGGGGGCCATACGACAAATAAACCACCACCAGCAAAAACAATCCATGATAGATTCCCATCCCAGGTAGGTGCGCTGACATTAAGTAGTACCCGTCGCTCCTCTTCATCTTTCAAAAACGGCATAATGATGGTGACACCGGCATCAAAACCTGCTGTGGTGGCATAGGTCACTAAGACTAAGCCTATGATCAACCACCAGATAACTTTTAACGCAATAAAATCTATCACGGAAAATCTCCTTTTATTGTGAAATGCTTAATTTGTTGCCTGCGATGTCGCAGCACTATCTTTTTCAAAATGATATCGACCCGTGTATAAAGAACTAGGTCCACGTCTGGCAAATTTAAACATTAAGAATAATTCAATCGCGTATAGCGTTGAATAAAACAAAACGAAAGCAACCAAACTAGTGAGTATCTCAGCCATATCAATAGATGATGTACCTAAAAATGTAGGCAGCATTTCATGAACTATCCAGGGTTGACGACCGATCTCGGCTAAGATCCACCCGGCTTCGGCGGCAATAAACGGTAGCGGGATGGAATATAGGCAGGCCCGTAAGAACCAAGGATGGTTTTCCAGGGTATTTTTAAATGAGTAAATCAAACCCAAAATGAAAAGAATAAATAAAATCCCCCAAATTGCGAGCATGATCCTGAAGGCAAAGAATGTGGTGATGACTGATGGAATCGTATCCTTGGCAGCCTCATTGATTTGTTCAGGTGTGGCATCAACAACATTTGGCGCATATTGTTGTAGCAATAAACCAAAACCTAGGTCTTTGGAATATTTCTTGTATTGTGCCTGCATGGCTTGATCATTTGGGTTTTGTTTTAATTGTTGCATAGCTGCATAAGCCTTGATGCCGTTTTCTATGCGTTGATGATCTTGTTGCACAATAGGCTTAATGCCTTCGACGGTCGCCGTTAATGAATGGTCGGCTATAATACTCAGCATAAATGGGATTTTGATAGTGAAATAATTTCGTTCCTGGCTTTGTACCGGGATGGCAAATAAGAACCAACTCGCTGGGGCCTTTTGAGTTACCCATTGCCCCTCCAGTGCCGCCATTTTTTCTGGGCTATATTTGGCGACTTGTAAACCATTTTGATCACCATAGAAAAAGACTACCAGAGAGCAGATAAAACCAAAACCTACCGCCGCAGCAAAAGATCGCTTGGCAAAATTTATGTCTCGACCTTTTAAGATATAATATGAACTGATACCCATGATAAAAATGGCGCCGACAACAAATCCTGCAAAGGCCACATGGCCAATCCGTATTTGGGCGAGCGAATTGAGGTAAAGTCCTAAGATACTGCTCAATTCAACACTCATGTTGGTAAAATTAAACGAGGTGTACATTGGATGCTGCATCCAACTATTGGCCGCGAGGATATTAACGATCGACAAGCTGGCGCCTAAGGCCAAGAAAAAAGTGACAACAAAATGCCCATGTTTACTTAGTTTGTCCCAAGTAAAAAAGAATAACCCAAACATGGTTGCCTCAAGCATAAATGCAGTGATTCCCTCAATCGCTAAAATCGGCGCAAAACTTCCGCCAATTACGCGGGAAAAATAGGCCCAATTAAGACCAAATTCAAATTCCATGGTAATACCGCTGATGACGCCGATGGCGAAATTAATGGCGAGCAACTTGCCCCAGAATTGCGTCATATCACGATAGACAGTTTTCCCGGTGATGAGGTACGTTGCTTCCATAATAACCAACATCCAGGTTAAACCTAGGGTTAAAGGTACAAACATAAAGTGAAACAATGCTGTAAGCGCGAATTGGAAACGTGAAAGATCAGTTATAAGTAGACTTGGAAACACGGCAGACCATCCATTTTTATTATTTAGGACTTACGCAAAACGCGCTATGCTTTGTTAAAAACTCACTCAAAATGCTCATTTATTATTTATAAACTGCGCTTTTTCGCTCGTTTTTGCCTCGCCTAGCATCGTTTTTCGTAAGTCCTATATTATATTGATTCCATAAAAATTTTATTATTATCGAATTTTACCATGTATTTGAGATAATGGTAGGGTTATGTGTATCAGATGATGGATGAAGGGTGACGGAGGTCGGAAAAAGGATGTATGCATTACAGCGAAGGAATTGATTAGCAACCCCCGCATTCCACAGTTTACTTCCGTCATCCAATAACCCTACACCATCATCCCTCTTTTGCTTTTTGATTATGTTGACTAATCGGAAAGTATCTTGTAATCACAATTGCAACAATAATCCCGAAAGTAACATTTAAAAAGCGGGCGCTGATTATTTGTAAAGTCGAATCAGTCCCGGGACTCGTGAGCAGCATTATCGTAATGGCAATACCCATAGTATTGCCTAGTGAAGAGTATTGATTTTGCTTGCCGATTAGGTAACCACAAAATAGATAGCTAATGACTAAGGGAATGAGTAACAACCAGACATAGTGACCTAACAAAAGTGCGCAAATCCCGCCAAACAGGGCTGCAGCCACATGGGCCCAGAAGCGCATAAATGATTTAATATGTGTTTGATGGATATTTTCTTCCATAATCAATAAGCAACTGATAGTGGCCCAAAAGCCACCTGGTTGACGAAAATAAACCCAGATCGCAAATGTGAATAGACATGCTAAGGCAATCTTTATTGCCGCTATCGTTTGACTGCGTGAAAAATTTATTTTACGTAAATGATTCGGCAGATTGATAGATACATGATAAAAAGATTGCAAAGTATCACGGTTTTGACTAATCCAAAACCAGATAATTAAATTGATTATCGCCATGATTAAAATTCCGAGTAAGACTTCTGCACTGCGATATACGGCCATGCCAATTAATTCTCCAGTGAGTAGACTTGACGATAGCACAATAACCATAGTTAAGCCGGTAATTACACCCGCATAACTCACTGGACCTGGTAAAATAGTGATGTAACTACTGAAGACAATAAAGATAAAAAACAAAATCAAGACAATCTCGGTATTGCCCTGGGCAAGGATAGCAAATAAATATCCAATGATCGCACCCACGATAGTACCTAAGCAGCGCATTAAACTTTTGGTCAATGTCTTTGATACGCCAGCCTGAGTAATCGCCGCGATAGTGACTACAGACCAATATCCATATTCGAAATGAAACAAATTATAGAGTACAAAGGCAATAGTCGCGGCCAGCGCCATTTTGATCGCTGTGATGTAAGGTCTAATTTGAATATTGGACATTTGGTTTTAGCATTAACTCTAAATTACTTTATCCGGACTTACACGAAACAATGTTAAGCGAGCGAATATTCAACACAGCATAGCGCGTTTTTCATAAGCCCTATTTGTTTCTCTGGTAACAATTAAGTTATTATTAGCGCCACATATTGGTTTTAACCAAATCCAGCACCTCTTTGCCATGACCATCAATAATGGCCTTCAGCATAAATAGACTAAAGCCTTTGACTTGCTGTGCCGTAATGGTTGGGGGCATTACAAGTTCAGTGCGATATGTTACAACATCAATAATTGCTGGGCCATCATGTTTTAATGCCGCTTTTATTTCCGTATCGAGATCCGCAGGATCTGTTACTCGAACACCATAAATCCCTGCGGCTTTTGCCATATCACCAAACTTTGGGTTTTCTAAATCAGTTCCAAATGGCAAAAGACCGCCGGCCATTAATTCCAACTCAACAAAGCCTAAGGAGCCGTTATTAAAGATAATTACTTTGACGGGTAATTTTTGTTGAATCAAGGTGAGCATTTCTCCCATTAGCATCGTAAAACCACCGTCACCACACATCGCAATGACTTGACGCTTGGGGTATGCTGACTGTGAACCAATGGCTTGTGACAATGCATTTGCCATAGAGCCATGGTTAAAAGAACCTAATAGGCGTCGCTTACCATTCATTCGGAGATAACGCGCAGCCCAGACAGTGGGTGTCCCTACATCACAATGAAAAACAGCATCATCGGCAGCGTTATTATTAATTATTTTAGCTAAATATTGTGGATGAATTATTTCTTTTTCAGGCTCGGGTACGGCTAATGCATCTAAATCTTTACGTGCCTTTTTATAATGATCCGTGGCCTTCTTTAAAAAGGCAGTATCTTTGGTTGTTTTTAATAAAGGTAATAGCGCCTTCAAAGTCGCTTTGACATCGCCAACCACCCCGAGTTCTATAGGTGTGCGCACGCCGAGTCGATCACCATTAATATCAACTTGAATGATGCGTGCCTTTTTAGGATAAAACTGCCGATAAGGGAAGCTCGTACCTAGTAATAATAAAGTATCACAGGATTCCATGGCATAGTAACCTGATGTGAAACCAATCAAGCCGGTCATCCCAAGATCATATGGATTATCATATTCTACATGCTCTTTACCCCGTAATGAATGCACCATAGGTGATTTCAATTTGTCACCTAATTGGATTAATTCATCATGGGCGCCCATACAGCCATGGCCACAAAAGACGGTCGTGTTGTTAGATTTATTCAATATATCGGCCATCATTTTTAATTCATCTTCGCTGGGTGTGATGTTGGGTAATGCTTGTCTTGGCCATGGTTCAGGTTTGGTATTTACCGCTTCTTTAAGCGCAAGATCACCAGAGATCACCAACACTGCAACACCACGTTTACTTAACGCAGTCTGTATCGCAATGTTTAATAAGCTAGGAATTTGTTCAGGTATGGATACGACTTCACAGAAATGACTGCATTCTTTAAATAAAATATTTGGATGCGTCTCTTGGAAATAACTTGTGCCAATCTCAGGCGTTGGGATGTGTGCCGCAATAGCGAGTACAGGTGCATTGCTACGATGACTATCGAATAAACCATTAATTAAGTGGGTATTGCCTGGGCCACAACTGCCAGCGCAAACTGCAAGTTTTCCAGTAAGTTGGGCTTCGGCGCCAGCGGCAAATGCAGCCGATTCTTCATTGCGGGTATGGATCCAATCAATCTTTTTAGTTCGACGTATTGAATCTGTGATTCCATTTAGTGAATCGCCAACAATACCATAAATTCTTTCGACACCTACTTGTGCTAATGTTTTTACCAAAATGTCAGCTACTGTTGCCATGGCTAATCCTTATTATAATAATTATAAGCTTGCGGGTAATTATTTAATTATTGCATAAGATTGAATTTATTCAAGGTTATTTAAGAGGATTTGTAAGAGATTAAAGCTGAGCAAATATTATTAGCATAATCATTTAAAAGTTTGTGGCTATGCGCTAGCAAGGATAAACTATTATCTTTGGTTGCACTTTTTAAAGGCACTTATTAGTGTTTAAATGATTTTCCTTTGGCAGTACTCGCTTTAGGTCGCGTTAATTCAAATAGTTTGTTTACATTAAGCTTGTGTGATTCTATTTTTAAGCGCTTTGGATGTCGTTTATTATAAGAATAATTTATTTTACCTTTTAATGATTGCTTGGCTGCTTCGATTTTATTCTCATCTGCAACTGCGAAATAAAAATTTAACTTTTTACTGTATTTCCATTCCAAGCTGGTTAATAACTGTAGCTGGTGACAAGTTTCTTGTTCAGCAGTCATTTTTTCAGTATTAGTTGGTGGATCAAGGTGAGTATGAACCGCTGTAATAGGTGTAACGTTTGCATGAATAGCACTTGTAGTAGTTGATGAATGATCTATCAATCTGTTTTTTAAGTCCTCAAAATATAAATCGATACGTCCCAATTCTCTTCCAAGCACCGAAATATGTATGGTTGGGCTTGCTTTGACAATTTTTGATACGTGATCATCTTGGTGAGCTAAATAGTTACGCACTTTTTTAAGATATTCAAGCATCGGCACAACAGCTTGATCCAAAAGATTCTGTTCAAGTAATTTTTTAACTAAAGCAAAAACAACAGAGCAATAATACTGTAAGGCATCACAGATGGTAGGGTTATTTAACAATATATCAGCTATTTTCGCATCATACTGTTCATCGTAGCCGTCATTGATTTCTTGCCATTGTGTAGAGGTAAGGCGCTTTTGGGTTTCTAATTTATCGTATATACCAGATTGTTGATATAACAAACTCGCTTGATGTAGGGCAGTGTCAGTCATTTTATCAGGGGTAGGTAATGGTTTTATAATCATTGTTAATTTTTCATATTCTTCGGATGTTAAGTTATCAAATCCATGTTTGAAGTTATTAATTTCAAATTTGTTAAATTTGCTAAATTGACGTTCCATAAATTCAGCATCGTGGAGTTTATCGTGAAGAATTCCCTGAGCGAGAGCCAAATGCTTTCTTATCATATCGATAATGGCTAAATTATCGAGATTTGCGGCGCACTTTTGATTAAAAATGATCCATAAACCTGATGTTGGTTTAGGTGTTACTTTTTTAATAATAGTCTCTGCAAGTAGTTTTTTAGTTTGTGTTTGCTGGTCAAATAATTGTAATGTTGTTGCAATTAGTGATTGTTCAAGACATATCTTCTTTCCATCTAGTATCTGTAACCATGGATCTCTTAGGTCGAATTTCGTGATTAAATCGAGAAATTGTTTTAAATCATCAAGGTCAATTTGATATACATCAGCCCATCGTGTTAATTTGACTTGTTGTAACACCGCTTTGTTAATATCCAAAAGTTTTTGGACTGTAGCACTAAAATTTTGTTGCTGTGCACTAAGTTCGTTTAGTGCAGCAACATCATCGTCTGCTAATATATGCTTTCCTGAAAATGCCTGAATCCAATAATCGGCTGTTTTTGCATTCACCTTTAGCGCATAAAATTTCCTTTTTTCTTTTCCATTTGCTTTTAAATGAGTTGGCAAATGAAAATTATGTTTGTTAGCAATAAACAACCTATCTTGTTGATCTCTTAACAATGCGCTGCCCGGGGTCAGATAAAACCTCGTCAATAACTTTTGAATTTCTAAGCTAAGTGCAATTAATTCTTTCTGTATATGGGCTAGTGTAACGTCTTGGCTCGCATATGCGTCATCGATTAAATCATGGATAACAACATGTCTACCTGCTTCATCTGGGTGTTCAAGCAGATCCCGAATATCTTTGTAGGTTTGCCAATTGATATATTTAACTTGTTTACGGAATGCAAAGCTTAAGTGCTTGATACATTCACCGATAGCAACCAGATTATCGAGTAGGGCATGTTTGCTTGTTAATGAAGCGGATAGGTCGTGTGTGGTGGCCCTTTGAAGCATAGTTTCTAATTTAACAAGATTATAGTAATTATCAACTACATCACAAGTTGATTGAATGGCGTCTATTTTTAATTGAAACCCTTTTTTTCGTAACAAATCCTCAAAGTTGGCTTGTTCATGGAAGACCGCATGAACGGTATTTAACAATAAACGGCTTGTCGTAAACAAATTTGATTGAGGTAGATAATGGATATCTGCTTGATTATGTTCTATATCACTAATGGTAGTAAACATTTCAATGAGTGTAGGAATATCTTCATTCAAATAACGAGCTAAGTTGCTGATAATCAATTTATGATAGACGGGATAGATTATTGTACATTCGTCATCACGAACATAGTTATAACTGATCAAATAGGCAAACAAGGAAAATATTTGCCACCCGCCTGGAATAAATGCTTCATATCTTTTTGCTATGTTTGGCAAGGAGCTCAAGGCAAATATGGCGGCCATTATATCGGCAAGAATAATAAGTTGATATCTTGTGCTTATCTGTTTTATACAATCAAGATTAGCTTGAATAAACGTTAAGTATTGTCCAATATAATCAATTTTTTCTAGATCAGACTTCAATTCCATAATTTTATTAAGCCATGTGGTAGACGGATAGTTCTCTGCTCTTTTATCAAGAAAAGTTATTACCTCTGCAGGTAATGAAGACAGGTCATCTATGACTAGCTTGCCAGCTTCCATGTGATGCATCGTCTCTCTAGTCATATCATCAGGTGATGTAGCATTTATAATCAAAGATGAATCTTTGCTTAATTTATCGCCACTTAAAGGGGCTTTATCCATTTGAAAGTGGTTTGAGTGGGGGGGTTGACCTGATGGTAACATCGTAGATTCTCCAATAATATAGACGTATTATCACAATCAGTCATATTTTATGAGCTTAAAGGATAAATATAAATACGTAAAAACTACAATTTGATCAATTACTGTGTCTAATGTGGTATCACAAATGAAACTGCGTCAAACTCATCACCACCTCGATCAAAATCAAGATAATGATGATTAACTCTAATAGGCTGGAGTGACGATGTTGTAATTGGCCGGTCAACATATTGAATAATTCATGCAAGACATCAAGTCTTTGGTTAAGTGAATCAACTCGACTACTGATATCAAGGAATTTCTCGGTCATGATGTAATAATCTTCTAAACGTGGGTACTGCCAAAAGTATTCTGGCATATCCAAGTATTCACTGCTTAAGTTGACTGAACTGCGTTCGAGAAATATTTCACCCATGCGTTTTGAAATGTCTTTGCCGGAAATTGAAATCCTACCACGTTTAGCAAGTTCTCGGGGTAAATCCTCATTCACCTTTATCGTTTCTTGAACTGAGTCTTCATAGGCATTTAGTTTAACCGATTGGGCCAAGCCATAAGAAATTGCCAATTTAATTTGTATGTCTTCATCTTCTAAGACAATCAGATCGACATTAAATCTATCATGTGAGTAGATATCTGTTGTGTCACCATAGCGATAACTAAAATGGTCGATTTCAATGTATGATGCAGGTTTATTTACGAGCGACTGTATTTCTTTCAATAAAGTCCGTTCTTGCTGGCTGGTCGCATTCCAAATAACGAAGCAGCCAATAGAAAAGAAAAATATATCAATTTCCGTAGCTTTATGATGGACATGCAATACATCACGGTGAAATTTGAATTGATAAGCCTTGCCCTTAAAATATTGGGAGAATTTCTTAAGTTGATATTTTTCAGCGGTACAATAAGCAACGCAACGCATAATTTCCCTTAGAACGAATATAGTAATAATTCAATCTTTATATCGTGTGCTGTAAATTTCAATAATTATATTGGCTCTAACACAATAAACCTATAGGCATATTTATTTTTTTCATCGGGCGCGTGTTTTTCGTCAGATATTGTACGCCAAGATGAAGAGTCGAGTCTAGGAAAATAAGTATCGCCAGCAAATTGTTCATCAATTTGCGTTAAATAGATTCGGGAAGCGATAGTCAGCCCCTGCTCGAAGATTTGAGCACCGCCAATAATCATTACTTCTGTATCAGTGAATGTCTTAGCGAGTTCTATAGCCTTTGCCAGTGAATGTACGATATGTACCTCGTCATTTTGATAATCTTGATTTCGAGTAATGATAATATTCTCGCGACCAGGCAAGGGTTTGCCAATTGACTCAAAGGTTTTCCGACCCATTATGATGGGCTTGCCCATCGTTATGGCCTTAAAATATTTAAGATCAGCAGGCAAATGCCAAGGTAAACGATTTTTATCGCCAATCAGATTATTACGATCCATTGCCACGATTAATGATATATCCATAATTCCCCAATAATTAAAAATAGTAGTACACGATAGTGCACGAGGTAATAAAAAATAATTTAACTAAAACTATGTTCAAATTCATTAAATTGACGCTCTAATTGCCATTGTAGCTCAGCTTTTTCACTGTGCGTCAAGAAGTTGCTACATATTTTCGATTGTTTTTGACTTCCAACTTTATCATGACGACATGCTTTAACCGTTTTGGTATATAAATTATTTAACCATAAGCTTTTCCCAGGTAAAAAGCTATATTGAATACTATTACGAACCATGTTTTTAACAGTGCTATAAGATAAATCATAAGTCAGAATGGCCCGTTGATATTCACGGGTTAAGTCAGTTCGTTCTACTGCTTCATCATCCGTTGATAAGGCAACCGGGACTTGATGCTTTAAATACAATGGCAGGGGATGCTGTTTACCCTTAACGCCCAACACATCAGCATTACTGGTAAGATTGATTTCAACCATAATCTGGCGTTTAGCCATTTCAGCTAATAGATCACGGGCTTGCTTTTCGTAAGCGATATCGACGCCATGGCCGATCCGCTGGGCGCCAGCGATATCCACTGCGTCACGTATATGAAAGGTTAAATCCTTGGGTGGCACCATGGTTGGGGCCAGTTCACCGGCATGCAGGCTGATATTGACCTTGGGGTAAGCCTGATGCAGATAGTGGATCATTTGCATTTGTAAATCATAATCGCGCAATGCCACAATGCCATTTTCAGGCATGACAATGTTAACCCCGACGACACTGAGGCTACGTTTTGCCGTTTCGAAGGCAGTGACTAATTGGGCAAAGAACTGGGCCGGGGGCATATTTCTAAAAGCGATATAAAGATATTTAACTTTCATTTTGCAACCAGGTTCAGCATTGGATGTGCCACAATGCATAAGCTTTTGCACACCTTGATTGATGTTTGTAATACGCTTAGGAATTTGTTGCAATAAAGCTTGCATCTGCGGATTTTTTAATAGTAGCAATCGCGTCTTAGCAAAGCCTTGCTTTAGCCCCACACGGTTGCCAATTGCTGCTGCAGATAAATCCCGTCGACTTGGCACATGTAACTCGGTAGCGTCGATCATAAGTTCGATATATGATTCATGTTGTCTGGCGGCACGATTTAAAATATCAGCGATCACTTTATCAATGTTTTGATAAACCAGCGGCATATATTTTAAAAAGGTTGCAAAAAAGTGTTGTTCAGCGGGTTCTGTCTTGATTGGAAAATTGCGCATAGACCAGGCGTCGATGAGTTTATTATAGAGTTCAGGATCGTTAGCAAGATTATCAAGGCGATATTTAGCACGACAATTATTGGAACGAAGCACGGAATAATCTTTGGGGTTGATACAAAAACCCTCGCCTTTACCCTCGTTTATGAGGTCTAAGGCATATGCTGCGCCATCCGTATGGACATGCAAATCAGCGCCCTTTGGCATGGCTTGTAAAAACAGCATCAATCTTTCCGGATCTGCCTTGACTTTATTATATGTCTGAATAGTATGTTGAGTATCGGCACAACTGAAACCGGCAATAAAGAATAAGACACAAAACAAGGTGCAATATAATATCTTGGTGAAACTTTTCAACATTAATATCCTCCCTTAGCATAATAGCTAAGGTTAAATTAACTTAATTTGGTATAGCGCTGCTGATATGGGGATTATATCATAACAAAAATATTTTTTTAAAAAATAGATGCAATCATTGGAAAATTATCATAGAATGATCGGACACTAATAAATATTCATTTAACGGACTAAATGAGGTACTAAGGATGGTTAACAGTTATCAAAACGAGATCCCTAAGGCGCGGGTTAATATCACACTGGATGTTGACACCGGCGGCTTTTTAGAAAAGAAAGAATTACCACTCAAACTCTTGGCAATGGGCAATTTCAGCCATAGCAACTCCAAAACTGCAATTGCAAGCCGTGAGCGTATCAATATCAATAAAAATAACTTTGATCAAATAATCGGTGACCTGGCGCCAAGCCTTAAGATTAATGTGCCAAATACGATTGCTCAGGATGATAGTGAATTACAGTTGAATTTAAAATTTAAATCACTTAAAGATTTTCAACCAGACAATATCATTAATCAAGTGAGTGAATTAAGAAGATTGTTGGCTATGCGCAATCTACTCCGTGATTTAAAGGCTAATTTGCTTGATAATAAGAGCTTTCGTAGTGAGTTAGAGAAAATAATTACCGATGGGTCTCAGCTGCAAATGCTAAAATTGGCTTTGCAAGATCGAATCACAGACTAAGCTTTTTACCGATAATTATATAATAAAAAGGAATTTATTATGTCGCAAAAAACTGTTACGACAAAACCAACTTCGGCACCCTTAATAATTAAGGATGATGTTTTACAACGGTTGTGTGCATTGATGGCTATAGAGACGCCGCTAACAAAATTTGAATTAGCAGATTTTACTAAGTTATCAAATTTGGCTGAGTTGGAATTAAATAAACGCATAGTCGCAGCATTACATGTATTTATTAATATGGTTGCAGGTTATGAAAATAAAGTTGAGCGTATCGATCGTGTATTATTGGATCATTTCATTGCCAAGATCGATGAAACACTAAATAAGCAAATGGATGCAATTTTGCATGACCCACAATTCAAACAATTGGAAAGTACTTGGCGGGGTTTAAAATATTTAATTGATCAGACAGATTTCAATAGTAATATAAAACTTGAAATCCTGGATGTTGATAAAGAGAAATTGCGAGATGATTTTGCTGACGCAGATGAAATAACCCAAACAGGCCTTTATCATCATATCTATGATCAAGAGTATGATATGCCTGGTGGTGAACCTATTACTGCGATTATTGCCGATTATGAATTTTCAGTTGATACACCAGATATTCAATTATTGCGTGCAATTTCAAAGGTCGCCTCTGTTACACATGCACCATTCATTGCCGCAGTTAATGCAAGTTTTTTTAATAAAAGCCATATTGAAGAGTTAACTCGCATAGATGATTTAACGAATTATATGGCGCGAGCCGAATATATTCGCTGGCAAAGTTTTAGGGAAACTGAAGATGCACGCTATATAGGTTTGACATTACCAAGATTTTTATTACGACTACCCTACGGTAATGATAACCCAACCCGTAGTTTTAATTATCTTGAAAATGTCGCTAAGCCAGATGCGAGTGATTATCTCTGGGGCAATGCAAGTTTTGCCTTTGCAGTTAATATGGTACGAAGTTTTAAGCAGTATGGCTGGGCAGTTAATATCCGTGGTCCTGAGTCAGGGGGTAAGGTGGAAGGTTTGCCTTTGCATCAATATGACGCAGGTCGAGGTTTGTTAACCAAGATTCCTACTGAGATATTAATCCCAGAGACCAGAGAATTAGAATTAGCTAACTTGGGCTTTATACCTTTGAGTTATTACAAAAATAGTGATTATGCTTGTTTTTTTTCCGCCAATTCTGTACAGCAGGCTACGATATATCAAGACCCAGAAGCCACGGCTAACAGTAGAGTCAATGCACGTTTGCCCTATATCTTTTTAAGTGCACGGTTAGCGCATTATCTTAAGGTATTACAACGGGAAAATATTGGCACAAATAAAAATCAAACCGAATTAGAGCAAGAATTGAATGCCTGGTTGCAAACCTTGGTAACCAAGATGATTAACCCAGATCCAGAATTATCAGCAACCCATCCCTTACGTGAAGGCAAGGTTATCGTTACAGCGATACCAGATAATCCTGGTTTTCATCGGGTTACGCTTTATGCCATGCCACACTTTCAAATCGAGGGAGTTGATGTGCGGCTGTCATTAGTGGCACAAATGCCTAAATTAAAGGATCAAGAACCATAAATGATGAAACAATTAAATAAACAGACTCTAACGTTAACGATGAATAGTAAAAATAAATAAGGAGATTAAATATGGCAATTCCAGCATATATGTGGATCAAGGATGATCAAGGCAATGAGATAAAAAGTACTTCAATGGTGAAAGGTCGTGAATATTCCTCCGAGATTATCGGTGTCAGACATAAAATCTATATCCCGACAGATTCAGACACCGGTGCATTAATGAGTACCAGAAAACATGAACCTTTTATTGTCACAAAACATTTTTGTAGTGCAAGTCCAATCTTATATAAAGCATGTTCCAGTGGTAAGACATTACAGACAATTAAACTCAGTTGGTATCGCATTAATGATAATGGCCATGAAGAAGAGTATTTTCGCCATACCCTAAGTAATGCAAAAGTTGTCGCAATTGAACCGGTTATGCATGACTTAAAAGATAAGACAAAAGAAAGTAGCGGTCACGTAGAGCAAGTTGCCTTTCGCTATCAAAAGATCAAATGGGAATATTTGGATGGTAATATTGCGACAGAGGATCAGTGGACAGACCGATAAAATCAATTCATCACAAGCTGGAAACAACTGTTATGGCAAAATCTATTGATGATTATTATAAGATAGAGCTCAGTAAACTCACCACAAAATTAAATGAAGTTGGCAGAGAACATCCATACTACATAAAGCATTTAAAACCAGGTGATTACCAAGCTAATGATTCTGATGTGAAACGATTATTAGAGGGGTTTGCCTATCTAACAGCTGAAATTAGGCGCCGATTAGATGATGATTTTCCTGATATTTGTCAAATTTTATTAGCACAACTGAGTCCAGAGTTGTTACGACCATATCCTTCGATCACGGTAATTAGTTTTCAACCTAAAACTAGCCTCGAGCAAAGTTTAATTATACCAGCTAAAACCAAGGTTTATATTTCAGGTTATGACCATTCAAGTCATTCTTATTGCTTTCAAACAAGTTGGGAGTTAACAATTCGGCCATTAGAAATTGCAGCTGTTAGGGCATACTCACAGCAAGACAACACTGTGTTTGAGATAGATATCGATATATTAAATAATGCTGATCTGCGACAGTATGATTTAACTAGTGTAGCCATATTTCTTAATGGTGACAGTAGACTTACAAACTTTTTGCATTATGCCTGGTCTGCTAAACTGCGTAACATTCAAGTAGAATATGAAGATGCTGGCCATATAATTTCTATTACTAAGGGCATACAGCTAGCAACAAGTGATTTGCAACGTAGACGGTCACTATTTCTCTATGACAATGAAGGCATAAGGGCACATAATTTCCTAGTTGATTATTTCTGCTTTAGAGATAAATACATGTTTTTTGATTTATTAGGCTTAGCTGATATATCCTGGCCTAGCACAATGACAAGATTCACCATCAAAATGTTTTGTAATATTGAGTTACCAGATGCCTTACAACTAAACCAAGCTAATGTTCAGCTGCATTGTGTGCCAGCAGTTAACCTCTTCAAGACATATAGTGAACCGATACGATTGGATCATAAACAGAGTGAATATCCGATTATCATTGACGATCAAACGCGAGATCAGTTGATGATTTATAAAGTTGCATCAGTGATTGGTATTGAGAATGATACCGGAAGACGTCATTACTACCAATGTTTACAAAATCATGATGATGCCAAGCAACGATTTTATCGGTTGTATCATTATAGCTCTGAGAATCAGCACTCGCTGTGTATAACATTTGCTGGTCATAGTGACATTATAAATGAGACAATTTCATGTGAGCTACTTGCTATAAATGGCCATAATCCGCATCAATATGTTGTTCCAGGCATGATTTGTAAAACTAATACAGAACACGAGGCCTGTTGTGATATTAAAACCTTACTACGACCAACACCAGCCTACCTGCCAACGAATAAGAAGAATTACTATTGGCAATTGCTTGCTTATTTAAAACTTAGCTTTCAGACCATTTGTGATAAAGATACTTTACAACAGTATTTATTAATGTACCTGTGGCCTAAATCAAGCAGTCAAGAACAACAAATTCAAGCAATTCATGCTGTGACCATAGAGTCGTTTAATGAAGTCAGAAGCGGAGTACACAGACAAGGACTTAAATACATAATTGATATAGATCAGATCGACTATCAGGGTGTAAGCGAAATATATTTGTTTGGATCTGTAATACATCTCTGTTTGGCGACATTAATTGGGTTTAATAAGAGGTTAATTACGCAGATCAATTGTCGGCCATTAGGAGAGGCATTATATTGGCATTAATGAAAGATATAAAACAACTAGAGTTAAGTACATTATTTGATAGTGCAAATGAATTTAGTTTTTTTCAACTTATCAGATTTTATAAAAAGGCTTATTCAAGTCCAAACTCAAGTTCAAAGCCTTTGCGATTATTAACGAATAAGTCCTTGGCATTTCCAGCCAGTGATACTGTATCAGGTTGTGCTACTTTGTCTCGAGATGAGGGGTTCTACTTGCTAATTAATTTTCTAGGATTGTACGGTGTAGATTCACCCTTGTCACAAGACTTTAATAGGGCGATATTGCAAGATACTGAAGCGGCACAAACCCTCAAGGCAATTTTAGATATACTTAATCAAGAATTTTATGGGCTATTGTATTTGGCGTGGATGAAATTTAGGGTTGAGATACAACTCGAGGCTGGACAGCTTGATTTTTTGTATTACCTCACTGCTATCACGGGCAATAAATTAAAAATTTCAGATCGTCAGCTACTAAAGTATGTCAATGTCTTTGGCCAGCAAGAAACTAATCCTGTAGCTTTAGGATATCTAATCAAAGATTTATTTGCCTTGAATGTAACAATTGATGACTTAAGTTGCCACTGGGTTAAATTAGACAATTATAGCCTCATAGGCAAGGACAATGATAAGTTATGTTTAGGTGACAACAGTATTCTGGGGACAAAAATATTAACCATGAATAATGTTCTAATAATTAATGTTGAGCCCGTTAGCATTAAATATTATATCGCTGAATTCATAAATGGCGTAATGCTTGACGAAATCAAGCATGTCTTGCAATTATATTTGCCTTGGCATATATCATATAAGCTTAAAATAAACGTTTTATTTTCTGAAACACATATAACTATGCTCGCTAAGGTTAATACTATGCTGGGGGTTGATTGTTGTTTAGGGAATACAGATTCGTTGCAAAATGTATTTAGCTTTGTTTAGCATAACTTAAACCTAGAATCGGCAGTTGAAATTTTAGCTAAGCATGCGTTTTTTTAGAATCCCCTCACCTCCAAGTGGAGAGGGGAGGGTGAGGGGGTTTATAATAAAAATCATTACCTTCATGGACATAAACTCATTAGCAAATAAACATAATTTTCACGACAAAACAATAGCCATTATATATTTGATAATGTTGCCATATTAAACAATAACACTGGCCTAAGGTCATTAAAAAAATTTATGCAGGGCATGATATTATACAACTGTGCATTAAGGAATATTCATATGCTTAATTAGTTATTGTTTATAAAGGGACAAGGTCTAATGTTTAAAAATACTAAGAAACTAGAAATATCTGAAAATGATATACGTACCGAAAAAGTTAAATCCAATTCCAGTGCCAGTGAAAACAATAGCAATTTCCAGGTTAATAAAACCACGAAACTTCATAGAGAGAAACGAAAGCGAACTTATGCACATAAACCAATTCGAAAGGGCGTAACTTTTGACCACGAAAAATATATTACCAGTTCAAGTAATTATTCAGTAAAGCGTCAACAAGAATATCTGGATGGGCAAAGACACAATGCCAAGTTAAATAGAACCAAATTTGAGTCGTGCAGAGACGAGTTAATAAAGCTGAGCTCTTTACAAAATAATCCATATTATGCGAAACGTTACAAAAGTTGCCAAAGGTTATTATCAAAAGCAGAAAAGAGTTTAAAAGCGGTAGAAGCAATAATTGTCGACCAAACAGATTGGGACTTAACAGAGGTTGATAAACTTGCCCATAAAGTCGAAGTTAAACTCTTCAACATGAAAATGGAACTTGATAGTATATCAGCGATTAAAAAAGGATATGATAAGTCACATGAGTCATTATCAAACTATTTTCAGCCATCAAAAAAAACAAACCCTGCCTCTCAAAGAATGTCAATATCTTCATCACCACGTGGCGATGAGTCAGGTAGTGAAAGTAGTCTTAGCCCTAGAGTTCCTGAAAAACCAATAGCAGAGTCTGCCAATGAAACATCAGATGAGGCAATAAATGAGTCAAAACTTGTCCCAAGCCCACGTCCCTGGCAAATATAATCTATTGTGAAGTTATTTTCACATTCCACCAGATTACACCGCGCAAACCTTGTGCTCAGATTATTATCGTGTACAATGAATAGATTATCCTAAAATCCGTAGTTGAAACGAGCTGATAGCGCAACATCTTGATTTATCTAGCGTATTAAAAATTTTCTTGTCACCAATGAGGTAACCACGAAAATTTTTAATACGCCATCTAAATCAATCTGTTACACTACAAACATCATTTTAACTATGGATTTTAGGATTATGAGTAACACAACAATTGTACAAGATTCTATGCATATAGAAAATCCTATTAAAATCAGTCATCGTCGGCGGATCTCTGCCTGGATGATCCATCTATTCACCGCCAGTGCAGCGATTCTTGGCCTATATACCTTATATGCCACTTATCAAGGCGATTATATCCTGGCCTTTTGGCTCATGGGTGGGGCGATATTTATCGATTCTGTTGATGGTACTTTGGCGCGCTCGGTTGGGGTCAAGGTGGCTGCCCCGCGTATCGATGGTACT
This sequence comes from uncultured Gammaproteobacteria bacterium, assembly GCA_963748135.1. Taxonomy (GTDB): domain Bacteria; phylum Pseudomonadota; class Gammaproteobacteria; order JBGSLN01; family JBGSLN01; genus CAVVHY01. The sequence continues at coordinate 5,016 of CAVVHY010000029.1, read as the reverse complement.
TTGCTGGATAATATTGTTGATTATTTGAATTATGTTATTACGCCGGCATTTTTTATCATTGTCAGTGATATCTTACCGGGTCATTGGAAGGTTGTCGGCGCAAGTTTGCTGACCTTGGCCTCGGCATACCAATTCACGCAATCAGATGCCAAGACCGCAGACAACTTTTTCAAAGGTTTTCCAAGCTATTGGAACTTAGTTGTTTTCTATTTATTTATCGCGGGCTTATCGCCATGGATAAATTTTGCGATAGTGGTATTCTTATCAGTTATGATCTTTGTACCGATAAAATACCTTTATTTGACGCGTATTGAAAACGTTACCCGCAATAAACTATTGCGCATAGGACTCATTGCAGCAACGTTGATTTATGCCTATGCTACGATCATGTTGCTCGCTGACTATCCCAAAAATAATCCTTATTATATTGCCATCTCATGGATGTTTGGCTTACTATATATTGGATTAAGTTTGTATCGTACGTTTGTTCCGTTACAGCCAAAGCAAACTTAATAACTGCCTAGTTTGGTATACATTAGCTAAATGCTAAATTAATATTCTAAATAACTTTGCAAGGAAGCAGATTATGTTAGGACTCACCAATAACACCCCTTTACGGGTAGAACTCTTTCCTGGTATCAGTCGCCAAGGACAAGAACAAATCACTTGCGTCATCAAAGCCGGTTTTGCCTTTGATAGTCATGGCCACGTCAGCAAATTAGATATTAGTGAGCCAATTAAGTCGCACGATATCTTTTATCAAAATGATCCTGCCAATCGTAGCCTGATGTTTGCCGAAGAATCCATGCCATTTAAATGTGGTGGTGAACTATTAATTCATGGTCATGCAAAACCAAATAATATGCACTGCCGAATACACGGCGTAAGTGCCGCGATAAAATTTACCAATGGTAAGTATTGGAGCAAAACCTTGACCATATTTGGCAAGCGCTGGTGGCGATCACGTTTAATTGGTTTAATGATTTCAAAACCAGAGCCATTATCACCAGTAGCATTATGCTATGAAAATGCTTATGGTGGTCGTGACCAACAAGCGCCGGAGTATTGTTACCCTTTCAATCCTGTTGGCAAGGGGTATGCACTATTTAGTAAGCATTTAAAAGATATCGCATTACCGCAAATCGAATGTGGGCCCAAATATATTACGTCACCAATGACAAGGCCATTGCCAGCTGGTTTTGGTCCTGTTGCCCGAAGTTATATCCCAAGATTAACTTATTTTAGTAACTCAGCATCATTTACAAAGCCGCATGCTAAACAATATAACGTAGCACCTGAGGATCAACAATTTACAACTGGTTTTAATGGTGGTGAAGAGATAATCCTTAAAGGATTGATTAACAAGCAGAGAATGGATATCCCCATTAATTTTAACTTGCCATCACCAATATTTGCTGTCAGTTATGATAGTGGTGATAGTCACCAACAATTAAAAGCACTAATGGATACGGTGGTTATAGATGTGGATCGACAAACGATACATTTAATCTATCGATGCGGGGTGGCATGGGATGGTGATATTGCCAGGCAAGGTGAAATTATAATTAGCGAATAAATTGGTTTAACGAAACTTATCTATGCAAAGGATTGCAAAATGATATTAAAACGAAATCTATCGTGTGATATGACGTTCATGACGGGTCATGGTAATGAAGCGAATCTTGTCCAACAATCAATTCTAGATCAACAAAACTGTTTTCGAGCCCATCCACATTTGAGTGCAACGCCACCAGGTAGGACGCAGCCAGAAGCTGTTTTGTATGCCCCTATTGAAAGTTTGATAGGCCTTGATTTAATAACAAAATATGACGCAATGTTCCAGTTTTGCTTAACTGCGACAAAGGAAAAATTACGCGATAATATAAAGACGTTAATGATCGTGATGATTGTGCCGAGCAATCTTGAACCCAGGACTGAAAGTCTCAATCCAAAATTGATGATGTCGCATGTCAAAAATATGTTTCAAGACATACATGTCAATTTTATTTTTATTGAAACGGACTTGATTAATGCATTGTCGCAACAATGGCAGCGTTTAATTAATCATGAACTTGATGCACTCCTAGTGATGGCAATTGATAGTTTATTTGGCGACGAGTTGACTATGTTTATCAATCAACAACACGTGCAAACGATCGCTTACCATCAAGGAATTATTCCTGGTGAAGCTGCAGTCTCATTGTTATTTACCTACTCACCATCATATGGCAATCAGCAACTCAAAATTTGTCAATCAACCATGACTCGCGAGCAAAGCGTAACGGCTGAATTACTTGCATCACAAATAAATGCACTAGTGGCTAAGATAAATAGTGATATCAACGACATTAAGTATTGTTTAACAGATTTTGTGAATAATAACCAAGATGCAAAGCTGCTTTATCTCGTTGAGCGTGAATTATGGGGCGGTGATATGGAACATCGACCTCAACAAATATCGACAGCAAAATGCTTTGGCTATATTGGCGTTGCAAATGTACTACTACAGTTTGCATCTGCTTGGCGCTTACTTTCTGAATTAACGGTTGGCTCAATATTGTTAATCAATCGCCATGAACCCAAAAATTTAATACTGCTGAATAAACAAGATGTGTAATACTTTATTAAGGATATAGCAATGAAAAAAAGTCAAAATAAGTTAACCGTAATAAAATCACAACCAGCGTTGAATGAACGTGCACAAATAAACCAATATGTTACGATTAATGATCAGAGTTTAAAGCTTCAGTTTGGACAGGCATGCTTGTATCTAAGCAAAGATGGATCAATAAAATTTCATAATGGTCATGCTAAATTAACTATCAATGCTGCTGGTCAAATCAATATTGATAGTGATAATCAAGTTAAGATATTTGCAGGTGAACGGATTGATTTAAATTAATAAGGATTTGTTATGACATTATTTATTAACAATATGCCCTGTATTTTTAAAAATAAACAAATCAAAGTGATAAGCGTTGACCCTTGTAATAAAAATATTAATGGTGATAGCGTGTTGATCAATTATACTAATGTTGCCAAGGCTGATGATGCTGAAAATACGGCTAAAAAGGTCTATTATCAAGGTCAAGCGCTTTGTCATTGCGAGACTTACTTTAGTAAAAGTAGCGGTGATGAGGATGGTGATCTACGTGGCCTTTATTCTAAAACCAATTGCGGCAAGGCGGAATTTATCACCCACTCTGTCAATGTCTTCATTGAAGGTATTAATGCAGTACGTCATGGCGATCTCATGGTTACTAATCAGCGAAATAGCTTGCCAGCACCGGTAATTAATCTGAGTCAAAAATAGCTTTTCCATCTACTGGTAATCTATGGGAGAATAACGCTAACTTGTCACTACGGAAGACAAATAGATAATATAAGGTTTAAACAAGAATGAAAAAATTTTTAACGATAGGCTTGATGAGTGGTACTTCAATGGATGGCATTGATGCAGCTCTTATCGAAACTGACGGCGAGACATTTGTTAAACCATTAGCGAATATTAGCACGGTTTATCCGCGTAATTTTTATTTGTCATTAAAAATTACTGAGGCGATTGTGCGTGATGATGTCGGAGATTTAAGTAAAACACGTGGATCTTTTGCCGAAAAGTTTCAACAGCATTTACAACAGCGTTATAAACAAGCCTATGCAGCAAAATTAATCGACCAGCTTTGCAAACAACATGCACTTAAAGATATCACGCGAATCACTTTAGATCATATTATTAATTATTCTACGCAATTACATATTGAGGCCTTACAGCAATTATTAACTAAAACCTCATATCGAGCGAAAGATATCGCAGTTATCGGCTATCATGGGCAAACATTATTTCACCGACCGAGTATTAAAAAAACTATTCAAGTTGGTAATGGTGCTGTAATCGCCGATGTTATGCAAATCAAAGTCATTAATAATTTTCGTCAACAAGATGTTTTGGCCGGTGGTGAAGGGGCGCCGTTTGCACCTTTATATCATTTTGCATTAGCTAAACAAGAACAGCGTCTACCATTGGCAATCGTCAATTGCGGTGGCATTGCAAATCTGACGTTATTGGTTGATGATATAATAGAACATATTATTGCATTTGATACAGGCCCTGGGAATTGCTTATTAGACCGTTATGTCAGCGCCCAAAGTCAAGGAAAAGAGATCATGGATTTAAATGGCCAATATGGTTTACAGGGTCAAGTGTCAGCAGAACATATTGATCTATTGTATCAAAGGCCATTTGGGCATAGTGAAATAAATTATTATACTCGCAAACCACCCAAATCACTGGATGTCGGTGATTTTGTCTTACCCGCAGAATTTGGTCACTTAAGTTTTGTCGATTCATGTGCAACATTGGCTTATTTTACCGCGAATTCTATTGTTAAGAGCCTTGATCTCGTGCCGCAACAATCTTGGCCTAACCAGTGGGTGCTTGTTGGAGGTGGTTGGCAAAATCAAAAGCTATTGCAAGAATTTAAGTTGCAGTTACCAGCTAAAATAGCGGTTGAGGCCGATATCAAATTGGCGGATGAGATTGGTTGGCAGTCAAGCGCTATTGAAGCAGAGACCTTTGCCTATTTGGCTGTACGTAGTTTGCTAGCTAAACCTATCAGTTATCCGAATACGACCCAGGTTCCTTACCCAATGCGCGGCGGTGAATTGCATGAACCGAATTAGAAACCCCCTCACCGGATCGGATGACAGAAGACGGACGACGGATGACAGAGTAAGTTAGAAACTCCCTTACCATCCCTTCTCCCCCAAGGCTGAGGAATCTGCGCATTTTTGAAAAAATTTATTATTAAAAGCATGCGACTAAAAAAATATGATTTTCTACAGCATTAAAACGTTATCATTAACTAGGTTATAATTTTTCTTAAAAACTTTTCCCCGCCGCTGTCATCAACTATATTGTGATTGTTCTTAAAAGTCTTATTGTTTAACCACCGCTGTTATCCCGGAAATTAGTGCAAGTTAGCGAACGAAGTGAGCTTACTTGCAGTTATTATCCGG
>CAVVHY010000028.1:0-54925 GCA_963748135.1 uncultured Gammaproteobacteria bacterium | reverse complement strand
TATGAAATGAGTCTAAAGCGGGTGTTGTGTTTCCACCCTGAAATGAGCCTGAGGGCCTAACTTTCTGGACATTTCCGAAACAATCCTCATGATCTAAGGATGAATACGATCATGAAGTTAGACAACCTGAATACCATCGAGCAGATGGAATCCTTTATCAAAGGCAGCCAGGCAATCGCCTTTGCCGTGGCCTCAAGCAAAGATGAGAGATATCAACTTGTTGAGCAACTATTACGGCGATTCGCCTACTCAAGGCTTAAGCGACGAGAAAAAGGCATTGTCATCCAGTTTTTGATAAAGGTAAGTGGTTATTCACGCCAGCAGTTAACACGTATGATAAAAAGCTACAGCCAACAGGGGCGACTAAAACGCCATCAAAAGACTGTCAATGGCTTTGAAAGGATTTATACAACAGAAGACGTGAAAACGCTGGCAGAGCTTGATAAGCGGCATGATACGCCAAATGGTATGATGGTAAAGAAACTCTGTGAACGGGCATATAATCGATTCAATGACAAAGCCTATGAACGTTTGGCCCACATCTCTGTGTCGCATATTTATAACCTGCGCAAGTCATCAGGCTATAAAAAATATCGTTGCCATTATGATAAAACGAAAAGCCGTAAGCAAACCTCTATAGGACAACGGCGTAAACCTAAGGCAAATGGAAAGCCAGGCTATATTAGGATTGATACCGTCCATCAAGGTGATCTTGATGGACGCAAAGGAGTTTATCACATTAATGCCGTTGATGAGGTCACGCAATTTGAAGTCGTGGTGAGCGTTGAAAAAATATCAGAGCGATATTTAATTCCAGCACTTGAAGTTTTATTAGCGGCGTTTCCATTTAAGATTATTAATTTTCATTCAGACAATGGCGGGGAATACATCAATAAAACAGTTGCCAGGCTGCTTAGCAAATTACTCATTGAGTTTACTAAATCAAGGCCAAGGCATTCTAATGATAATGCTTTAGCAGAAGGAAAAAATGCGGCTATCGTGCGAAAAGTCTTTGGTTACACACACATCCCTCAGCATTATGCAGCTCAATTAAACGCGTTTAACCAGAAGGCATTAAATACCTATGTAAATTATCACAGGCCTTGTTTGTTTCCAACGCTTGTCACAGACAAAAAGGGCAAACAGAAAAAAATATATATCTATAAAAATATGATGACTCCTTATGAGAAATTTAAATCGCTTCCTAATGCGGAGATTTATTTAAAAGATGGCTTGAGTTTTAATATGCTGGATGACATTGCTAGCGCAATGAGTGATAATGAGGCCGCTGATTACTTACAGCAACAGCGTCAAATCTTGTTTAAACAAATTCATGAGGATTGTAAGGCTAGGGCATAAGTTGTACTCCCCTTCAGACTCATTTTGAAATTGGAAAATACTGCATGAACTAGAAGCTAGGGGCTAGGGACTAGTAACTAGAGACTGGAAGCTGATACTAGACTAGTGACCAGAGACTGAGGGTTCCGTTAATTGCTGCACAAAAAATAACCCCGTGCGAACACGGGGTTTACTATACCAGCTGTAGCTTTTATGAGGAGCTCTATGCACGTCAACCAACATGCTTAGAAGTTATTATAGTAACATGGATCGAAAAATTGACCCTGTGAATAAAGGACAACATTCTGTCCTATCTGGACAATCTCTATTTTACCTAAGTATTGACAATATACTTGCAAGCCAAGACAACATCTTATACTGTTCATCATATAAAATAATGGAGTTGTGACATGAGCACCGGCACCGGTAAAGATAATCATAAAAAGAATCCTAAGCAGCCTGTTGAACAATTGAGTAATGTGACCATCGTCGACCACGCGTTAGTGGCGCATAAATTGGCGTTGCTGCGTGACCAAAACACACCGCAATACTTGTTTCGTCAAGTCACAGAAGAGATTAGTATGATGTTGTATTGTCAAGCGACGAAAGATTTAGCGCTATCAGAGATCAATGTTACCACCCCCATCTCGCAAACCAAATGCCACACGCTGCAACATCCCAATCCGACCATCATCCCTATCTTGCGTGCAGGCCTCGGGATGGTAAATGCCTTTATCAATATGATCCCTACAGCGCGGCTCGGTCATATCGGCTTGGCGCGTAATGAACAAACCTTAGAATCAGAGTGTTATTATTTCAAAGTGCCTGCAACGATCACCAAGGCCCCTGTTTTTATTTGTGACCCCATGCTGGCAACCGGCGGCTCGGCTGATGCGGCGATCAAAATGCTAAAGAAAAAAGGCGTAAAAGATCTCACCTTAGTCTGCATTATTGCGGCACCGGAAGGTGTGTCACGACTTTGTGAAAACCACCCTGATGTGCCAATCTTTATTGGTCATTTAGATGAAAGATTAAATGAAGATGCCTACATTGTGCCCGGTTTAGGCGATGCGGGCGATCGCGAATGCGGCACCCTCAATGAGCGTGGATAAAATCGGTTTCTTGTTAATTTTGTACCTGCTTACCAATTTTTTTCATGGTACTCAATGTCGCTTGCACATCATCATGGAGCAATTGCAAACGCTGGCTTGCCGAGATTGGTGTCTCGGGTTGTTTACCCTTCCCAGTGTATGCTTGAACTCGAGTAAAAATCCTTTGTCTTGCTTGCGTTAAACTAAATCCCGGTGTCAATTTATACTGAAATAATTCCGATGCCAAGACCTGCTTAATCTGTTGCTGAAGCACTTTAAGTTGTAATTCTGTCTTTTCATCTAAATCCTTAGCCACTTGCTGGCATGGGAGATAAAGTGCTGAAAAGGCATTAACGACATCTTCTTTTAATGCTTCGCTTATATCTTGCAGGCATTGTGTAATATTGCTTGTGGGTTTTATAAGTTGTTTATAAACAGTTGCCACTTGCGAATAACCAACAAGATATAACTGTATCTTTTGCATCAGACATCGCGGCCTTGATTCATGACGTAAATCTATTAATGCATGTTGATAAAGTTCACGTGTTTGCAATATTGCAGTTTTTAATTGGTTCATGGCAGATAAATCATGGGTGCTTTGCTGATAACTTGCAATCGCTTCACGAAAGCTTTTTATTGCCAAGGCATGAGTCAATGTATTATTGACAATACTGATGACAACATCTGTTGTTAATTTCGCGGTTAACTCGAAATGATCTAAGCCACGTAATGGACGAGGTGTTGCTGAGTCATCATCTAACTCAGTCATCAAATGTATAAAGTCGGTTAAATCGGTATTAAAATCACTAACAAGCAACAGTCCAATATAATTAAGCAAGCTTACTTCTGATGTTAGCGCTTCATCTTTGTTGATTTGAAATATACCCGCAACAGGATATTTTGGATTGATATCACCCACTTCTATAATTGCATCAAAATTTTTATCCCCCGGAGCCTTTTTCGGCATTGTTGAATCGCGATTAACGCTTAAGGTTAACTTTATGGGTTGGCCATGGAGATGATAATCTACTGTTAGATAAGCTAAATCTGCTTCAAATTGCCAAGGCAATAATTCAATAGTGCGTTCTGTTTTTGCCATGGGATTGGATAATTGCGCCAAATAAAAATCACTAATAATTTGTTCCGGCTTTACATTTTTAGAGCCACAGATAAATAAGTTAAATTCATATTCTTTGGCGGCTACCGATTGTATTATCCCATTAGAACTAGATTCTGCTCCGGTATCAGCGTTTGATTCTTGCATATAGCCATTGGATGGTCCTGCGACAGGGGCGAATTTACTGGCTTTAAATTTTGTGAGGTAAGGATTAAGTACATTCTCTGCCTTACACTTTAACACTTCATCACCCTTACTAAAGATGGCTACCGCAGCCTGGATGCCAACAAAAATATTTACATAATCATCAGCAGAAAAGTTAATGTCTTGGTCATGCTGATGCTTCAAATGCTGCTGCTGATAAAGTGTCAAAAGAAAAACACAAGGCGCCTTTAATCTATCCACAGGCAAAACGGCTTCGCCAATCAAGGTGTCCCATTCATTGAAAAACTGTTGTAACTTATTTAGCGATGCGATCAAATCATTATTAATTTCGAGATTAGGAAATTTTTGTTCGAAAGAAGCTATGATTGAAGTAAAGCCATCTGTATAAGCATATGGATATTCTGCCAAGATCGCATTATGTAGCTCAGCAAGTAATGTTAAAATCTCGGTAAAATCATCTGGGCCATCAAAATGAACAAGCGCCAAGATGGCTAATCTATCAAATATCAACTCGATATCAGATGGTGGCTCTTCTTGTTCGATCATTTCCGGTGCGGTGATCTTTGGGATAAAGACATAGTCGGAAAATCGTTGTTCGGCCTTATCATCTTGTTGTTCATCTTCGACACTTTGTTTATCTTTTTTAACACTTTCTTGTGCGAGAAAATCTAAAACCATAAATGCCCGTTCGGTTGCCAAGCTATAACTGGTAAATGGTTCGCGACAAAGGGGACATAAACTTTCTGCTTCACTGCTATCTGCCTGGCTGCTACTTGCTTGCTTACTATCTGGGTCATGGTTTTTTAAATCTTTTGGGCCTGAGCTATAACTCGGAACACTCTTAGCTAGTTTGCTTTGTTTAAGAATTTCGTCGGCTGTGGCACGCTCTAATACATGGCCTTGGCCACAATCAATGCGCACTGGCACGGCGTATAATTGTTGTGTCACCGGACATTCAACATCTTGACTTACAATTTGAGACTTTGTTTTAGGTTGTTCAATTGCAACTGCGGGATTGACATCCTCAACGACTTGGCGGTCATCAAGTTTGGCCAACATGTTTTGCAAAGTAATTTCAAAATGCCGGCCAATGGATTCACCTAACTGACTACCGTACTTATCTCGGATGCCAAAAGGATTGTTTTTGATAACATCTTCAAGCTTTTGCTTGAGTTTAGCCATTGCTGCGCTATCCCCACCTCTTTGCACTAACTTAATTAATAACCCAAAGCTATCTAATAATTCAAAGCTGAAGAGCGAAAATACATCTTGCCACGTATCCATGATTTTCGGCAATAAATCATTTTGAGTAACTTGCTCTGGTTGTGTTGCATCATTTTTTTTGGGTTGTTTGAGTAAAGTTGAATATGTTTGTTTGCGGTATGTTTTATAAATCAAAAGTAGATATTGATATAACGTTAAATATTGTTTAATACTCTGGGCAAGTTCGTGCAACATTACATGTTGACTCGCAGTAGTTAACAATAATGTTGAATAACCCGTTGCAGTTTGTAATTTTACTTTCAATCTAATGAGCGCATGATAGAAATCATTATCTTGACGCACCATCTTTAATTCACGATCAAACTCCTGCTTGATTTGATCTAAGCGCTGCATCAATTCATTATAGATTGGTACGGAGAACATATGACCTCATAACAGTTTACTCGGGCGGTATAGTTTCAATAGCATAGCTATAATCCTAGAATCGGCAGTTGTATTCTAGTGAGAGCGCTTAATCGTCTGAATGTACAGGTGATTTTTGCAAAATTTTTTTCACCGTACGAGTGAGTACTGCCTCAAAAAATTTTGCAAAAATCACCTGTACCTTCAGACGATTAAGCGCTCTCACTACAATACAACTGCCGATTCTAGGATAAAGAAAGTTATAGTACCACAACCAAGCGTTTTGTGCAATAATCAGTCTGACTCTTGCTTGCCAAGCTGCCAATTCTAGGATCGTTGTTGCCAGCCGAGCAGTACCTAATTGACCGCAAATAATCCTTTATGTTTGGCGTCAAAATACGTTATGATCTGGTTCTTATGTTTACAGCAATACCAACAACAGTAAAAGAGATTTCAATTATGAAGTACATCCGTCGCAGTTTCGTTATTTTAAGTCTAATGTTTGGTTTTATCCTACCATTTAATGCACAAGCCGAATTGCCGACCGCGGTAAATGGTGCCGCGACACCTAGCCTGGCGCCCATGTTGAAAAAGATTACCCCGGCAATCGTCAATATCTCGGTGGTAGGCCAAACGCCGCGTTCTGAAGGCCCTTTTGCCTTATTGCCACGCTCTAAACGACGTGGAGCTGACCCACAGGCCAATGACAATAAGCAAAATAATCAAGCCAATAACGATAATAACAGTGGCGATGATAGCAATAATTACAGTGACAATAGCAATGATGACAATTCTGCTATTGGGCCCCGTGACAAGGTCAAAAAATTTATGTCGGTGGGTTCTGGGGTCATTGTCGATGCCAAGAATGGCTATGTCATCACCAATGCCCATGTATTGCAAAACGCCAAGACCGTATCTGTCACCTTAAAAGATGGTCGGCAATTTGATGCCGAATTGATTGGTGCTGACTCAGGCTCAGATATTGCCGTGTTACAAATCCCCGCGGATCATTTACAGGCATTACACCTGGGCAATTCTGATAATTTGCAAGTCGGTGATTTTGTGGTTGCCATAGGTAATCCATTTGGGTTAAACCAAACTGTTACCTCAGGCATTGTTAGCGGGTTACAACGCAATGTTGGTATCGATGGTTTGGAAAACTTTATTCAAACCGATGCCTCCATCAATCCAGGTAATTCCGGCGGTGCCTTGGTCAATCTAAATGGACAATTAGTTGGTATCAATACCGCCATTATGACACCGGATGGTGGCAATATTGGTATCGGTTTTGCCGTACCTGCCAATATGGTCAAGAGTGTCATGACTCAACTCATCAAATACGGTTCTGTCCATCGTGGTTTGATGGGCATTATGATTCAAAACATTACCCCGAGTTTAGCTAAGGCATTAGGCGATAACAAAGACAAAGGCGCTATTGTCACGCAAGTGACACCTGATTCACCTGCTGCCAAGGCGGGCATCAAACCTTATGACATTATTGATAAGGTTGATGGCAAACGTATTGAAAGTGCCAATCAGGTAACCAATATCGTGGGGCTGGTTCGCGTTGGTGACAAGATTGACTTGGGCATTTTGCGTAATGGCAAACACGTGACTGTTGAAGTGACCACTGCATCACCTAAACAATATTTGGCGGCCAGCAAAAAGCAAAATCCATTATTGTTTGGTGTGAATCTACGCAACTTTAAACAACTGACTGCGTTACACGGTGAAGTCCAAGGCGTACAGATTACTGGGATCTCTGAAAAGAGCCCAGCGTATACTGCATCACCGGTTGGTTTGCGTATCGGGGATGTAATTGTGTCGGCCAATCGAAAACCAGTACACAATACCAAAGAATTATTGGCAATTACCAAACAAAGTAAACAATTGGTATTAAATGTATATCGTGGCACTGGCGCGATGTTCTTAGTGGTAAAATAAGTTAAACAGCTATAGTACCGGCTGTAATATGCAGCCGGTATAATAAATTAATCATTAATGATAAATTCGAATGCCATTAAAACTATAAAAATATTCAAGCGCATTCCCGAAGGTAGTGCGGCATTATTCTTCATCCAAATCTTCGCGACACTAAGTTATGCAGTCCTCTACTCCACGCTTGTATTATTCATGAAACAAGGCTTAGACTTTAGCACTACGGAAGCAAATTCTGTGATGGGAAGTTTTATCGCCTTTAATTATGGTTTGCATTTATTAGGTGGATTTTTTGGTGGACGCAATCTAAGTTATCGTAATCTATTTATTACAGGCATCGGTTTACAAATCACTGGGGTATTATTATTATCGGTAGAAGCCCGCGCAGCTTATTATTGGGGACTCGCCACTTTTCTCACAGGCTCTGGTTTAAATGTGACGTGCATCAATATGATGGTTACACAATTATTTAAACCCGAAGATAAACGACGCGAAGCGGCTTTTTTATGGAATTATAGTGGCATGAACTTGGGATTTTTCCTAGGCTTTGCCTTGGCTGGTTTTTTTCAATTACATCGTGCCTTTCATGAATTATTTATTGCTACCAGTATTAGTGGTGTGATTACTGTTATTATTGCCGGCTTTAATTGGCAGACTATTCGCGACCGAAACACGCCGTTAGTTACTTCCAAGACAGACAGTTATTTGCAGCGCACGCTCATCGGCACCTTTGCGATATTAATTATGATCCCTATCTTGCACTGGTTGCTAGGCCATGCCAACCTGAGTAATCAATTAATCATTGCAACGGGGATTGCCATGGGTGTCACCATTTTTATTCTTGGCATCAATCAAACCCGTGCCATAGATAAAATGCGTATCTTTGCCTTCATTATTTTATCGCTTGCCTCATTGGTATTTTGGTCAATGTATCAATTAGCACCCATGGGTTTAACTGTTTTTGCCTTATATAATGTTGACCGCCACGTGTTTGGTTTTACGATCAGCCCACAGTGGATACAAAACATTAATGCCATCGTCATTATTATTGGTGGGCCGATGATGGTGATCTTTTTAAAATTAATTCGCAAATATATTAATTTTTCTATTCCGTTACAATTTGCGACTTCACTATTTTTGATTGGCATTGGATTTCTTTTGTTACCGCTTGGTATTCACTATGCTGACGCAATGGGTTATATGAATTTTGATTGGATTGCCTGGAGTTATGTTTTACAAAGTCTTGGTGAATTATTAATTTCACCTATTGGTTATGCCATGATTGGTTTACTTGCCCCACCCAATCTGCAAGGGATTTTGATGGGCACCTGGATGTTGACCCAAGGTGTTGCCGGGGTGCTTTCAAGTTATTTTTCTAATTATGCCATTAGTTCTTTCACCTCAACTGACCCATTGGTCACCAATCCCGGATACAGTCATACCTTTGGCTTGCTAGGTGGCTCGGCAATTTTGTGTGGTGTTGTATTAACGTTTTTGATTCCGTTATTACGGCGGTTGATTAATGAAAAGATTGAATGATATTGAAGGTTTATTAATTTTTAGAACCCCCCTCACCCTCCCCTCTCCCCTTTTGGGCTGAGGAATCTATTCTTTTTGGTCAAGACCACATTGCTCAAACCCTGTCATTACACCTGGGCTGATATAATAATGTAGCAACTATCTTAAAAGCATCTATATTTTAAATAAAATTCAGACAAAAAAGAAACGCTGAAGCTATCAAAAAGGTAGCTCCAAAGATAGCTAACTTATATCAAGCCGGAGTTAAAAGCCGGCTTATTCCTTTAATGATTAACTCATTAAAGTCGTTGGTTTTGGCTGCCAGTCAACATTATCCCGAACCATTGCATTAAGGGTGATAATGAGCTTTCGAATGCAGGCGACAAGGGCGATTTTTTTTAGTTTGCCCTTGGCTAACAAACGATTGTAATAAGCTTGCATAATAGGGTTATGCTGGGTTGCCACAATGACGGCCATATAAAGGGCCCTACGTACATCCGCTCGGCCGCCCGAGGTTTTACGTTTGCCTTTATATCGTCCGCTGTCCTTATTGTAAGGAGCAACCCCCACAATTGCTGAAATGGCCCCATGAGAGAGCTTCCCAAGCTCAGGAAGTCTAGCGACGAGAGTGATAGCAATAATCTCACCGATACCTTTAACCGTTTTCAATAATGAGACAAGCCTTTGCAGGGATTCATGCTGAGCAATTATATTCTTTGCCTTGGTTTCAAGCTTATCAATTTCCTTTTCAATGGTTTTGAGAACGGTTGTATAAACCTTCCGTTCTATTCTATCAGCACCATCGAGCCGACATTTGTATCGGCACAGGTCCTTAACAAGTTTGGCGCGCGTATTGACAAGCGAGACTAACTTTTCGCGAACAGGGCTTAAAAGCTGAGTTTCTCTAGGTTCAATCACACAGGCAAAGCGAGCACAAATATGCGCATCGGCTTTATCCGTTTTAGCCATAAGCCCCAGGGCGAGTCCGAAATGACGAATGCTTTTTGGGTTATGGACACAGACAGGGAAGCCTTTGGTTTTTAATGCTTTAAATGCGTTACGATGATATTTTGACGTTGATTCCATCAGGATACAGCCAACAGGTTCCTTTAAGGCATTGATAAGTTGTTTAAAACCTGCTTTATCATTTGAAATAACGAACGACTGTTTAGAAGGAAGGATACAGACATC
This sequence comes from uncultured Gammaproteobacteria bacterium, assembly GCA_963748135.1. Taxonomy (GTDB): domain Bacteria; phylum Pseudomonadota; class Gammaproteobacteria; order JBGSLN01; family JBGSLN01; genus CAVVHY01. The sequence continues at coordinate 44,941 of CAVVHY010000028.1, read as the reverse complement.
TATTTTATCTTTAGAAACATCCAGTCCGACATAGATTTTAGATAGGGTCTTTGTCATAATATAATCTCCTTGTTTTTCTGCCTTATTCACGAGCTCTAGGGCTCTGGCAACGATACGAAAAAATAAGGAGCGTGTGGTGGTCAGTCTACAGACGACTTCTAGGAGTCAGAGGCGGAACGACCTACCACACGCATTTTATGGCGATCGCCACCGCCATAAAACAGTTATAGAATAACAGATTTGGAAGGAATAAGGGCGGTATCGCGCAGCGATGCCGCCAGTAAGAAACGGCTTAGTTGCAGTTGCAACCCGGAATCCAGGAATTACAGCTTATCATTAAATGATGACTTTAAAAACCTGGATCCCGGATAATAACTGTAAGTAAGTTCGACTTCGTCTCACCAACTTACAGTAATTTCCGGGATGACATCGGTGGGTAAACTTCATGAGTAGTGAAATCACAACACCAGTGACAAAACCACAACACCAGTGACAAAACCACAACACCGCTGTCATAACCAAACACCGCTGTCATTCCGGGGGTTACTGCAACTTAGTGAGCGCAGCGAACTTAGTTGCAGTTGCAACCCGGGATCCAGGTTTGATAGCTTTTCATAATAAGATGACTTTGCAATTCCTGGATCCCGGATAATAACTGCAAGTAAGCTCGACTACGTCTCGCAAACTTGCAGTAATTTCCGGGATGACAGCAGCGGGAAAATAACAAGGCTTTAAGAAAAATTACGACATAGTTGATGACATTGCCAACAAGATCACATGACTTAATGAAAATAAAAACCCTCACACCTCAAAAACTAACTGCGCAGGATCGTCTTCATCCATAATCGCTTGCATTCGGTTTTTAATATTTTGCTTCATCGTGGGATGCGTAAAAATATAAAATTTATTATTCACGATGCCATCAAAAACAATCTTCGCTACTTCATCACCTGTTATTCCACGCTTCACTGACTTGGCAAAATTACTCACCCATTTTGCATCTTGCTCAGTGTAATTTTCATAGGGGACTTCATGTGGTGGCAATGGACAATTACGCTCAGCATTTAAAATCTTTGTCTTTACCCATCCTGGACATAATAATGAGACTTTGATTTGACTCTTTCGCACTTGTAAATCATGATACAAGGCCTCAGTCAAGGCAACCACTGCGTGTTTGGAAATTTCATAACAAGATAAATACGGTGCACTATACATACCCGCCATTGAAGCAGTATTAATGATATGCCCTGAATCTTGTTGTAACAAATAAGGCATAAATGCCTTCACGCAATATGCCACGCCCATCAAATTGACATCGATCATCCATTGTAATTTATCGGTTGGGATTTCCCATATCGGACCAATAAGACCAGCAACACCGGCATTATTAAATAAATAATCGACACGGCCAAAATGTTCTATACATTGTTTTGCAAAGTCGGTTACTTGCTCTTCCTGAGTAACATTGACCACCCGGGCAATAACCGCAACACCCTTGGCCTCAAGCGCTTGTTGTAAGGCAAATAAAGGCTCGGCCTCAATATCCGCAATGGCAACTTGCATACCATAACTCACTGCGCAATGGACTAAGCCTAAACCTATACCACTGGCGCCTCCCGTGATTACGGCAACTTTATCTTGGAAATTCATTGCAATATCGTCAGTTTTCATTGTTCGCTAAATTATTTTTGCTATCATCTTTATTAATATTTAAATTTAATTGTGAATTTTTATTTGCACTGGCTTCACCAGTAACAGATTTTTGTGCTGGATCAATAATTTGATAAAATGTTTCGCCTTTTTTTATCATACCCAATTCACTGCGGGCGCGTTCTTCTACCGCTTGGTGACCCGTCTTTAAATCTGCAACCTCCGCCTCCAGTGCCATATTACGTGCCGTTAATTGCTTATTTTGCTCAGTCTGTGCCTTAATCTCTTTGCGCAATTGAAATAATTCACCGACACTGCCCTGCTCATACCAAAGCTTAATTTGCAAAGCGATAAAGATAACAACTAAGGCTACAATTAACAGACGCACTTAGATTACACCTCAAATTGGCTAAAGACACGCATGCCTAGATAGGGTGCATCACTGCCGAGCTCTGCTTCGATCCGCAGTAATTGATTATATTTAGCAATTCTATCCGAACGCGACAATGACCCGGTCTTGATTTGTCCCGCAAGCGTTGCGACTGCCAAATCAGCAATTGTGGTATCGGCTGTTTCACCTGAACGATGTGAAATCACAGTATTATATTGTGCACTCTTGGCAAGACATATCGCAGCAATGGTCTCTGTCAAGGTACCGATTTGGTTGGGTTTGATTAAGATGGCATTCGCTGCATTTTCATCAATACCTTTTTGTAAAATCTCAGTATTTGTTACAAATAAGTCATCGCCAACTAATTGTACCTCATCCCCGAGTTCATCAGTCAATAATGTCCAACCGGCCCAATCACTTTCAGCCATACCATCTTCGATACTAATAATAGGATAATTATCAACGAGTGAAACTAGGTAATCACAAAAATCTTCAGCATCAAGCTTTTTATTTTCCGCTTGCAGATGATACAGCCCATCTTTATAAAATTCAGAACTCGCTGCATCCAAGGCAATTAAGATATCATCTTCTGGGACGTAACCCGCTTTTTCTATCGCATCAAGGATTAATTCTAGGGCGGTATTATTATCTGGTAAATTAGGGGCAAAACCACCCTCATCACCCACTGCCGTATTCAAACCTTTATCTTGCAGAATCTTTTTTAAAGTATGAAAAATTTCGGCGCCATAACGTAAGGCTTCAGCAAATGTTGGTGCACTCACCGGCATAATCAGAAATTCTTGGATCGAGAGATTGTTATTTGCGTGGGCGCCACCATTAATAATATTCATCATCGGTACTGGCATGCCAAATGGGCCTTCGTCACCAAGATAACGATACAAGGGTTCACCAGATGCTTTGGCACCTGCCTTGGCTGCAGCTAGTGAAACTGCCAACATAGCATTGGCACCAAGACGACTTTTATTATGGGTATCATCCAGATCAATCATGATTCGATCGATACCCTCTTGATCCAACACATCTTGACCTACTAAGGCATCACGGATCTCAGTATTGATATTGTTGACCGCTTTAAGCACGCCACGGCCGAAATAGCGTTTGGGATCCTTATCGCGCAATTCCAAGGCTTCACGTGAACCGGTCGAGGCACCCGATGGTACGCTGGCGCGTCCAATATAACCATTATTTGTTATAACATCTGCCTCAACGGTAGGATTACCTCGAGAATCTAAAATCTCTCTTGCTATTATCGACTTTATTTCTGACATGTTTACTCCCGTTCTAATAAATATATATTCGCTAGCCTAAGGGGCTTTAATTAGGGTCTGTTGACAATTCAGTTTTACAAGCGAAAATTGAGGAAATTGAGTTCAAATTGTCAACCGTTTGAGGCGAATAGCCGGACTATTTAACGAAAACGATTGGCAATTTGAGCCAATTTAACTCAATTTACAGCGTGAAAATGAATTGTCAACAGACCCTAAACTATCAATCTCTTTTAATTGGCTAAGCAAAGCCTCCATTTGCGCCAATGGCCACGAATTAGGGCCATCGCTTTTTGCTTGTTCCGGATTAGGATGGGTCTCCATAAAAATGCCAGCGATGCCTACCGCAACCGCTGCCCTGGCCAAGTAAGGGATAAATTCACGTTGCCCACCTGATGCATTACCTTGCCCACCCGGTAATTGTACTGAATGTGTTGCATCATAAACGACAGGACAATCGGTATCACGCATAATGACCAATGAACGCATATCCGAAACCAAGTTATTATACCCAAAACTTGCCCCCCGCTCACAGACCATGACCTGTGAATTACCCGTTGCCTTGGCTTTATTTACTACATGTTGCATATCCCAAGGTGCTAGGAATTGTCCTTTCTTGATATTAATGGGTAAACCGGTTTGCGCAACTCTTTGAATATAATTGGTTTGACGACACAGGAATGCGGGTGTTTGTAATACATCGACAACGCTGCCTACTTCATTGAGTGGCGTGTCTTCATGGACATCAGTTAAGATCGGAACGCCCACTTGATCCTTGACCTTTTGCAAAATTGCTAAGCCTTTTTCAATACCTAAGCCACGAAAACTCTCGTGTGAAGATCGATTAGCTTTATCAAATGAAGATTTATAAATAAAAGGAATATTTAAACGCGTCGTGATCTCTTTTAAAATGCCAGCAGTTTCGATCGCCAAGGTTTCGCTTTCAATCACACAAGGGCCAGCGATCAAAAATAACGGTTTATTATTGCCGACTTCAAAATGACATAACTTCATGACGTTACCTTTTGTGTTGTGTGGTTCACATGTTGATAATCATTGACACCTTTGGCCGCATTGATAAAGCTAATAAATAGCGGATGCCCAGTCCTGGGTGTCGATTTAAATTCCGGATGAAATTGGCAACCTAGAAACCAGGGATGATCTTTTAACTCAATCATTTCCACTAGATTATTATTAATCGAATGGCCTGACACGATCAAACCTGCATCGGTAAGCTGTTTTACATAATTATCATTCACCTCATAGCGATGGCGATGACGTTCAAAGATCTCATCACAACCATAAATTCGTGCTGCCAGACTATTAGGGATCAAATTACATTGCTGTTCACCCAAACGCATAGTACCACCTTTATCAGCATGTTGACCACGTGTCTCTTTGCCACCGTCGGTCGTGACCCATTCAGTCACCAGGGCCACAACTGGATCCTTAGCATGAGTATCAAATTCAGTACTATAGGCTTGTTTAATACCGGCCATGTGTCTAGCATATTCGATCACTGCCGTTTGTAATCCGAGACAAATACCTAAGTAAGGGACTTTATGTTCTCTGGCATATTGCGCCGCCAGGATCTTACCTTCGACACCGCGTTCACCAAAACCACCAGGGACTAAGATGGCATCATAACTTGCCAACATATCAACACCTTTGGTGACTAATTCTTCAGCGTCGACATAATCAACATTAACCTTAGTTTTGGTATTAATCCCCGCATGCACCAAGGCCTCGGTAAGTGATTTATAAGAATCAGCTAGATCAATATATTTCCCCACCATAGCAATCTTGACTTCGCTCTCAGGATGCTGCAATGAATCCAATACTCGTTGCCAATCACTTAAATCCGCAGGTTTAGCTTTAAGCTTTAATTTTTCAACGATTAATTCATCTAACCCTTGTTTGTGTAATTCCAATGGGATTTGATAAACATAGGGCACATCTACCAGTGAAAAAACACCCCGCTCTTCTACATTGGTAAACAAGGCAATCTTTTGTACGTTCGGTATCTGGCAACGTTCTATCTGAACGACAAATTAATACGTCCGGTTGAGATACCAATCGAGCGCAATTCCTTGACTGAGTGTTGTGTCGGTTTGGTTTTTAATTCACCTGCGGTGGCAATATACGGTAATAAGGTTAAATGCATATATAAGACATTATCTGCACCTAAGTCGAAGCGCATTTGCCGAATCGCTTCTAAAAAAGGCAAAGACTCGATGTCGCCAACAGTGCCGCCAATCTCAACCAGTGCGATATCGGCTTCATCTGCGCCTTGCTGAATACAACGTTTTATTTCATCTGTGACATGCGGAATGACTTGTACCGTGGCACCGAGGTAATCGCCGCGACGTTCTTTATGAATGACATTGGCATAAACACGACCCGTAGTGAAATTATTACGCTTGGTCATTGGGTATTCAACAAACCGTTCATAATGACCAAGGTCTAGGTCAGTCTCAGCGCCATCGGCGGTGACAAATACTTCACCATGTTGAAAAGGTGACATGGTACCTGGGTCAACATTGACATAAGGGTCCAGTTTGACAAAGGTAATCTTAAATCCGCGCGCCTCAAGTACCGCGCCGAGTGAGGCAGAGGCAATTCCCTTGCCTAAAGAAGATACAACGCCACCCGTAACAAATATATATTTAGTCATAAAAATCCCGTCATTAAGAAGTGATATGTATGCGTTTCGTTATCTGCAGTCAAACCTGAAGGTTATGCTCATAAGTTAGCTAATGGAGCGCATAGCCCGATGATCACAGTTCGTAGCTCGATGATCACATTCAGGTTAAATTGTTGCTAGACGGGAGTCCATTCTAACACAGGAAATATCTATTACAATGAAAGAGTCGCATGTTGTGCCACAATATCACATGAATGACGATTTAATTTGTTCATGTTTCTTACGGCGGGCCCGGTTAGAAGTTTAGAGACTAGAGGCTAGAGACTAGAGACTAGAGACTAGAGACTAGAGATAATTTTAGAGCCCCCCTCACCCTCCCCTCTCCCCCCAAGGGGCTGGGGAATCTGCTCATTTTTGTGAAGGCAACATTGTCCAAACGTTGTCATTCCGGGGGTTACTGCAACTTGGCGAGCAGAGCCGAGCTTAGTTGCAGTTGCAACCCGGAATCCAGGAATGATAGCTTTTCATGATATGATGACTTTGCAATTCCTGGATCCCGGCTCATAACTGCAAGTAAGTTCGACTACGTCTCACCAACTTGCAGTAATGGCCGGGATGACAATCGGTGGAAAAATCACATGCATCAAATAACGTAACAACATAGTTGATGACAATGTTTTTATGCGGCAGAAAAATCACGCCGCGCCACTGTTTTTTAACTACATTGATTTTAATAATAAATTTTTTCAAAAATGCGCAGATTCCTCAGCCCAAGGGGGGAGAGGGGAGGGTGAGGGGGTTTCTAATTAATCATTACATTTTAATTAAATAGTCTCCTTAAAAGCTAAACTTCACCATTTTCCCCGTTGATAAGGTGATGGCGGCATAGGCGCTTGACCTGAATAAGGCATGGCATTGGAATGAGAATGAGGATTAACAAAAGGATGCGAATGGGGTTGGAAAATAACTTGCGGAGGATAAGTGTGCTGAAAATTCGATGCCTGCGGTGTTTGAGGTATAACTACTCGCTGATATCCAGCTCTGGGGACAGGCATTACAGGCACAGGCACCCGTGTCAAATGATGATGTGGCCATTGTGGATATATTGGCTGTGAAGGCTGCGAAATTGATTGTGAGACAGGTATTCCTGGGTTTCGCTGCGTTTGTGGAGATTACTGACATTATGAGGCTTGGTATTAGTAGACTTTGGTCTGAATACTGGACTCGCCGGATTTAATGTGCTGGTACTTTTATCTGATTTAATGCCCATCGATTCTGGTTGAGGCTTAGCTGAATTTTGCAGTAATTTTTGTAGATACGCATAAAACTTATCAATAAAATCTTTCGCTTCAATAACATATTGTGTCGGTACATCATCAACTCTAAAAAATAATTGCTGTGCATCTTCAAGTTCATCTGAACTTGGCCGGTGATGTGCAATCTGGTTGCGTATTTTTACGAGCTGTTTAATATCCCCAGGCGCCAAATCATTAAATTTAGCAAGAATCCTTTTGACAGCCTTATTTTTATGGCGTTTCCCTGATATGTTTTTTATTAATTTATGATACATTTCTATAATGCATATGATTAACATTTTACAGGCGTTTGCCAATATTGGTGACTTTTCTAATTTAGCATGAATAGATAGCCCATATATTTCTTTAGCACTATTAAGTAAATTGATATTAGAAAGAAAAGTGGCAGAATACGCAAATAAGTTCTGTATGCATGTGTCATTACTAAGGCGTTCAACTTTTCTAGATAACCAATCTTTAAGTGCGCTGGTTTGAGTAAGCTCAGCAGAAAGTTTATTTTTATCGGTAAATTCATGTTTATAGACTAAAGCCTTCAATTTTTTATTTGACTTCACAGCTAAAATAACGTTACAAAGTTGTTCCATATTTAGGTTGATGAAGTTATGTGCGATAATATGTCTAACTTGATATATATCTTTGCTCTTCAGCAAATTAGCCAGACTGGTAAAAAAACGTAGAGCTATATAAAGCGTATGATAATATAACAAATCATTTGCAACTTCTGCATTTGCTCTTTGTTTTAGGATATCACATAAATCATTATAACCTGGCTTAACTACAATATTAATATGATTTTTATCTTGTTCAGATAACATCGGTTTAAATCCATACCTTTCATTTACAGCAGCCAATGATAAAGTTGTCTTTATAGGTCTTGCGCTTGATTCCTTTTGTCGCGAGTTGGCTTGCTCACTCGGCTCAACTCGCTTTTTGGAATTAATAGAATTTGCAGGTCTTCTAAGTGATTTTTTAGTTATCTTTGGACTTGTCTTTGGACGCTGTTTATTTTTATTGGGTTTATTTGATTTTAGTCTAACCGTCGGCGTAGACAACGGCGCTTTAGCCGCACTCGCCTGATTCAGTATGGTATCGTAGTACTTTGTTATACGATTAGCCTGACGAATATCATCTAAAGTATTTAAATGAGGTTTAAGCTTTTCATATAAACGTATTACTTCATCCCGATCAGAGGCATGGAAAGCACTAAAGAATGATCTACAAAGTCCTGGAATATCAATTACGGGCTGTAAAGCTTTCAGAGTACAGACTGACTGTTCAACATTAGACTCAGGTCGAGCAATATTAGCTTGCTGTTTTTTAGTGTGATATTCAAGCTGTTTAACAAAGTAGCTTTCAAAATCATCTTGAAACAACCTATTAATATTATTCATATTCACAGGAATCATCACCAAGTCATCTTCGTGTGAATAAAACGCTTCCAATAACTGTGACGACCTTAAGGCAAGCACAAGCTTTTTATCTTTGGTTCGTGTTACCAAATATTTTTCTTGCACTTGCCAAGCCTCGCAAACAACTTTACTATTTATAATATTGTTTAATCTATCAGCAAGTTCTGAACCAGTAATTAAACGTCCATCTCTAAGTTGCCATGGAATGTAGTCTGACATCTTATTGATTAACGTTTGCAAATATTCATGATTGCCTACTTTAAGTATGTTAGTTTCTATGGTATTAGTTTGACTAGCCTGTCGCAATTTCTCCTGCAAACAAGCATTGACCTTTTTATGTAATAAAGATAAGTTTACACATGGCGTTATATGATTTTTTAGATTTTCAAGTTGAGAAATGCATGCCGTTATTTCATCCGCATCATACGTTGTCAGCAAATTGGCAATTTCATCTAAAACTTCATCGCTGAGTTGATGTTCTATGTTGATAAAATTAAGGAACAAGACCATTATCCATTCTAAAACTTGATCCTTAAAAACACTCGATTCGAAGCAAGTTAATTAAATAGCAGATACTCAGCAAATTTTGCTGTTGTATTAATTTTCCAAACACTTTATTAAGTGACTCAAATGCGTGTTTACGTTTATTGTGTGGTATATATTTCAGTATATCCCTAAAGCCATTGATATATATAGATGGTAATTTAAGCTTATGTTCAGATAACTTTCCTTTGTCACCAATACCTACTTTATAAAGTCCTGCCACGCAAGCCTCAGCCAATAGTTGCTTACTTTTCTCAATTAGTCTCGGCCAAACTTCAACAATATGTGGGATGCAATCGAATGCACAAACAACTCGTTGCCTAAGCGCATCAACAACTTCCCCTTCATTAGTATCATCCAACACAAGATACAACAGGAAAGGAAAAGGCAGTTTAGATTTTATTTTTTTTAGTTGATTAACAAGGGGTTGGATTTGTTGGCTGGTTTCTTCCAAATAATCTCCCCTATTAATAATAGTAGCTACAACCAATCTATTTTGTGCACTTTGTCTTATGAGTGCGAGACTGGAATCTTTAATAAGGCTTCTAATATACTCTGTCTCACTAATTTTTATCTTTGGCAGTTTAAATCTAGCCAGCACGTGTTGACATATAATATTAAGACATAGGTTATACAGCAGATAATATTTAAAACTGAACTTATTATTAAATTGATCTGGAGTTAATGTAACCTTGAGATATTGTGGTTGCGTCTCGAAATGCCTTTTGAGCATACAATCAATCTGTGTCTCAGCTAATAAAGTCAACCTTGGGTCAAAGATAATTTGCGTCATTAGCTTGATTCGCTCTGCTACTGACATACCACTTTGTTTAATCTCTTTATTCAGCTGCTTTAACATTTGACCATCCATGTTAACTTCAGGAAAGGCTACCTCTTGTTTATCACCAACGTTAACCAGCAACCGTTGTCTAGCAGTATCAATCCATAAGATATGATCCAATGCGAGTTGCTCCGGTTTTAAACTTTGATAAACCTCGCTCAATATTTGTTGTAGTTCCTTTAGTGTTGTAATAGTATCCAGATCAAGTATTCGAGTCTGAGCTAAGATAACAGCTTGTAAATAGATAAATTTAAGTGATTTATGCAACCTAGACTTGTCTTTAAAGTTCATCAGCAAAGCATAAAGGGCTTCTGATAGTATAGGCTGATCCGATATCCATCTTGTTAGCGCTGTAGCTATATTAAAATAGTTTTTAGCAGGCAGTATCTTATTAAATTTGATCAAGATATCGATAGTGAGACTCACCAGATCAATATCATCGTCTGTCAGTTGCCCCTTTTGTGCGGCAAACCCTTGCGCAGTCAAAGTGTTTGGGCGTAATAGGTCTATACAATTATCATAAAGAATTTCAAGCAAATTGGAATTGATATTGCCGAGCTTTTGTGTCTTTATTTTCAATAGCATAGCGAACTTAATATCCGTAGCAAGTAGGTCATAGCTCGATTTATCAAGCATGGACTGCTGCTTTAATACATCATTAATTGGCGCCAGAGCAATATACGCCTGTAATGCAATCATATGTAGCTTATCATCTTTTAATAAGGCAATAACTTTAGGCAAATATTTTTGATTAGATAAGACATCGCAACAGCTTTTAATTAAGTCAAGAGCTATCTGGATTTCTTCAAGGCATTTACTTTCCAAAGCTTTGTCGATTTTGCCTTCAATTTGTGTTAAAGCATTTGCACTAAGCCGACCCTTGCAATGTTTAAGAAACGCAAATATTTTTGGAAGACATATTTTATTTGAAGTCTCTTTTGAGACTATATGACTATTTAATTGCTCCATATAATAAGTAATAAAGTAACTTTCCAGCCTTGCAAACAACGTTAATATATCTTCTTTCATTAAAGGCCAGGCTTCATTATCATCCAGTCCTGAAAGTAAGCTTATTAAATAATATGTAGCCCACTGCACAATGCCTCGAAAATCATCTTGGAATGGATATTCGCGTAAATCTTCAACACCCATATCTTTTATAATCTTGGCGATCAACAAGATATTAGAATAATTATTAAATAACGGGACCTTATCAAAGCAAACTAATAATCTATCCAGATATGCCTGAAACAGTGTTACATTCTCACCTTCAGCAAACCTATTTAGTGAAGACCATATTTGTGTGTTATTATATCTTGTTTTTGAACTAGAGGTTAACATAGACATAGTCTTTTCAAAGAAGAACATTCTGGTCCCAAGCCCAAAGTGATTTATAATATGGCTTAAGAATTCAATCGCCAAATCGTTGTTTCTAGCTTTTTTGATAAATTTTTCTTGCCACTTTCGCTGATGTTCAATAGCAAGCTTCTTAAATATTAACGCCAGATATATTTCCACAGAACCGCCCATATGATCCTCAATATCAACGCTTTCATAGAGGCCAAATAGCTTACTAAAGCATAACTCACGTATTGGACCAGTCGCCTCGGCACATAACATTGTGATTAAATTTAAATTAATAACAGGCCTGCTTTTACTTCTTGAGAGTTCATTAAAATATGACTGCAGTAATAGTTCAGCTAACTTCGCAACAGAATACCGATTTGAATCGGCATGAGATGTTTTAATATTTGTTTTACCTTTACAGCGGTCAAACAGATATTGGGACTTATCATCATTGGTCAAGTATGGCCATAGATAAGAGATAACATATACGGAATAATTATCATCCGACGCATGATTACAGCAATATTTTAAAGTCTCTCTTATTAATCCTTCATTTACACCACAAGCAAATGCCACTTCTAATATATAGTGCTTATCATAAGCAAATTGTTGATTATGAAAGCGATGCTCTGCCTCAAATGTTAAAAGCCATTCTGCCCAGAGATTACTAATTATCAGTTTTACTTTTTGATAAAGCGCTTGGTTATTAATCGCCTTAGCAACAACCATCATAGCAAGATAACGCAACATATAACTATGCCGTACATCTGCACCAATCTCGGCATCTATTACACAGAGAATTTGTTTAAATTTATTGTCTTCATCATCGCTAGGGTTTGCTAAATAATTATGGGCGTGTATACACGCCATACAGATATGTGCCATAAGAAAATGTGCGTTATCTACATTCTCAGTTTGCACATAGTTTGTAAGCAATTCATACATTGCATCTTTATCTTCTATAAATAACTTTGGTTCAGTTATAAAAAACTCTATTTCATCATTTGTAATAGTTTTTTTAGTCACTTTATTTGTATTTGATGGTGAACTCATATTTTGCATAATAAATCTCGGTAATAATAATCTTGGTTGGCAATTCTTTTGTCATTAAGGATAAAGGATAATTTATAACCTAACGATACGAAATTAGGACAAATTAGTTATTAATGTAGGACGGCGACCTTGTCATCGGACGGAACAATTGATGCGTATGTCTTGTCAAAAAGAATGTTTAACCAGACCTTGCAATTGTTCGGTTTCTGGATTAGTTTTCTCATCCGTATTGTTTGCTCGTTCTGCTTCTGGTTGTATAGTTTCTTTTAATCTTTTTTTCGGTCGCGTATCTGGCAATGGTTTTGGGGCAGGACGTTTTTCATCGACCTTTTGAAATAACTGTGAACCATGACCGATTTGATCATCGCTGTAGTTTGATGTTGATTTATTTGAATTTGCTGGCTTTTGGCTTTGGAGTCTTGCTAGGCTAGCTTGTATTCTCTTGAGTTCGTGTTTTAATGCTTTATTTTCCAATTCAAGTTCTTGCTCTCTTACTTGCGCGCTTACTACTTGTGGTAAATATGCTGTCCATATCGCCAACTTAGTTTGACCAGATTTAGTTTGGGAACAGAATATATCCTCATAATATAATACGAACATATTCCTTGCCTTGGCTGTCCATGCTTGGTTAGTCTCTAACAAGGCTGGTTGAAAATAGTGTCCAGCTAATATATTTAAGATTCTAACCTTTAAATTGTCTGCATTAGGACATTGATTATTTACAACAAACTTGAAAGCTTGTACAGCCCGGCAAGAAGTATTTTTTTATATTTCAAGATATCATCATGACTTTTAGGGCAACCTATATCGCCACATAGTGGTAGCGCTTTCGTAGCTAGTCCTTTTGCAAATGGACTCCCTTCATGATGTAAATCCAATTGACCTGTTAAAATGAGGTTTGCTACATAATATCCAAGTTTATCTTGATATACCTTTGGATATACTTCTGCTTGAGTAACATGCAGGCAGTATTCAATAATAAAGTCTTTTTCAAGATATTTTTCGGAAAATTGATCTGTCCAGTTAAACGTAACTGGATTTGTAAATAAAATGTAAAGCTTTATATGACCTTTTATCACAGCTAGACCTTTACTTATGTACTCATTTTCAATTAAGCCCTCCATCGATTGGTGCATTTTCGTGTGTAATTTTACGAGTTCAGATGATATTAAGCTAAGCGCTAATTGTGGAGTAACGCGTTGATGCTCATGCTGCCATTTTAATACCATAAGAACATTGTCATCTTCGTTAGCTTTATCTTTATCTGCTTTTAGTTTACGTTCTCTGTGGCTGAAAATATTTAGTGCTAACTCGAAAGCCAACCCATAATGCAAATAATAATATGCCTCGCTTATTGCATGCCTGCTCTGCGAATTTCGCTTTACAAGAGAATGAACCCCCAAGTTTTTATCGAAAACTAACCATGACAATATATCCCTACGCCCATATCTGGCAGCGATGAGCACTGGCGTATTTCCGTCAACATCATAGACATCAAGTCTGTCCTGCTTCTCATCTACAAACAATTTTAAAAACTCTAAGTCATTATAAAAAATAGCCATGAATATTATTTTAGCGCACAGTCTCTGATCCGCATCAGAAAAAAAGTTTTTCTCAATAATCAGCCACTTTATGATATCTAGTCCGCTACTTAAATGTACAAAATCAATTAAAGTTTTCCCCTCATGATCTGCTGCGTAGGGTGAGCAGCCTTTCTCTTCTATTAACCATTGCAAAATAGGTAAGAGACCATACCAAGCAGCTTCGTGTACTGCCACTCGACCTGATTCATCTTCTATAGTTAGTGAAAACCCTTTTTCGTTTACAAGCAATTTTAAAAACTCTAAGTCATTATAACGGATAGTGCTGGATATTATTTCAGTGCACAGTCTCTGATCCGCATCGGGAAAAAAGTTTTTCTCAATAATCAACCACTTTATGATATCTAGTCCGCCACTTAAAGTTGCAAAATCAATTAAAGTTCGCCCCTTATGATCTGTTGCGTAGGGTGAACAGTCTTTCTCTTCTATTAACCATCTTAAAATATCTAACCAACCAGCAAAAGCAGCTTCGTGTACTGCCACTTGACCTAATTCATCGGGTGTAGTTGGTAAAAGCCCTTTTTCATTTACTAACCATTTTACAATTTCTACTTCGCCAGTACCGATTGCAAAACTTAATACTTTCGCCGCAGAATGTCCAGTTCCCAAAGGGCAATTTTTTTCATCCACTAACCATTTAATTGTACTTAAACTGTGGCTGAAAGCAGCCATATGTACTACTGTATTATTGACGCTATCTGTTTCATTAAGTAAGCATCCTTTCTCCTCAACTAGCATCTTTAGCGCCGAAAGCTGTCCAAAACTAGCGGCTATCATAACCAGTCCCACATTATTACTAGTTATTTTATTCAAATTCTGCGTTGAAAATAGTTCGGCTAAAAGCTCGTCAAAATCATCCCTATGCGCAATATCATCTAAATAACATAGCACAGTTTCCCAACCTGATTGACTGCAAGCTAATTGGAAAATAAATGAATTTTCCCCTGTGTAACTTGCCATAGGTAACCTGTACACACTCTCTTGTCAACTTGAGTAATCTCATTCTAGCTTGAACATCATGATCATTGGTTTGCTCCCAGAGCCAGTCGATAATCTTGGTCCTTTTATCGCAATCTCTTACAACAGATAGTATTTGCTTTAAATTAATTGAATCTCTTTGTTCACCATCAGAAAATAAAGCTGAGGTTAACATTTCTTTTGTGATTGGGCGTGTAATGTTACCTACCCTAATATAATGCCCTGCGATTACTTCATTTATTGTTTCGGGATTTTTTTTAGCTTCATCGTGACTTGTATTCATCATTTCAAGGACTCCTTCAAAGTGATTTATAAGCACTCACTGCCAATAACGACATTGTACCAATATTCAACCTTGGCGCGGTGCATCACGACCGCGATATTGAGTTGGATATTGCGGATAAGGATTCACAGTGCTAGGTGGAACAGGCCCTGGCTGTGAATATGCAGGTGATGGGTAAGGCGCGATATTAGGATTGTATGTTTGCCAAAATCCTGCTGGATGATAATACACAGGGTGCGCTGGAAAAGTCGTCATTGGTGAGCGTCGATGTAAATATTGCTGTCTTGGCGGAACCGACGTTGCTGGACGTACCGTTGGTTGAGATCTTGGCTGTGTCTGTTTCGGTGTCAGTTTTGGTGATTGAGGAATGTTTAATTGCAATATTTGTGGCGCTGGTTTCATGGGCTGTGGCGAGTGAATTAATGGTTGAAATATCGGACTTGTTGCGCTTAGTTTGGATTCAGTTACAGGTTTAGCTTGGTTGGATTTAGCATCATGGTGTTGCTGAATCTTACTGTTTCCTAAAATTAGTTTTAAGCGCTGATGCAATATAGATATAAATTGCTTTGCTTCTGTGATAAGTTTTGTCGGGACATCATCAACTTTAAAAAACATTTGTTGTGCATCTTCAATCGCATCTGACTTAGGCTTATAGTGCGCTATTTCATTACGCATTGCTATAAGGCCCTTAATATTATCTGGCATCAATTCATGGAACGACTTCAATATTTGCTGTGTCTTGGGATCTTTTCGGCGCTTTTTAGCCAAGCGATGATACATTTCAATAATACATATGATCAGCATCTTACACGCATTTGCCTTGATCGGTGACTGTTCTAATTTAGCATGTAGATTATGCGTTAAGAAGCCTTTATTATTATCAAGCTCTTGTATGAGAGTCATAAATTTGTCACAAAAGGATAGCATTAAATCACTAAAAACAAGCTTAACATCACTGTCTTTTGAGGTCTGTAACAAAGTTTTAAATGCTGAAGACCTTGTAATCATGTCGGCAAGTTTTATTTTATCCACAACTTTATTGTGTTCAATTAAGCTTTGCAAAATTTTGTTATCCTTTAATTCGACAAATACATCACAAACATGATTCAGGTTGAGTGTCATAAAATTGTGGGCGATCACATGTCTTGCCTGATATATCTTGTCACTACGGAGTAAATTTGCCAAGCTGGTAAAAAAGCGTAAAGCTACATAAAGCGCATTGTAAAATAGAAAGTCTGATGTAATATCATTTTTTAGAACATTTGCTAATATGTCTTTTAAGTCAATATACTGAGGCTTCACTACAACATTAATATAATCTAAATCTAGTTCAGACAATGACATTTTTACACCATAGCGGCGACATGCGCTTGCAAATGACATCGTCACTTTAACAGGCTTTGAATGAGGCCTTTTTCGCTGCTGAACGTCATCACTCCGCGTTTGCTTCTTTGAGGAGCTTACAGATTTTGACGGTGGCGGCTTGCCAATAGTTGGCCCTTTACGGCGACCTTGCTTTGTCTTGTTGGTGGAACTTGGAGTTTGAGTTATCGTAGGCACAGGTGGTTGAGGGATGATAATGGATGATGAGGTTTGCAGTTTAACATTAATTTCTTTGATCCGATTTGCGATACCTTTTTTTTGGTTATAAGCAAGAAGATTTAAATGTGGTTCAAGTTTCTGGTATATGTCTTTAGCCCTATCAAAATCCTGTTTATGATAGGCACTATTAAATAACTTATAAAGACGCTTAACATCAACTTTTGGCCGTGAAATTTGTTGCTGAGTTACCACCTTCTCTAGGATAGGCTTTGATTCAGTTGAAGAAGCTTGTCTTTGTTGCCTATAATACGCAAGCTGACTTACAAAACAATCTGAAAAATCATTGCTAAGAATAACATTAATATTATTGCTAGTGATAGGTATTTTAACAAGTTTTTCAGTACGCGAATAAAAAGCATCTGTTATTAAGGCCGATCTCAGTGCGGCCGTTAAATCCTTATCTTCAGTGCTGGTAACCAAATGCTCAGCTTGAATTTCCCAAGATGTACAGTCAATACTAGCTTTTATAATAACGTTTAATTTAATAATTAGCTTTTCTAACTCATCGTTACTTGATCTGGAAGAAGAATCTAATAAACCTAGCATTTGAGGTATTAGTAACTTTAGCTCGTCATTAGGTGTTTGGGTATCATTCTTGACAGAACTCGAATGCTTTTCACTAGGACGTTGTTGGTTAATCGCTAATCTTTTATTAATTATTTCATTGAGCAGTAATATATTTTTAGATTGCTTATCAGCAGTCAATTCTCCTATGACACTTGTGCACTGAGACATAGATCCAGACTCATCAAAAGCTATAACTATTTTAGCAATCTCTGTCAATAAATCTTGATCAAGGATCTTTTCCATCATAACAATATTTTCGAATAAGCATCCTATCAACTCCGCGACATAGTCCTTGTAACCACTACCCAGAAATAACCTAATCAAGCTACAGATGTTAACTAAGCTTTCCTGTTTATTAGGAGCTATTATTGCCTCAGCGAGACGTTTAAACATCGCTAATCTTGTATCCTCTAGCACACTTTCAAATATATGCCATAACGCTTGCTTATTGCTCAATATAGTTTCAAGCCAATTAGATGGCCGAGAATTCGCATCGCTCGCTAATTTACATAAGTTCTCCAAGCATACAATACCTAGCTTTTGCTTATGACTATCAGATAATTTTGGCCATATCTCGAAGACATGCGGTATACAATCAAATGTCTCTGAAATTCTTTTCATAAGAGCATCGACAATACGCGATTCGTTTTTCACATCAATGACAAGCCTTAAGAGAAATGGTGACGGGAGTGTGTCAGCACAATTCTGAAGCTGTTCAACTAGGGGTTGAATTCGTTCTCTATCTCGCGGTAAGTGACTACTTCTCATAATAATTGCAGATAGCGCATTTTGATCTGTTTCACTATGCTGTGCGAAAGCGAGTTTTGCCTGCTTAGCTAGCCTTATCAAATATTGATTATCATCTAAACTAATATGTAACATCTCAAAGCTAGTAGACATATGTTGATGGATAATACCCGAACATAAATTAGTTAATGCCATATATAAGCCAAGCTTAGTATAAGAATGTTTTAGTGGCATAAGCTTCTTTAATTGAGTTATAAGCTCAGAAAGCTTAGATACCAGGAGACGTTCAATTTGAATGCCTGCTAAAAGACTTAGTCTAGGATCTTCAACAGTCAGTTTCATCAATTCAAAACATCTCGGAATAAAAGCGCCTGAGGGGATGATATCAACTAATGACTGTTTAACTGCTTCATCACCAATATTTTCACTATAAAATTGAATTTCTGAGTTATCTTGAAAACTGCCTAGTAATCTGTGACTCGCCGTATCAATCCATAGAATATGGTCAAGTGCAACTTGCGCATGCGATAAGTTTAAATAGACTCTGCGTAACACTCTTTTTACATCGTTAAGCATTGGTTCAACTCTTCGGATATTTGCCGCAGCTTCTGCTAAAATCAAACCATGCAAATGGACGAATTCAATCAATATTGACGTACTGCCTGTAAATTTGATTATCATATCGCACAAGGCATCTGTTATAGCCTGTCTACCTAGGCGCACGATTAAAGCCTTTACAATATTGATCTGTTGTTCAGGTGTTAGGTGATGTTTAAGTTTGACAAATAAATCAACGCAATGATGCAACAAGGCAATCTCTGAAGATGTTAGACTTTCAGTTTCAACTGGGCCATTAGCTGCAATTGTGCTGTTTGGATCTACCATACGAATGATATCAGCATAGATGGTATCAAGTACTGCGGCATGGTTACTATCCAGCTTGGCTCGTCTTAGCTTGCTTGCCATTGTCACCTTCACAACAGTATCAAGCTGTTGATATTCATCACTATTCATATATTCTTTTTGCAATAGCTCATCTATTGCCGTCTGGGCAACACAGGCTGACATTGCAAGATTATGTAAAGTCTTGTGATTAAGCCATGCTTTTGTTTCAGCTAAATATTTTTTATTTGGCAATCTAGCATGGAATATAACAATCAATTTTAGCGCTATAGCCGCTGCCATGATATCTTCAGAGGTCAATCCCTTCTCAATAAAACCAACAAACTGCTTAAAAGCTTGTTCGGAGATCTCCTCCTTAAAACATTCCAAAAAGGCAAGTATTTGAGGAATGTATTCTCTAAAAGTAAATATTTTAGGAGTGTATGTTCTACCTGACATACG
The DNA here is from genome assembly GCA_963748135.1 of uncultured Gammaproteobacteria bacterium. Lineage (GTDB taxonomy): Bacteria > Pseudomonadota > Gammaproteobacteria > JBGSLN01 > JBGSLN01 > CAVVHY01. Next base: position 25,339 of record CAVVHY010000028.1, on the reverse strand, counting down.
TTCGTGAGCATTTTCTTTATTAAAGATCTCAATGTATGATTCTACGAAACGCCGTTCCTGTTTAGAAAATAATTTCCGCATATCATCCATTGTCAATGGATAACGTTTTTTATCCTTTGAAGTTAAAATTTCAAAGTAAAAAGTCGCCCATCGAATAAAGGATTTAAAATTCTCTTTAACTTCAGATTCAAGCTCTGCAATGCCGATATGTTCAATGATGCGAGCCATTAGTATGATATCGCTGCTATCATAAAAAGATGCGGCTTTATCAAATAAAACTAATAACTGAGAGAAGTGTTGCCTATATAAAGATATATCTGTTGCCAACGCAATCTTATCTAGCGCCATCCATATTTCCTGCCTCTGCATCGCACATACTTCTGAAGAATAGCTTTCGAGAGAGTCGATGAGATACTTAACAATCAACGCTTTTTCCTCACGTTCGAAATAATTAATGATATAGCTTAAAAATTTTACCTTGAATTGTGCTTTACTAGTTTCACCAATAAAATATTTTAACCAGCATTGTTGTGTTTCTTTGTCAAGATTATCAAACATTAATAATAAATAATCTTCAATTTTTTCACCAAGTTGATCAGTAAGAGACATTTTCAGATATGCTTTTATTAATTTATCAAAACAGCGTTCACGATAAGAATTATCTGCCTCCATAAATAAATGTGTAATCATTTTTATGTTAATTTTAGCATCTCGATTCTTCATTGAAAAATTAACAAATTTAGAAAAAAGCAACTGACCTGCAACTCTTTCTATAAAAAATAACCCATTTAAATTATCAAGCAAACTTATTTCTACTCTATTAGTTACTTTTTTAACTTGGCGGATAATTAAATAACGCATCTTCTTGCTAAGACTTAGGTGCTGCCAGAGATAAGGTATAATATAATCAGCGCAATGCTCATCCTTGGCACGCTCACAACAGTAGTCTAAACTAATTTTGATAAATTCCGCATCACACAAACAAGAGAATGCCACTTCTAATATATATAGTTTGGAAGAAAGATAGTCAGGATGATAGCGATTAAATTCTGTCTCAATAGCCCAAAGCCATTCAGGCCATAAATTCAAGACAAGTCTTTTTAATTTATCATAAAGAATTTTTTTGTTTAAAGCTTTAGCCACGATCATCGTACTAAGGTAGCGTAATATATAACTGAGCCTGATATCTGGGCTAATCTCTGCATCAATCAGACACAAGACTTGCTTGAATTTGGCATTGCCATCACACTTAAAACTAGCCTGATAATTAGCTGCATGAATACATGCCATGCACATATATGCCATAATACGATGAGCAGTATCGGCTTCTTCGTTGTTTACATACGTTCTGAGACGTTCGTATAGTGACGTTTTATGAGCGAATATCAAGCTAGGGTCCTTGATAAGCGACTTGATTTTATTTTTTAAAATTTTCTCATCAGCAGTGCTGATGATTTTTGGCGATGAACTCTGGTTAAGCATAATGAAAATCCAGTATTAATGACCCTGATTGGTAATTGATTTGTCCCTAAGGATAAAGGATTACTCATGACTCAACGATACTAAAACTGGACAAATTTATGGTTAATAGAGGACAGACACTATTGTTAGCTCATGAAGCCACTACAATCTTGCCCTGAAATTATGATGATCGGTTATATTTTTTGTTGTTCATCGTTTGCTGTTTAATCATACTAGCGTCATCGTCTGTATTACTTCTTTGCTCAACTACTGGCAATTTGCTCCTTTTTTTTGACTGTTGGTTTGGCAATGGTTTTTCGGCCTTACGTTTTTCTTGACCACTTTCATCTTGTGTAGCTCCTACCCAAAAAGAATACGTTCTCTTTAATTCTACCTGCGTTGGCACTTCCTTTTTGTGACTTTGATCCTCCGCGATTTTATCTTTTAGCGCTTTATTCTCAGCTTTTAATTTTTGCTTCTCAGTTTTTAACTTTGTATTTTCTTGTTCAAGTTGCTGCTCTCTTGTTGTCTTGATGAGACTTGAAATCTCAACCGCCAAGCCATTATGTCCATTGTTATTTGCCTCAGCTATCGCAGTGTTATTAAAGTTATTCTTTTCACTAAGCGAATTAATCCCCAATCTCTTGTCATCAATTAACCACAATAAGCATTCCCTACTTCCAAACCTTGCCGCTAACAAAACCAGCGAATTTCCTTTACTATCTTTCTGCTTTAGACTGCAACCTTGCTCATCAACCAACCACTCTATGATATGTAAATTGTCACACTGAGCAGCAATATGAATTATGGTATTACCATTGTTATCTTTGATATCTGGCGCACACCCTTTTTCATTTATCAACCATTTGAGAATAGCTAAATCTCCAAGCTCCGCTGCCTCGTGTAACATCGTTCTACCAGACTCATCTCTAGACATTGGCAACAATTTTTTGACATCTATTAGCCACTTTAAAACTTCCAAATTACCACCGATAACAGCAAACTCTAATAATTTCGCCACTGAATGTTCTGTTGTTTCAAGAGGAAGCTTACGTTCATCAACCAACCACTTCATCGTAGCCAAATGACGACTAAAGGCAGCCATATATACCAATGTATGATTGCTATTATCCTTTACATGAAGTGAACAACCTTGCTCGTCAATAAGTGTTTTTAATGCTTCAAGCTGACCAAATCTGGCAGCCAACATCACCATACCTACATTGTCACTTTTCACCTTTGTCAAATTCTCCCCTGTAAAAAGCTTAGCTAGCAATTCTTCAAAATCGTCATAAAATTCTCTATCCGCTAAATATGTATCCAATTCATCCCAATGTTCTTCTGAACATGCCAATTGAAAAAAGAAGGAATTTGTTCCGGTATAACTTGCAGCTGGTAATACAACACAGCAACGGCGCGCAACCTCGAGCAACACTAATCTAGCTTGAAAATTATCTCCATTGGTTTGATCCCATAGCCAATTGATAATTGATTGTTCTTTGCTTTTGTCTCTAATCGAAAAAATAAATTGGTGTAACAAATCCGAAGCTTCATGTTTATTAGGATTGAGCAATGCCTTTTTTAACATTTCCTTAGTTTGAGGAGTTATTCCTAGTTGCGCCATAGAATTTCCCTGACCATCACCATCTACTTTCATCATATCAAAACCCCTTTTAGATTATGTTTATTATGTTGCTGTACTCATTAGTAATATTTGTTATGCGAGATTACTTATGAACAATCTCTAAGAGGTAGTGTAACCCACAACCATAGATTAGCTAATGTGAGTAGTGGCTATTTTTATATTGAGGTAAGGACAAGATTCGATAATGCATATCGGTAATAAATACATTATTGGCAAAAGAGCTAAGGCTTTTCCAGCAAGATTTCCCAACCATCTTGATCCACCACAAAGGGTTGGCAAAGACAATAGCCCACGACACAGACCAATTCATCTTTGATATAGATTAAAGGAATACGCGCACGTCGCCAGGGTGGCACATGCCATTCTTGCATTAAGTTTTTCAAGCTATGGTGTTGCTTATGTCCATAAGGTTGTAGACGTTCACCACCTAAACGAAAACGCACTTCAACCTTGGCATCAGCTGGAATCGCTAAGCCTTGCCCTGGAATCCGTTGTGTACGCAATTCACCTAAATGATTAGGTAACACGAGTGCTTGTTGGCGCGGCATTGGCCACGCAATAATTAAATGCGGATCATGTTTAGCTAACGGTGACATGGCATATAATTCATTATCAAAACGGCGGATTTCTACATCTGGCCAAGTCAATAATGGTTGCGCATCAGGCTTAGCAGATAAAACTGTTTCATTTAACTCTATCAATTTAGCATGACTAGGCATAGGTAAATCTTGCTGTTGCAACCAATGACGAATGATGTTGTTACGTCTAGTCATTGAAAATTGTTTTAATTGGTCGATGGCTAACGCGCTTTGAGCTTGACCATAACAATGACTGATATCTCTGCTTGCCAACTCCGTGATTAATGCCAAACCTTCGCTATTTAATTCAGCCGATCGAGCAAGCGTTTTACTAATACCTGGCCAACGTTGTTGTAGCATCGGAATTATCTTATGCCGTAGATAATTGCGATCAAAGTTGGTATCGAAATTACTTTCGTCGTCGATCCAAGTTAAGTTTTCCGTATTAGCATATGCTTGTAATTGATCGCGCGTGTAATCTAAAAATGGCCGTGCTAAATAACCAGGACCAAATGCTTTTATCCTTGGCATCGAAGCCAAACCTTTAATGCCTGCGCCACGAAATAATTGTAACAACAATGTTTCTGCTTGATCATCTTGATGATGTGCCATCAACAGGCAATCACCGGTTTGCATTTGTGAAGCCAAGGCTTGATAACGCGCCTTTCGCGCAGCATCTTCAGGACTTTCGCCTGGCTTCGCATTAATCGTTAATGTGATTGTTTGTAATGGAATAGTTAATTCTTTGCAGATAGTTTCACAATGTGTCAGCCATTGTTTTGCATTCGGACTTAAGCCATGATTGATATGGATCGCGGAAAGTTCTAACGGTTCAAGTTGGGTTTTAATTGCCGCCATGCTGGCTAATAACACATGTGAATCCAAGCCACCACTATAAGCTATCCAAATCCGTTGACACTCTGGCAATCGTTTTAAAAACGGTAGTAAATCTTGTAGCTGCAACATTTAATACTTAAGTTCCAATGGCGAGTAAGCGTTGATACCGTTCATCTAACAAGTTGTTCATCGGCTTATTTTTTAATTCTTGTAAACTACGTGCCAATGCCTTTTTGAGATTGTTATACATAGCATCATAATCGCGATGGGCGCCACCTAGTGGTTCTTCGACGACATGATCGATGATACCTAATTCATGCAATTTGGGTGCGGTAATCACCATCGCCTCAGCGGCATCTTTGGCCTTTGCTGCGCTTTTCCAAAGAATAGAGGCACAGCCTTCAGGCGAAATAACAGAATAATAACTATATTGCAGCATTAATATGCGATCACCGACGCCAATCCCTAAGGCACCACCCGAACAACCCTCGCCAGTCACTGTACAAATAATAGGGGTTTTTAAACCAACCATTTCGATTAGGTTACGCGCGATCGCCTCAGATTGATTACGCTCTTCAGCGCCAACACCAGGATAAGCGCCTGGGGTATCAATAAAGGTAAAGATTGGCAAATTAAAGCGCTCCGCCAAACGCATTAAGCGCAAAGCCTTACGATAACCTTCAGGATGCATCATCCCAAAATTACGCTTAATCTTTTCCTTGGTGTCTCGCCCCTTTTGTTGCCCAATCACGACCACCGATTGACCATCAAATTTCGCCAAGCCACCAACCACAGCCAAATCATCGCGAAAGTGTCGATCACCATGAAGTTCATCAAAATCGGTAAAAATGTTTTCGATATAATCATAGGTATAAGGACGCTGCGGGTGGCGGGCCAATTGAGCGACTTGCCAAGCACTCAACGAGGCAAAGATCGACTTGGTCAAATCTTTGCTCTTGTCTTGCAAACGTTGAATCTCTTCGGTGATATTGACTTCTTTATCACTCGTCACCAAACGTAATTCATCAATCTTGGCCTCGAGCTCGGCAATTGGCTGCTCAAAGTCTAGAAAATTCAAGTTCATATATTGTCCTATATAGGTTTATGAGATTAACCGGGATTATATTACAGTGAGATATGACAAGCAAAGTTATACCCTTCGTCCTTCAAAATACGAATCGACTTAGCGGCGAACTTACTCCCCTAAAATCGGCAGTTGAAATTGTAGTGAGAGCGCTTAACCTAATGAAGGTACAGGCGATTAAGCGCTCGTAATAGATTTCAACTGCCGATTCTAGGTTCATTGGAATTGCTGCCGCCATTGTCGTACGCAGTCAAGGCGTTAGTTAAGTCTTGAATAGTCTTAGTTAAGTCTTGTTCTCGTTGTTGAAATGCTTGCAAGCGCTTAATTTCCTCGGCAGTCGGTTGTTCTTTCCCGCCCAATTTCTCTATTCTCTCCTTTACAAGCTCTAAGCAATCTTGACTATTTTGCAACAATTCTTCCATCTCACGTAGTCTTACAACACGTTGCTGAGCATCAGCCAATTGCTTTCGGTCACCTTCTTTAAATAATGTCCCGTGTGCCATCATCATTCACTCTCGCAGTAAACAGTCCTTTGATTGATTAATTTTGCCAGTTTAAATAATTTCATATCTTTAATCAAATGAATGCTATATTTTAGCGCTTCAAATCGACAACCTGCCTTTGGCCTTCATCTCTTTGGTTGCCGCTTCACCCACACCTTCTGAACGTAGGCTAGCTAAAAATTTAACTGTGTCAGCAATAGTGTCATCAACGCTTTCCAGTAACTGTTTATCAGGATCTTGTTTTGTAGTAAATCTCTGATTATAAAACAATCTAATGGTGGCAAACTCAGCGTCTATCGTTAAAGGTTTAGTCGATGATTTAAGTTTAAATCGCTTCATTTTTGACTGGCATTCGGTTAACGCTAATGTTAATTCAATTTCAGTTTTAGCAAAGTTAATATTATCCATTTGAGTATTAAATAAGGTTCTAATTTTTGCTTTCTCAGCTTTGAAGTTATCCATATACTTTAGCTTGAGTTTTTCCATTGCATGGATCAGATATGCCTTGCCATTTTCGAATACATCCTCATATACAAAAGACTTATTAGGTTCATATTCACTTGCAATAAACACAGTATATGTCTCAGCGACTTCTCGACTATGCACCAATAAATCATATTCTTCCGAGCGTTCAGTGGATTGGGTATCCCAATTGGTAGAGCCAAACATAACATAATCACCCGCACGAAAGAATTTCACATGTGAATTAAAACTATAATCTTGTTCATCCGTACTATGGCGGCCTCTGTGATCTTTTACCCAACGTAATTTCATATTATCCGGATACTTGCCCCCATTATCGCTTGCAATCTTCGCCATTAATAAATCTACATGTATGACATTATTGCCGCCAATACTGCGCCATAAAAGTTTTTTATCTTCATATATTTCATTACGATACTTTGGTAGATATAAAGTAACATCTTTACCCTTTCTTACTGCATCTGCAATCGCATTACGTAAATCGCGATCATTTAAATTAGGTGTTGCAATGACGATTGGCTTTTGCTGCGATTTCAATAAGGTTATGATCGCCAACTTAGCTGGTGACATATTTGCAGCGCTAGTTACCATTTGCAAATCATACTCACGTTTAGCTAGTAATATAACACGCGCTGGATAACCACCCCTCATTGCAGTAGAAACAGGTTCACTTGGACCTTGATCTTCGTCTTCTACTATAGCGCTGTCTGATGCTACTTCTGATTCAGCAGACGGTACCATAACGTCTTGCCAACGGTCCGCAGTAACGCCAGATTTTCTGGTGCTGACATCTTGCCAAATATGTTTAAAATGTTGTCTCACATCGCTAACATCACCATGCACCACCATCGCGGCTTCAAATTGACCCCGATCAGCTTCTGGGTCATTGGGTTTCACATCGACATAATCATTTTGTGAATATGGATCCGCTGACGAGAAGATTGCCGTAGCATTATCAATAACAACCAATTTTGCATGTTGCACAGCAAAACCTGGCGCTTGATAATAACCAATTGAAATAGAAAGCCCTGGAAAATCCGTTGCCTTTAATCTTGCCAATGCTGCTTTGGATTTAAATGGTTTGACAAACTTACTTAAACGTGACGGTTTATTCACTAAAACCTTAAGTTGAACTTGTTTACCTGCTGCGACTGCTTTGTATGAAGCAATATTTAATGCATCCAATATTTTTTGCCAACCCTTGTTATCTTCTATCTTAAATTGCTTAATCAAGATTTCTGATTGCGCGCCGCAAATGGCAGCAGCAATCCCGCGATAAATACCATCACCATAAAGTAATGGTTGCTCAGCAACTGTAACTTCGCGAACCTGAGTGGAACTTACTCCTATCAGGGGATTATCAACAAGTGCTTGAACTTGCACCCGTGCTGCAATCTTTGCTAATAGATCATCGCCACTAGCCTTAATTTGAGATACATATTGACTTTTCACATATTGACGATAGCTCTTATAATCTGAAATTTTGTTGCGCCGTTGGCCACGATAAATAGTTCGGCCCGATTTGTTTGTTAATGTTGCGTTAAAGACATGTCCCAAATCAGTCTTGGCAAAATCAGCTTTTAATGACCGCCAAGCCTTCCAAGACCTTGACATTTTTGCAGAAGCCTTACGCTTATGATGGGCAACTAAGGCTGTCTCTTTAATCAAACCTGCTAACTCGCTTTTGCCTTTAGCGTGCTGGACCCGATTGAGTATATTATTAAATAGATGATATTTTACCTGAGCCCCTTCACTACGATACTGAGTACTTAGACGCTCAAGTTCTCGATTCAAATAATTGACTAATATCTCGCGCGCACCTAACATATCTGGGCTAACAGATTTTGATGCTGATGTAGACTTTTTAGTTGATGTTGGTTTCGACGGAATCTTTCTATCACTAAACATATAGTATTCAACATGTTATTTAAGGCTTACTTTTAGTATAGTAGGTATGGTAACGACCACAGCGCTAAGACTGGGCTGAAAAATCTGGTTCAATGAGCTATCCTTAAAAGGAATGGAATTTTGCCAGCGACACATCATCAGAAACGGCAAAAGCAGTGAATGTAACTTATTGTAAATAAAATAAAAATAAGCGTGGGCAAGTGGATTTTTTAACCAATATTATCAATCACTATAATTCTTTGTGGTTACAACAGAGCCAACAATTACTTGCACTCTATCAAAGCCTATTTTTTAATCCGGATCGACAAAAGACTGCTGCTGACTGGCAACAACGTATGTGTGAACTTTATAATAAGCAAGATCAGGCGCAATTAGAAAAACTCTTATTGAACTCAATAAGCCACTATGGCGACAATTTGATGCCCACGCCTGAGTTTACTCATTTACAGCAAGCCTATCTCCGCTATATCAGCAATTTTTGTAGCCTGACCCAAGATGCACTCAACACCTTTTATCCATTGCTTAGCACACGTCTCGAGCATGAATTACTACCTAATTGGCAAGAGTTATTAGGCCTTTGGTTAGATAGTTATGAACAGATTTATCAGCAGATCATTACAACCAAGCAATATCAAGAAAGTTATGGAGAATTAATCAATGCTTTTATGTGTTGGCAAAAGTCTAGGGGCTAGTAGCTAGGGACTAGAAGCTGGAAGCTTGAAACTAGAAGCTAGAGACTAGCAGCTAGTCTCTAGTCTCTAGTCTCTAGTCTCTAGTCTCTAGTCTCTAGTCTCTAGCATGCTACAATTAGAGTGTTAGAAAAATTAAATAAATTACAAGTTAAACAGGTCATAGAATGTACCCATTTGAAGCCTTCAACAAAGCATTATTCAGCTGGTATGGTCAACTAAGCCAGACCAGCATAGAGTTGCTCACTGAAAATAAAACCATAGGTGTCAGCGAAAAAGATATTATCTATAAAGATGAATATGCGACCTTATTCCATTATCATGCCTTAGCGCCCAAACAGGTTAAAACACCATTACTCGTCTGCTTTGCCTTAGTCAATAAACCTTATATGATGGATTTGACCGAAGACACATCATTAATTCGTGAATTATTAAATCAAGGCCAAGATGTATATCTCATCTATTGGCATACACCTAAACGTTATGATAAAGCTCTAACCTTAGATCGCTATATCAATTTCCATCTCAAACAATGTGTCAATGCAGTCAAACATCATAGCAAACAAAAGCGCATAAATTTGCTCGGCGTATGCCAAGGTGGAGTGTTTACACTCTGCTATAGCGCCCTTTATCCCGCTGACATTAAAAATTTAATTACCATGGTAACACCAGTTGACTTTCAGACTGAAGACAATCTACTGGGCAAACTAATGCATGCCATTGATATTGATTTGATGGTAGATACCTTAGGCAACATCCCAGGTTTATGGTTAACACAATTGTTTATGAGTCTAAAACCATTTATATTACTAGGTAAAAAATATATCAACATGCTTGATAAATTAGGCGATTCTAAAACCATGCAACGATTCTTCGCTATGGAAAAATGGATCTTTGACAACCCTGATCAAGCAGGCGAGGCATTTAGAAAATTTATTCATCAATGCTATGAGCAAAATAATTTAATCAAAGGTGAGTTGAGGATTGGCCGAAACAAAATCAAATTATCAAAGATTACCATGCCAGTTTTAAACTTGGTTGCGACTCGAGATCATTTGGTGCCACCCGATGCTAGCCGTGCGTTAGAAAAATATGTCGCAAGTAACGATTATCATTATAAAGAATTTGCCAGTGGTCATATTGGGATTTATATAAGTGATCGGACTCGTAAATTAGTCGCGGATACAATTCATTGTTGGCTGCAAGCACATACATAATAGGTTATTAACATGGCTAAATCAAAACAAACAAAAAAAAATACAAAACGACAGCGAGAAGAGCGAGAGGTCTTCACGATTATCAATGAAATTAATGCCAAGAGTCTGGATGCATTTCAAAAGTTTATGGCCAGAACTCCAACTCGTTCAATACGTGCGATGGAGCATATGAGCCATATGGGTAGATTATATCAAAAGCTCATGAGTAAAATGATGCATAACCCCAATAAGCTAGCGACTATGCAAATGCATTATTGGCAAGATTATATGAAATTTTGGCGCAATACTGCCTTGCAGTGGTTAGATTTACCTTATGACCCTGTTATTACAGCCTCAGAGGAAGATCGTCGCTTTCGAAGTGAGCAGTGGCAAAAACATCCATACTTCAGTTTTATCAAGCGTTTTTATCTATTGACAGCCAAACACATTCAATCAGTTGTGAATGAAGTTGAAGGCTTAGATGATAAAACGGCACATCAAATTGAATTTTATACGAGGCAATTTATTGATGCCTTGTCACCTACAAATTTTCTTGGCACTAACCCAGATGTTTTGCAAAAGACGATCGAGACGCGCGGTAAAAACCTAATAAAAGGATTAAACAATATGCTTGAAGACCTTGAGCGCAGCGAAGGTCAATTGCGTATTAAAAAAACTGACCTTGATGCCTTCAAGGTTGGCAAAAACATCGCCACCACTCCTGGCGACATCATTTATCAAAATGATTTGATGCAACTCATTCAATACAAGCCAACCACTAAAAAAGTCTATCAACGGCCCTTATTAATCATACCACCCTGGATCAATAAATATTATATTTTAGATCTGAGCCAACAAAATTCTATGGTCAAATGGTTGGTTGATCAAGGTTATACAGTATTTTTAATTTCTTGGGTAAATCCAACAAAAAAACATGCCTATAAAGATTTTTCCGACTACATGTTGGAAGGTCCTATTTCTGCCTTAGACGCCATTGAACAAGCAACGGGTGTAAAAGCTGTTAATGCCATGGGTTTTTGTATCGGTGGTACGTTGCTCGCTTGTACTTTGGCTTATAATGCAGTTAAAAAAGATCATCGCATCAAAAGTGCAACCTATCTTGCCACGTTACTAGATTTTTCTGAGCCAGGCGACATGTCCGCATTTATCGATGAAAAGCAAATACAAATTCTTGAAAAACGTATGAATCAAAAGGGTTATCTTGACGGCGGGCAAATGTCAATGATGTTTAATATGTTACGGGCCAATGATTTGATCTGGTCTTACTTTATTAAAAATTATCTGCAAGGTGAAGAACCCTTCCCTTTTGATATGTTATTTTGGAATGCCGATGCCACCAATATGCCAGCCAAAATGCATAGCACTTATTTACGCAGCATGTATTTAAAAAATTGCCTGGTGCGCAAATGCAAATTTGAATTAAAAGGAGTGGATATTAATTTAACCAAGATTAAAGTCCCCGTTTATTTCCTATCGACTCACCATGACCATATCGCACCCTGGAAAACAACCTATAACGGAACGCAATTGCACCAAGGGCCGGTGACCTTCATCTTAGGTGGCTCTGGTCATATTGCGGGAGTGATTAATCCACCAGAAAACAATAAATATTGTTATTACACAAATTCAGAATTACCAAAAGATCCGGATCAATGGCTAGCATATGCTAAAGAACACCCCGGTTCATGGTGGCCACATTGGAATAATTGGTTAATCAAACATAGTGGCAAACTCATCCCAGCACGTAACCTCAAATCTGGAAACTTAAAAGTAATTGAACCTGCTCCAGGATCTTATGTTAAAGCACGATTAAAAGATATTAACAATAAAGAATAAGTATCTATCCCTGAATTCAACTCATAAGTGCAATTTTTGTTAAATATTTAATCAAATGAGTTACTTTAAAATTCAACCGATGTATTATAACAAGGAGTTGCCAAGTGGTGTATAAGCATCTGACATTTATTTAGCGTTGTTGAATTTATGAACTTTGGCGAGCAGGCCATAATCAAACTGAAATTGCGAAGGAAATTGGTGTGCACAAGTCAACCATTAGCCGTGAATTCGCCTATCATGAAAAAATTGCTGGTGCATTAAAAGCTGATTTTTACTTTGCACATTCATATTCATCTTGGGAACGTGGGCTCAATGAAAATACAAATGGCTTAGTCAGACAATACCTTAAAAAGGTAGTGATTTTAGTACTGTCACTAATGATGATCTTGAAATTATTATGGATAGATTGAATAACAGACCAAGGAAAACTTTAAATTATTTAACACCAAACGAAATGTTTGAAGCGGGAGGTTAGCAAAATTGTTTTCTAAGTATAAGTATTTAATAGTTATAATAATTTTTTTTGTTCCATCATTCACCTTTGCCCAAGGTAGGTTCACAAAAGTAGGTAATGCAATTTTATTTTCTGAATATTATCCGAATCCAACTGCACACTTTAGAGGAACGATAATATTTCAAAATGGTTCAGGTACTACGGTTAAGGAATGGACTAAGAACAAAATATTTTTTATTGCATAAAAAAATACGGCAACATTTTTTTATATGACCGTAGTGGTTTAGGGAAAAGTCCGGCTGATTTGAGCATGTCATTGGCAAAACCTATGACAGCGCAATTTATCAATTTGAAATTAATTAAGTTATTAAAAAAAAATAATATAAAACCACCGTATATTTTAGTTGCGCATTCCTATGGGGGAATGTACGTAGGCTATTTTGCGCGAAAATATCCAAACTTAGTTAAAGGTATATTAATGATAGACCCAGTTCCAAATAACTATCAGTGGTCAAACTCATTTTTAAAACAATTTCAGTCAGAAATAAGAAAAATGGATAAACTATCAAGTAAAGAAGCATATAAGCAATATAGTTATGATAGAGCCAATAAATATAATCTTATGTCAGTACAACTGTTTTACCAGCTAAAAGGTTTTAAACAAACAAAAAAGCAAGTTAATAGATTACCCAAAATGAGTGACAAATTTCCAATTATAATCGTTTCTTCGAGCTATATGGATAAAAATGCTCCTATAAAAGGAAATTGGTATAAACTACAGCAGCAATGGCTAAACAAAAACCCAAATAGCAAAATACTAAGAGTCCATAGTGGACACTTTATACAACTTGAATACCCAAAACTAATATGTGAACAGCTTAAAGAGCTTGTCGATTTAGCTGCGAGCAGATAAATTAAGGGGTGCACGTATTTGTTCAATCCAGGTTGTTTTATAGCGATTTGTATCCATAACCGTAAATATTGCCACAAATGGGGTTGTAACCCCTATTAGTTTAGATAAAAACTCTAAATGCAGTGTCAACGGTATCGCCATAGCCGAGAAGTTCCATAAGATGGGTTTTACACCTATATATTTATTGACAGGTGAAACATTAAAAGCGGGCACCTCTCCTGAGTAGCTGACCGTGCTACGAAAAGACCAGATTAGCAGCCTAAAAGACGAATTTTGATAGTTACTCTCCAATGTTCCTGCATAATTTGGAATGTAAAAATTTACTATCTCGCATGCTTGCAAATTCACAAATTTTGTGTATAATTATAAATATGGATATATTTACGGTTCATCTAACAAAACAAGCCGAAAAGGACTTAAAAAGAGTTCCTAATCATATTGCTGTCAAGTTTCAGCTCTGGCTCGAATTGGTTGAATGTGATGGTTTACAAGCTTCTAGGAAAATTCAGTCATTTCGCGATGAACCGTTACTAGGTAAACGTAAAGGACAGCGCTCTATTCGACTTAGCAAGGCATATAGAGCTATTTATATTGAGAAACGAACTGGTGAAATTGAACTAGTCGAGGTTTTAGAGGTAAATAAACATGATTACTGAGACCATGAAAACTGTCGATAAAATTGTAGGTGGGCGCCTTACTCTAGGTCGTGCTATAAAAGCCATTCGTCTTAGTGCTGAAAATGATAAGCAGCGCGATTTTGCAGAGCTCTTGAATGTCTCACCATCTTACTTAAGTGATCTCGAACATGATAGGAAAGAGGTTAGCCCAAAAAAAGCAGCAGAAATGGCGAAGAAACTAAAACAATCAGAAAAGCAATTTATTCGACTTGCGATTCAAGATACCCTGTATAGGCAAGGTATTAAATACGATGTACAACTGAGTGATGTTGCATAAGGATGGCACGAGCTTTAACCATATCAGATAAGCCAAAAATTCCTTGTACATAGAGATACTTTCGCAGCATTTAAAGATTCACAGGCTGAGCAGAAATACCATTGAGTACAATTTTAGACTGATAACTTATATTTAAAGGATTCATAATCAATTTCTTTAGCGTTCATATATTTACTGAATAGTTACAAAAATAATTACTCACTAACCGGTGGACGAAATATATAAAGTAATTGCATTAATACTCGAAATTTATCTGATGATGGCGTTATTCCTATAGGCAAGCCTAAGCCAATTTGAAAATTACCGCTATTAGGCTGCATAAAAACACCAGGGGTTAGATACAAATCATTTATCTGGCCATTGTTATTCCACTCATTATCAAACCAATTGACTTCAAAACTATAATTGATCTCTGTCGTCCTAAGTGCTGCTCCACATCAATATTCATGAAATCCGCAAGTGGTGGATTGAATACGGGGTTGGCAAAGCCTCTTGCCCGTGAGGAAATCACCACACCAAAATCTGTAAATAATTGACCATTCCAAGTCTTGTGTGGAAAATCATGCGCCAATGCAATCGCCGGGAAATATCTCATTAATCCATCTGAGATACCTTTATTAAGGTCGCCTGAGGGTATCTGCATTGAAAAGATCAGAGCAGCACTATTATTGCTATTTTTTATATTAAAAAAACTATATTTGCCGCCTAAAAATATATCTCCTCGACCATGCAATGGATCACTACCTGGAATTTGCAAATAATTATATGCCCCATATACACCAAACAGGAGCATCCTATTAGTAACACCATATTGAAAACCGACGGACACACTCGCAAAATGAAATGCTTGATTGCTTTGATAAAATGGCAGAGCGATCAAATCGAATTCACCCTGGGCCAAGGAATAAATATCAAAGGCTTGGAAATATCCCATATCATTAAAATCAAAACGCGGGGCATCGGCGCTAACAATAGTTGACCAAGAAAAGATTAACCACAGTATCAGGATTACGATTGCTGACTTTAATTGATAATCGCTAAGCTTCATTATCCTAAAATCCGTAGTTGAAATGATGTTTGGAGTGTAACAGATTGATTTAGATGGTGTATTAAAAATTTTCGTGGTCACCTTGCTGGTGATGAGGAAATTTTTAAATAGCCAGATGAATCAAGATGTTGCGCATCAAACTCGTTTTAACTGCGGATTTTAGGATTATTATAAGATTTAAGTGAATTATTATATTGCTGGCAATCTTACCGTATAATCTCGGCTAAGGACAGAAGAGCCCGCCAGCTATATTGAGCGAATATAAAACTTTCAATTGCTGATTCTAGGATAATAAAAAACACCCCATAGCGAGCAACTACGGGGTGTCATCAATGTGACTATGTCAATCATACAACTTACCACATAGCCATGATTTGTTGTATAGGGTGACTTAAGTGCGTCCTACAATCACATAAGCTAGCCTGATATCGGTTGATATACGGGCTAGCTTATCCTCATTTAGTGCCTGCGCTGGACTTGGCTTGTTTAGCCTTTTTAACAACATTGCCTGCCAAAGAGCTAAACTGTTGGTTTAAATCTGCCTGTGATTTAAGCACTAGCTCTAAAGCCTGGCGCATATAGTCAACCGCTTGAATATTTGCCTCCATGGCATATTTAATTTGTGTGGCGACCACATCTTCCGGTTTTTTAGCTTGTGCCAATTCCTCTAAATAATCGTTATTGACGAGCTGCGCCACGGTTTCAGTATTTAGCTTATGAAATGAATTCAAGTTTTGATTAAAACACTTATACATTTCGACTAAATGTTGGTTCACTTCTGGGGTCATATCTATCCTCCGACTCTATTGTGCACTGCAACATGCTTACTATAAGCATAAGCCATATTGGTATAACTGTCAAGAAAATTGTTGCGCTGCAACATGGTTGATAGCATGATTTTTTTGGATTCTAAAGCCGCCGTGCGCTACCGATTTACAGTAGATGCCAGCTTACATCACTTTTTTGCTTTTCGCTTTGTCTTAGCCCTGGTCTTAGCTTTAGCCTTGGTCTTGGTCTTGGCTTTGGCTTTAGTCTTGGTCTTGGCCTTAGTTTTAGCCTTAGCATTGACCTTTGCCTTACCCTTAGATTTGATTTTGGATTTGATTTTAGCCTTTGCCTTTGCCTTTGCCTTTGACTTAGCCTTTGTTTTAGTTTTGGGCTTAGCCTTCGTCTTTACCCGCACTTCGGCCTCAGCATGCACATTCGGCATCGGCCTCATCGTTGGCGACCACTCTTGAACATTAGGCATAACATTCCCAGAGAGAAACTCATGCATCATATGCTGCCAAGTATTCATCCCTTGTTGGGTAAAGTCTTTAAAGGTTTCTAATGGTTCCCCTGACATCATTTCAGAAATTTGATTTTGCAATTGGTGTTGTTGTTCACCAAAATATTTCATCGCTTGCTCAAAGAATTCACGCATCATCGGTTGCGCAGTATGACCATAAAAACGAATCAAGTTTTCTAACACTAAAGTAGTAAATAAAGGTGTTGGCCCTGTTTCTTGTTCATTGATGATTTGTAATAACACGTGATTAGTTAAATCTTCTTCGGTTTGGGAATCGATAACTTGAATATCAATGTGATTGATAATCATATTTTGCACTTCATCCAGAGTAATATAACGACTGCTTTCCATATCATACAATCTGCGATTGGGATATTTTTTGATAACACGTTTCATTTTGATTATTCCCCTTTTTATTTTTTATGCAGCCATCTTATATTGAACAACATTGTTAATACATATGCATACCGCCGTTAATGGCAAAGTTAGCACCAGTTATATAAGCACTTTGTTCATGTGCCAAAAAAGCGACTAAATGAGCCACTTCTTCCGGTTTGCCAAAACGACCCACCGGTATTTGATGCATCAATTGTTCTTGGATCTTGTCATCCACAACGGCGACCATTTTTGATTCTAAATAACCGGGTGATACCGTATTAACCGTAATACCATGCCGTGCGACTTCTAATGCCAAGGCTTTGGTAAAACCATGGATGCCCGCCTTTGCCGCACTATAATTGGTTTGGCCGAACTGCCCTTTTTGAGCATTGATTGATGATATATTAATGATGCGGCCATAATTTTTTTCTATCATATCATTAATAACATGCCGCGTAAGATTAAAGACGCTGTCTAAATCCGTGCGAATTACTGCGTCCCAATCCTGTTTACTCATTTTTCGTAATGATGCATCGTGGGTAATACCAGCATTATTGACTAATACCCCGATAGCACCATGTTCTTGTGCAACCTCTTTAGCAAATGATTCACAGCTAGCAAAATCAGTCACATCGAGAAATTTTACTTCGCAGTCAAAACCGGCTTCTTGTTG
Source organism: uncultured Gammaproteobacteria bacterium (assembly GCA_963748135.1). Classification (GTDB taxonomy): domain Bacteria; phylum Pseudomonadota; class Gammaproteobacteria; order JBGSLN01; family JBGSLN01; genus CAVVHY01. The sequence continues at coordinate 7,390 of CAVVHY010000028.1, read as the reverse complement.
TTCAGTTTGCCACGCTAAGGCCTTTTCTTTATGGGTATCATGACAACCCGCTATCACGAAATAGCCAGCATGACATAACTCATGACAAATCGCTGTCCCAAGATCTCCCTTGGCACCCGTCACCACTGCAAGCTTGTCATAGTTATTATTATTACTCATTCAACGTCCCTTTTATTTTAGTGTATTAACATCGCTATTGTCTTAAAATATCATAGTAAATGCAAACCGCAAAGACAACTATTAATAGTATAGTCGTTCATTTGTCAGTTTGCGCAAGCTCCTTATGTTGCGCTATCAAATCAACCACGACTTCGGGGTCAGCCAAGGTTGACGTGTCCCCAAGATCATCATATACATTATTGGCTATCTTGCGTAGGATACGTCGCATAATCTTGCCCGAGCGGGTCTTGGGTAAACCACCTGCCCATTGGAGCACATCCGGTTTGGCTGTAGCACTGATATTATCTTTTACCAAAGCAATCAACTCTTCTTTTAATCTATCACTCGGTTTAGCATGCGACTTTAAAGTGACATAGACATAGATACCTGTGCCCTTGACATCATGTTCAAAACCAACCACGGCAGCCTCAGAAACTTGTTCATGCTCTAGCAAGGCGCTTTCAATCTCAGCGGTACCAATGCGATGCCCTGAAACATTAATCACATCATCAACACGGCCACTGATCCAGATATAACCATCTTCATCACGACGAGCACTATCACCCGTAAAATATTTACCTTTGACATCACTAAAATAGGTTTTGATAAAACGATCTTTATCTTTATAAATGGTGCGTAACATCCCCGGCCAAGGTTGACTAATGACTAACCTACCTTCACCCTTACCATCAATACTTTTATTGTCTTGATCGACAATTTCTGGCACCACCCCAAAGTAAGGTTTACTAGCAGCACCAGGCTTAAGATCAGTCGCGCCTGGTAATGGGGTAATCATAATGCCACCGGTTTCTGTCTGCCACCAGGTATCAACAATCGGGCACCTCCCGTCACCGACAATATCATAATACCATTGCCAAACCTCTGGATTAATGGGTTCACCAACACTGCCTAAGATACGCAAACTACTCAGATCCGTTTTACGTACTAATTCATCGCCTTCACCGCGAATGGCGCGAATCGCTGTCGGTGCAGTATAAAAGATATTAACTTGATGTTGCTCGACCACTTGCCAATAACGCGAATAATCAGGATATGAGGGTGTACCTTCGAATATTAATGTTGTGGCACGATTAGCGAGCGGGCCGTAGACAATATAACTATGACCGGTGATCCAACCCACATCAGCGGTGCACCAATAGATTTCACCAGGATGATAATCAAAGACATATTTGAATGTGCTCGCACAATAAACCATATAGCCACCAACCGTGTGCACAACGCCCTTGGGTTTACCCGTAGAACCAGAGGTATAAAGGATAAATAAAGGATCATCGGCATCCATGATCTCTGGCTCATAATTAGTTGACTTATCTTTAATTAATTCGTGATACCAATGATCACGATTATCTTGCATCGCAACCTTTTTATCTGTACGTTGCACCACAATAATATCGGAAATACTGTCACAACCATCCAAGACCTTATCAGCATTTTCTTTTAAAGGATGATGCTTGCCACCACGCACACTTTCATTGGCAGTTATTAAAATTTTGCAACTGGAATCATTGATCCGATCCTGCAATGACTTAGCTGAAAAACCTGCAAACACGACGGAATGCACGGCGCCGATCCGTACACAGGCCAGCATCGCAAAGGTCGCCTCTGGGATCATAGGCATATAAATCGCAACCCGATCCCCTTTTTCAACACCTAATTTTTTTAAGGCATTGGCTAAACGACAAACTTCATCATGTAATTGCTGGTAGGTAAATGTCTTTTGATCATCTTGCTCATCGCCTTGCCAAATAATCGCGACATCATCGGCATGTTCAGCCAAGTGTCTATCAATGCAATTATAGCTTGCATTTAATTTGCCACCTTTAAACCAATTCACTTCTCCCTTGGCGAAATCACCTTCATACACTTTGTCAAAATCTTTTTTCCAGCTAATGAATTGCTTTGCTTGTTCTGCCCAAAAGATCTCTGGCTCCGATATCGACTGTTCATACATGGTTTGGTATTTGTCGGCATCGATATAGGCATTTTGTTTTATCTTGTCCGGCACTGGATAGCAATCATGCTGCAACATAGTGGTCTCCTTGTATTCATTACCTGGTTATTGTGTTTTGGTAAGTATAACAGTTTCAGCAGCAATACGCTTAGCCACTTGGTAGAACATAATCCTGATTTGGAACAATTTTTGCGTCAAAAAGGTATGCTTAGAGATATTGAGGCTGAGGAGACCAATGCGCATGTCAGAAAAACTCCAATGATGAGTTGAAAAAGGGTATAGGTATTTATTTTAGAACCCCCTCACCCCTAAGTGATATACACAAACATTGCACAGTTATGAATTTTTAAGGAGTAAATACATTAATTAAAACAATAAGTTGAGTTACATAGCGATTCGTGATCAAATAAAGTTTTCATATTCTATATAAGGAACCGCTATGCAACCGACAAAATTATTACATAAAATCCTAAAGAAATTACGAGCAATAAGCCATGCAAAACGTCAAGAGTCTTTATTAAATGCAGTAGACAGTGTGATTCATGGTGGAAAACTGAGCTTGACATCATTAGGACGGCGTTTGCAGAAAGGGATAAAACCGAAAAGCAAAATACAAGCGATAAATTATTTGCTAGGGAATGGACAGTTGTATTCCGAGCGAGCAGCAATTTATACGGCAATGAATCAATGGCTATTAAGACGAAAGAAAATAAACATGTTAGTGGATTGGTCAAGCATTGTTGTGCATGGGTATCATTTGTTGCGAGCGAGTGTGGTGGTTAAAGGGAGAAGTTTGGTGCTTTGGGAGGAACTTCACCCGGAAAAGCTATTAGGCAATGAACAGGTACAGGGAGAATTTTTAAAAAACTTGAAGGCGCGATTACCATCGGGACTTAAAGTTTGTATAATTACAGATGCAGGATTTCATGTTGATTTTTTCAAGCAAGTTATAGATTTAGGTTGGGATTATGTGGGACGTTTATTAACAAACATGCATTACACACTAGAAGGAGAGAGCAATTGGCAGGCTTGTAGTGACTTATATGAATTGGCGACGGATGAACCAAAATATATAGGCGCGGTCAAGTTAAGGAAACAAAAGCCATTTGCTTCTCACTTATATCTTTATAAGACAAAGAAAGTGAAGGAACAACGCCAAAGAAAGGTAAAATATGGGAAAAGCGAAAAGGAACATAAGAATGCTGGAAATAAACCGTGGCTGATTGCATCTTCATTAAAAGTACCGGCGAAGGTTATTATGAACTTTTATAAGGGTCGTATGAAGATAGAACATGAATTTAGAGATACAAAAGATCCACGATGGGGAATAGGATTAAGAGAAAGCCGCAGTAAAGATCCGATTCGATTAAGCATCCAATTAATGATAGGTATGCTGGCATTATTTTTATTATGGTTAATAGGTTTGGGGCTTGAAAGACAAAATTTACATCGTGATTTTCAAGCAAATTCAATTAAACATAAGCGAGTGTTATCATTAGTGTTTCTTGCATTAGAAGCGATAAGAGAACGCTACTTAGAAAAAGTTAAACGATGGTGTTTAAGTGAAATCATAGAGGAAGCATTTGAGGACAACCCATGTTGTCCAAATTATGTATAGATCACTTAGGGGTGAGGGGGTTCTAAAATAAATTAATCGCCATCTTCACACATTCATCAATTGCATTTGCATAATAATCTATTTCACATAAATTGCCTTTGTCTCTAGTAAGCAATTGTAAATCGTCAACCGATATTGCAATACCCAAAATAATTGTCTCTTTAGGCAACTCACCCAAGCTCTCTGCCAACTGCAAACAAAATGCCAAGCCCATGGCATGGCTTGAATTTAAAGTTATCATATTGCCCTGTGAATTATGATTTAAAATATCAGTCGCAGTAAATTGATGCACTTTACCAACAGTATTACCAACAGCAAAATTTCTATCAACACCAATATCACTCGCATCATCAATCAACAGCGCATCAATAAAAATCGCCTTCTTTGCATCCTTTATTAACTGCATAATTTGCAAATGCGGACGATCGTAATACTCAATCGTCACATTTTTTAATTGCGGATGATGAGATTGCAGCTCTTTTATTTTTTGTATGACCAACTCAGCAATATTATCTTCGGCAAATGGTGAACCAATACCAATAATACGTAGATCATTCATGTGCATAGCTCTCTCATGCTCGTTTGACTCGTAAATCCAAGAAGTGTGTCGAGCATGAAATACAAGGGTCATAATTACGAATAATCATTTCACTATATTGTCGCAATGCTGAATCACTTCGATCTAAACCATAGGCCTTCAAACTATGTAATAAATCTTGTTCGATGCGAAATTGATTTTGACTTGTGGGTGGAATGATATTAGCGTAACTAACCAAGCCCTGTTGATCCATGTGATAATGTTGCCATAGTAAGCCACGCGGCGCCTCGGTACAACCATAACCAATACCGGCAATCGGCTTAAACTCAATCCTTGATGCCTGAGGCATTTGATAAGCTTGTAAAATACGCAATGCCTCAATAAAACCATAATGAATTTCTATCGCACGGGCAATGATGCTATGAAACATATTATAACTTGGAAAATTTAATCCTAACTCAGCAACTAAATCATGGATCGATTTTGGTAGGCGATCGTAATTAAGATTGACCCTAGCCAATGGACCAACTAAATAATCTTTACCATCAAGACTACATTGTAATGCCGTCGAATATGGTACCTGCGTCTCTTTAAAATGTTGATCAAATTCTTCCTTAGTAATGTCTAATCCCTGGTTACTGACGATATGCCCTTCATTCATTGGATATTCATTTGGATGGCGCAGTGCAACATTGATAAATTCGTGGCTACTATCAGGTAATGGCAACGATGCCAACCAACGGATTAAGCCTTCACTATCTGCTACTGCCGTTTTAATTTTAGATATAAGTTGTTTGACCTCATCTGGGTCTGGTGCCCCATAAAAGCCACCAACACAAGCACCCACCGGATGCACTGCGCGTGAACCAAATAAGCCGATAAGTTCTGCGCCTATGGCATGGAGACGCATGCCACGTCTGACTTCATCGGGATATTTTGTTGCCATCTCATGGGCGGAGTTAAAACCCAAAAAATCCGGTGCTGCTAAAAAATGGATATGTATAGCATGGCTGACTATCCATTCGCCACAATAATAAACCCGCCGCATATCACGCACCCATGGTGAGATTGTCATATTAAATGCCTGTTCCAAGGCTTGAGCAGCACTCATTTGATAGGCCACAGGACAAATACCACAGATACGGGCGACGATATCTATCACATCATTATAACTACGTTTTTCCAAAAACTTTTCAAATAGTCGCGGCGGTTCATAGATCTTTAAATTAATCTTTTTAATCTGATTAGCCTTGATTTCAAGTTCTAATGCACCTTCACCTTCGACTCGAGCCAAGATTGGAATTTTGATTTGTTTATTGGTGGCCATACGATTCTCATTTATCTTTTTTAGCTTCAGTTACAATAACAATACCTTTAAATTTTAATCCTGCTTGCTTAAATACCGGTGCTTGATTATTGATTTGCAAATAACGTTTAACAAGCTGCTCATCAGTCAATCCCAATTGCTTAAACCAATGACTTAATGAATCATCGTTGGGATTTTCTGCGGGTCCATAGCAACCATAACAATCACGCCCCACTCTTGGACACAAAGCACCGCAACCAGTTTTAGTCACTGGCCCTAAACAAGGTTCACCCTTGGCAACTAACACACAGGTATAACCTCTGCGTTTACACTCTATGCAGACACTATCATTATCCGCTTTAGGTACCACCCCAAACAATAAACTGCGAATTGTCGTCATCACTTGTTTGCTATTGACTGGACAACCCCATAATTCAAAATCAACCTTGATATGACGGCTGATCGCCGTTGATGTCTCTAGTGATGAAATATATTCTGGACTTGCATAGACAGCATTAAGCCATTTTTCATAATTGGCAAAATTACGTAAGGCTTGGATACCACCCGCCGTCGCGCAAGCACCAATAGTAATAATATATTTTGAATTGGCGCGAATCTGTTTTATCTTTTTTTCTGCTGTGGTGTCGATACGCTGCCTTCAATAAATGCGATATCTACCATAGCATCCGGATTAACGGCACCTGCCTCAGCAAAATGCACGATATCCACCAATTGTGAAAGCGTTAGCAGATCTTCACCAGCATTTAAAAATGCCAATTGACAACCATCACATGAGGTAAACTTGTGTACGGCAAGGGTTGGTTTTTGCTTTGGCTTTAAATCCAATGTCATATTCATGATTATTTATCAATTTAAATTTAAAATCCTGGAACTTTAAACAATTCGCTTATTTCATTATAGGAGAAAACGGGGCCATTTTTACAAACAAAAGCCCCACCATATTGACAATGGCCGCAGTGACCCACGGCACAGGCCATATTACGTTCTAGGCTTAAAAATATATCTTCTGGGCTCAGAGCTTTTTGGAGTAAGGCTTTAGTTGCCACTGCCATCATGGCTTCTGGACCACACATCATCGCTATCGTCTGCTTTGGATTTATCGTTAATTGCTGAATATAATCTGTTACCAAGCCCACTTTAAATGGCCAACTTGGTCCCGCTGTATCGGCAGCAAGATAGACTTCGGTATCGGCTTCACGGCGCCATTGGTTATAACGTTTTTGAAAAATAAAATCATCACTATGTTTCACCCCTTGCAAAATCTTTATGCTGCCAAATTGCTCACGTCGCTTCATGATAAAATTAATCATGGCAACAACTGGGGCACAACCTAATCCACCCGTTACGATAATAATGTCTTTACCTTTAGCATCAACAACAGGCCAACCTCGACCAAATGGCCCGCGAATACCAATATAATCTCCAATATTTAATTGACTTAAGCCATGAGTAACCCGACCTACATTACGAATCGTATGATCATATAAATCATCATGTTCTGGATCAGAGACAATGGAGATTGGAACTTCACCGACACCATAAAGATAAAGCATGTTAAATTGCCCAGGTTGAAATAAAAAGTTTTGATTTAAATCAGGCTCAGAAAATTGTAATCGTAAGGTAAAAATAGTTTTACTGTCTTGAATGCGGTCGATAATCTTGGCGTCAGACGGCAGATATGGATTTTGCTTGGTTAATCTCTTAGTTTCATTCATGTTTGTTATCATCCTGACTTTTATCGCAAATTGCATGAGCCTCTTCGGTAATATCGATGCC
>CAVVHY010000027.1:0-38329 GCA_963748135.1 uncultured Gammaproteobacteria bacterium | reverse complement strand
TAGGGGTGAGGGGGTTGTCAATCAAATTAATCACCATTTTCACACATTCATCAATTGCATTTGCATAATAATCTATTTCACATAAATTGCCTTTGTCTCTAGTAAGCAATTGTAAATCGTCAACCGATATTGCAATACCCAAAATAATTGTCTCTTTAGGCAACTCACCCAAGCTCTCTGCCAACTGCAAACAAAAATGCCAAGCCCATGGCATGGCTTGAATTTAAAGTTATCATATTGCCCTGTGAATTATGATTTAAAATATCAGTCGCAGTAAATTGATGCACTTTACCAACAGTATTACCAACAGCAAAATTTCTATCAACACCAATATCACTCGCATCATCAATCAACAGCGCATCAATAAAAATCGCCTTCTTTGCATCCTTTATTAACTGCATAATTTGCAAATGCGGACGATCGTAATACTCAATCGTCACATTTTTTAATTGCGGATGATGAGATTGCAGCTCTTTTATTTTTTGTATGACCAACTCAGCAATATTATCTTCGGCAAATGGTGAACCAATACCAATAATACGTAGATCATTCATGTGCATAGCTCTCTCATGCTCGTTTGACTCGTAAATCCAAGAAGTGTGTCGAGCATGAAATACAAGGGTCATAATTACGAATAATCATTTCACTATATTGTCGCAATGCTGAATCACTTCGATCTAAACCATAGGCCTTCAAACTATGTAATAAATCTTGTTCGATGCGAAATTGATTTTGACTTGTGGGTGGAATGATATTAGCGTGACTAACCAAGCCCTGTGATCCATGTGATAATGTTGCCATAGTAAGCCACGCGGCGCCTCGGTACAACCATAACCAATACCGGCAATCGGCTTAAACTCAATCCTTGATGCCTGAGGCATTTGATAAGCTTGTAAAATACGCAATGCCTCAATAAAACCATAATGAATTTCTATCGCACGGGCAATGATGCTATGAAACATATTATAACTTGGAAAATTTAATCCTAACTCAGCAACTAAATCATGGATCGATTTTGGTAGGCGATCGTAATTAAGATTGACCCTAGCCAATGGACCAACTAAATAATCTTTACATGAAGACTACATTGTAATGCCGTCGAATATGGTACCTGCGTCTCTTTAAAATGTTGATCAAATTCTTCCTTAGTAATGTCTAATCCCTGGTTACTGACGATATGCCCTTCATTCATTGGATATTCATTTGGATGGCGCAGTGCAACATTGATAAATTCGTGGCTACTATCAGGTAATGGCAACGATGCCAACCAACGGATTAAGCCTTCACTATCTGCTACTGCCGTTTTAATTTTAGATATAAGTTGTTTGACCTCATCTGGGTCTGGTGCCCCATAAAAGCCACCAACACAAGCACCCACCGGATGCACTGCGCGTGAACCAAATAAGCCGATAAGTTCTGCGCCTATGGCATGGAGACGCATGCCACGTCTGACTTCATCGGGATATTTTGTTGCCATCTCATGGGCGGAGTTAAAACCCAAAAAATCCGGTGCTGCTAAAAAATGGATATGTATAGCATGGCTGACTATCCATTCGCCACAATAATAAACCCGCCGCATATCACGCACCCATGGTGAGATTGTCATATTAAATGCCTGTTCCAAGGCTTGAGCAGCACTCATTTGATAGGCCACAGGACAAATACCACAGATACGGGCGACGATATCTATCACATCATTATAACTACGTTTTTCCAAAAACTTTTCAAATAGTCGCGGCGGTTCATAGATCTTTAAATTAATCTTTTTAATCTGATTAGCCTTGATTTCAAGTTCTAATGCACCTTCACCTTCGACTCGAGCCAAGATTGGAATTTTGATTTGTTTATTGGTGGCCATACGATTCTCATTTATCTTTTTTAGCTTCAGTTACAATAACAATACCTTTAAATTTTAATCCTGCTTGCTTAAATACCGGTGCTTGATTATTGATTTGCAAATAACGTTTAACAAGCTGCTCATCAGTCAATCCCAATTGCTTAAACCAATGACTTAATGAATCATCGTTGGGATTTTCTGCGGGTCCATAGCAACCATAACAATCACGCCCCACTCTTGGACACAAAGCACCGCAACCAGTTTTAGTCACTGGCCCTAAACAAGGTTCACCCTTGGCAACTAACACACAGGTATAACCTCTGCGTTTACACTCTATGCAGACACTATCATTATCCGCTTTAGGTACCACCCCAAACAATAAACTGCGAATTGTCGTCATCACTTGTTTGCTATTGACTGGACAACCCCATAATTCAAAATCAACCTTGATATGACGGCTGATCGCCGTTGATGTCTCTAGTGATGAAATATATTCTGGACTTGCATAGACAGCATTAAGCCATTTTTCATAATTGGCAAAATTACGTAAGGCTTGGATACCACCCGCCGTCGCGCAAGCACCAATAGTAATAATATATTTTGAATTGGCGCGAATCTGTTTTATCTTTTTTTTCTGCTGTGGTGTCGATACGCTGCCTTCAATAAATGCGATATCTACCATAGCATCCGGATTAACGGCACCTGCCTCAGCAAAATGCACGATATCCACCAATTGTGAAAGCGTTAGCAGATCTTCACCAGCATTTAAAAATGCCAATTGACAACCATCACATGAGGTAAACTTGTGTACGGCAAGGGTTGGTTTTTGCTTTGGCTTTAAATCCAATGTCATATTCATGATTATTTATCAATTTAAATTTAAAATCCTGGAACTTTAAACAATTCGCTTATTTCATTATAGGAGAAAACGGGGCCATTTTTACAAACAAAAGCCCCACCATATTGACAATGGCCGCAGTGACCCACGGCACAGGCCATATTACGTTCTAGGCTTAAAAATATATCTTCTGGGCTCAGAGCTTTTTGGAGTAAGGCTTTAGTTGCCACTGCCATCATGGCTTCTGGACCACACATCATCGCTATCGTCTGCTTTGGATTTATCGTTAATTGCTGAATATAATCTGTTACCAAGCCCACTTTAAATGGCCAACTTGGTCCCGCTGTATCGGCAGCAAGATAGACTTCGGTATCGGCTTCACGGCGCCATTGGTTATAACGTTTTTGAAAAATAAAATCATCACTATGTTTCACCCCTTGCAAAATCTTTATGCTGCCAAATTGCTCACGTCGCTTCATGATAAAATTAATCATGGCAACAACTGGGGCACAACCTAATCCACCCGTTACGATAATAATGTCTTTACCTTTAGCATCAACAACAGGCCAACCTCGACCAAATGGCCCGCGAATACCAATATAATCTCCAATATTTAATTGACTTAAGCCATGAGTAACCCGACCTACATTACGAATCGTATGATCATATAAATCATCATGTTCTGGATCAGAGACAATGGAGATTGGAACTTCACCGACACCATAAAGATAAAGCATGTTAAATTGCCCAGGTTGAAATAAAAAGTTTTGATTTAAATCAGGCTCAGAAAATTGTAATCGTAAGGTAAAAATAGTTTTACTGTCTTGAATGCGGTCGATAATCTTGGCGTCAGACGGCAGATATGGATTTTGCTTGGTTAATCTCTTAGTTTCATTCATGTTTGTTATCATCCTGACTTTTATCGCAAATTGCATGAGCCTCTTCGGTAATATCGATGCCAACAGGACACCACGTTATACAACGCCCACAGCCAACACAACCACTGGTATCAAATTGATCGTGCCAACTCCCTAATTTATGGGTTAACCACTGCCGATAACGCTTTCGGGTATCATCGCGTAAGACCCGACCGGCGACATAACTATGGCCAGCCGTGAAACATGAATCCCACTGTTTGACATGATTAACCTCTGCCCCATCCATGTTTGCCTCATCGTGCTCGGCATGGCAAAAACAGGTTGGACAAACCATCGTACAATTGGTACAAGATAAACAACGATCTGCAACATCATCATAACGCGGGTGCTCTAAGTTATTAAATAAGGCATCGCGCAAATCACGTGAATTATTAAGTGGTAAGGTCCTTGTCTGTTGTTCCACTGCATTTGAAATGCCACGATGTACTGTTTCCATTTGCTCTTTGGTCGCAACAATTAAATTTAATTGTTGCAAAATATCTGCGCCTCTATCACTACCATCGATAATGGTATAGCCATTATCAATCTCTGTCATGGCTAAATCAAAGTTATCTTTCGCTGCAGGATAACCACCGGCAGACACACAGAAGCAAGTACTTGCAGAGCGGGTACAATTCATAGCAATAACAAATAAATTTTTTCGTCTAGCTTGGTAAAGGGGATCTTGAAATTTATCATGGATAAATGTTTTATCTTGGATTAGCATAGCATGGATATCACAGGCACGCACTCCAAACACGGCCATGGGTTTTTCGGGTAACTGTGTTGGCTTAAACTGCAATTTACCCGCAGCATCACGAATCACCCGCCAAATGCTCTCTCGGGCCTTAAATAATAATGGTTTTAAGGCTTGTGCCCCACTAACCCACATAAAGGCTTTGCGTTCATCAGTTTTGTGTAACCGGTATTGACCGGGTTGCTGTTGATCGCGATACCCCCAAGGTAATTGTTCAGCCTTAGTTAATTCTTTGAAGAGGATATTGTCACCATTTGTTTGTGGACCGATGACTTGATAACCAGCAGTGACCAATGTATCAATCAGATTTTGTAATTGATCATACGGTAAGAAATAATGTTTATTGTTATGTTGGTTTTTAGTCATATTATTTAATTATTTTGTAACTATTCAGTAAATATGTGAACGTTCATATCTTGTTACAATTCATTTTCTCGAACGAAAATACATTGTAAATAGACCTTAACTATCAGCATATTCGTGGCAATTGTTCTCCTGTTAACATATCCATGATACGTGAGCCACCAAAACTTGTTTCCAATTGTACCATATGTCTATCATCTGCAATAACCGTACCAATGATCATGGCATCTTTACCATATGGATGTTGCCGCATAGTGGTTAACAGCAAGTCGGCATCTTCATCAGCACAAATGGCAATCAGCAATCCTTCATTGGCAACATATAACGGGTCTAAACCCAATAATTCACAAGCACTTTGTACGGGTTCTCGAATCGGGATTTGACTTTCTTGAATCATAAAACCAACGCGTGATTGCTGGGCTATCTCATTTAGCGATGTTGCAACACCACCACGGGTTGGATCTCGCAGGCAATGAATATTTGGCACGGCAGCAATCATCGACGCAACTAAATCCTGTAATGCCTTGGTATCAGATTCAATGTCCGTTATAAATTGTAAATTTTCTCGTTTTGACATCACCGCAACACCGTGGTCACCGACATAACCACTTATTAAAACCTTGTCGCCTGGCTTGGCATTGTGGCCAGAAATACTTATCTTATTAGCTAATCTACCAATCCCTGTGGTCGTGATAAACACACCATCACCCTTACCTCGTTCAACCACTTTGGTATCGCCGGCAATGATAGGCACCCCTGCTGATTTTGCCGCAGCAGCCATAGAACAAATAATTGTATGCAAATCAGTTAAGGCCAATCCCTCTTCTAAGATAAAACTTGCCGTTAAATACAGCGGTGTTGCCCCCATCATGGCTAAATCATTGATCGTGCCGTGCACAGATAGGCAACCAATATCACCACCTGGAAAAAATAACGGCGCAATCACATGGGCATCTGTAGTCATTACCATACGGCCATCTTGAACAGCAAAACAAGCGGCATCATTCTGTTGACTTAATAAATCATTGGCAAATTCACGAATAAATAATTGTTCGATCAAGTCTTGCATGGCCCGTCCACCTGAACCATGCGATAAATTGATATGACCATGCTTTATATCAAGCTTTGGCTTTTTAATTTTAATTGTTTTATGCTTCTCAGTTATGCTGACCATTTAACTTGACACCTCTTTCTCTTCATGCAATCGTCCATAGGCATAAACGGCGGCACAAGCACCTTCAGAGGAGACCATACATGATCCTAAGGGGTTTTCTGGAGTACAAACCGTGGCAAATAATTTGCAGTCCTTAGGTTTTTTAACGCCACGTAAGATTGCACCACATTCGCAGGCTTTATGCTCTTGGCCATGACTGGTTATTAATTCAAAATTATGTTCTGCATCAAACTCGCGATATTTTGGCTTAATACATAATGCACTGTTAGGGATTATGCCTAAACCACGCCACTCAAATTCAATTCTCAACTCCATGGTATCTGCAATGGCTGCCAATGCGATTTGGTTGCCTTGCTCGGCTACTGCGCGTGTATATTGATTTGCCACCCGCGCTTCTTCAGCATTAACTTGCAAAATTAACATGTATATTGAATGTAATAAATCCAAGGGTTCAAAACCAGAGATGACGATAGGTTTTTGATACTTTTCAGCGACAAAATTATAAGCGTGATAACCAATAACAATACTGACATGGGCAGGCCCCACAAATCCATCCAAAGCAATCGCTTGCCCAGTTTCGTTAATGTGTTGATCCATTAAACCCATCAATGCCGGTGGCGTTAGTACATGGTTACAAAACACAAAAAAATTAGTTAATTGATGACGCTTAGCATATTGCAAAGCTAAGGCAGTAGGCGGCGTTGTCGTTTCAAATCCAATCGCAAAAAAGATCACTCTCTTTACAGGATTGGCTTCAGCAATTTTTAATGCATCATCGATGGAATACACCATACGCACATCTGCACCCATCGCCTTAGCCTTGAGTAAACTCATTTTATCGGTAGCTGGCACACGTAACATATCACCGTAACTGCAAAATATGACATCTGGTATTTGTGCTAAAGCAATCGCTTGATCAATACGGGCAATCGGCAAGATACACACGGGGCAACCAGGTCCATGGATCATTTCAACATTTTTAGGTAATAACTTTGGAATACCGTACCGATGAATAGCATGGGTATGACCACCGCAGAATTCCATAAATTTATAATTTCGTGTTGGATCTACTGCGTCAGCAATTTTTGCAGCTAAGGTTTTGGCGTGATTGCCATTTCTAAATTCAGTTATATATTTCATAGTGTTTGATTTTGCATTTCTGAGAATAACTTTAATGTTTTGGTTGCTTCTTGCTCATCTAGTTTGGTTAGTGCAAAACCGACATGTACAATCACATAGTCGTCAATTTTGATATCATCGATCAATGCCACTGAAATTTCTCGAGTCACCCCACCGACGTTGGCCATCGCCCTATTATTGGCAAGTAGTTTTTCAATCTTTGCAGGAATTGCCAAACACATAATTAGTTAACCTCGGTTGTGATTCTTGCAGCACCCAACCATGCCTGTCCTAAACTTAGACCTGCATCAGATGGCGGTAACTGTTTTGGTAAATATACCAATAAATCTTGACTAGTTAAACGCTGCTGTAAATCCATGGTTAATACTTTATTGAGCATACAGCCACCACTTAGTACAATATGGTGAATATGATATTGTTTAACGAAGCTAACTATCCATTCTGTCAAGGCGGCACTTAGTGTCCCATGAAATAGATTGGCTCCGGTAATTGAGTCACAATTTGTAAGTTTGCTAAGTAACGGCAACAGGCTTAACCGATTTTGATCAAATGTCCATGCATTTTCACAGGCTTGTGGCTTAGTCACCAAGGCCTCTAATTGCATCGCTGCCTGACCCTCATAGCTCGCATAATGACAAACATTTAATAAGCTAGCAGCAGCATCAAATAAACGACCACAACTTGAAGTTGGCGGTGCAAATCTTGGTTGATCATAAATTTTTAATAATAAATCAAAATGCTTAAATGAACTATACCGCTGTTGAAGTTGATTGATTTCCCCTGCTTGAATTAAGGCGCTAACAGCCATCCGCCAAGGCTCCTTGACCGCTTGATCATTACCTAATAAGGGTAACGGGTGCAAAGAGCCAAGATGCTTTATATGGTTAGCATCAAATAAAAATAATTCACCACCTAAGGCTTCACCCTGTTCGCCATAGCCATAGCCATCAAGAACTAAGCCTAAACATTTTTCTGCGCAACCATGCTCGGCTAATACACTTGCCACATGGGCTTGATGGTGTTGAATCGCTATTGTTGGCAAACCTAAACTTTTAGCAAATTGCGTACTATAAAAGTCTGGATGCAAATCATGCACAACGAGCTGTGGTTGAAATTGATAAAATCGCTGCATATATTCATAAGTTTCTAAAAAGAAATCAATGTTAGCTCGGTTGGTGAGGTCGCCGATATGCTGTGATATATATGCTGTATTATCTCTGATAAAGCAAATCGTATTTTTTAGTTCGGCACCAACAGCTAACACAGTGGGATATTTTCTTGCTAATTTAATAGGCTTGGGCACATAACCTCGAGCACGGCGGATAAATCTGGGTTGTTGATCCACCACTCGTAAAACCGAGTCATCTACCCTAGTCACTATTTTACGATTATAATTAACGATATGATCTGCAATACCTGAAAGAGATTTAATTGCCTCATCATCATCAATCATCAACGATTGTTCACTTATATTAGCACTGGTAACAATTAAAATTGTATCAAGCAAATCTGATAACCAATCAATACCGTCAGGATTATTCGCAAATGCATTAAATAATAAATAATGAAAAGGTGTCGAGGGTAACATTAAACCCAATTCATTTAGTCTTGGGGCAATATTATTAGGGAATACTTGCTTATGCTGTTTAAGTAGTACGATGGGTCGTTGCCAAGACTGCAACTGCAGTGATTCCGCTTCATTGATATGTAAAAAAAATCTTTTAGCACTCTTGATATTCAAGGCCATAATGGCAAATGGTTTGTCAGGCCTATTTTTCCGTGCGCGCAACTTTGCGATTGACGCCTCATTTTGGGCATCACAAATTAATTGATAACCACCTAAACCTTTTACTGCAACAATCTCACCTGCAAGGATGCGCTGCTTGACCTCTATCGCGGTAGCAGAATATTGTGGTCCACACGCATTACATGCGATTGGTTGTGCATGATAACGCCGACTCAATGGATTATTAAAATCTTTGTAACACTTTACGCAAAGTTTAAATTCACACATCGCCGTTTGATCTCGATCATAAGGCAAGTTTTTGATAATCGTTAATCGAGGCCCACATTGCGTACAATTTAATAATGGATAACGGTAATAATGACTTTTTGGGTCAAATAAATCACGCAGACAATCCGCACAAATCGCAGCATCAGGATTGATATTTGTTGTATTAACACCGGTTTGACTTGGTAAAATCTCAAATTTAGTTTCATGCATCGCAACTGCTTTGGGCTCGATATTGACATCATCGATGATCGCCAGTGTGGGCAATTGTGTTTTCATCAAAGATATAAAGTGCTGAGGATTTTTGCCTTGGATTTCGATAGCGACACCAGTCGCAGTATTTTTAACCCAGCCGGTATAATCATTTTCAGTAGCAACACGATAAATAAACGGTCTAAAACCGACACCTTGCACAACACCATTAATTAGCAATTTTAATCGTTGCATTAGGCAGCAAGTCTTTTGGTCATATGTTTATCTAACCAATCAAGCCAGGTATTAATATTTTCGTTAGTTTTGGCAGAGAGTTGGATAATTTCAATGTCCGGTTTGATTTGTTTGGCATAAGCAATACATTTTTCCATATTAAAATCAACATAATCCAATAAATCCATTTTATTGATGATCATAAGGTCACTTTTGACAAACATATCAGGATATTTTATCGGTTTATCATCACCTTCGGTAACCGATAATATCACCACCCGAAAGCTTTCACCCAAATCAAACATGGCTGGACAAACTAAATTACCAATATTTTCGATAAATAACAGCGACCGGCTAGGTAAATCAAGCTCCGTTACCGCATGACTTATCTGATGTGCATCTAAATGACATACCTTTCCGGTATTGATTTGCAAAGCCTTAACCCCTGTCGCACGAATCTTTTCGGCATCGTGATCAGTTTGTTGATCACCCTCGATCACATGAATTGAATATTTTGCTTTAATTAACTGCAAAGTCTTAACCAGTAAACTGGTTTTACCACTCCCTGGGCTTGCAACCAAATTACAAGCTAAGATGTTATGGGTTTGAAAATAATTACGATTATTATCGGCATAGCCTTGATTTTGCGCCATCACATCTTGTTCAAGATGAATTAGCCTTGCCTCATGCTCCGCATGTGAATGATTATGATTATGCTCATGCTTATGCTTATGCTTATGCTTATGCTTATGAGTACTGCCTTGCTCAAGATCGTGGTCATGGTTATGTCCTTGATCACAGCCACAAATTCCACACATTAGCTCACCCCCAAATCTTTTATTATCATTTGCTCTCCGTCAATGATAGCAATTTTATAACCTTCACAATAGGGACATGGGTGATAATATTGTTCAATGTTAAATTCACAATCACAACTTTGACAATAAGCTCGGCCAGGGACATCAATAATTTCCAGGTGCGCATTGGCGAATAATGGATTTTGCTTAACTGCGGCAAAACTAAAGAGCAGAGCATCTTTATCAATACAGGTGAGTAAACCTCGTTCAAAATAGATGGTATGCACTGAATTAAAATGATGCTGTTGTTGTGCCCGTACGACAATTTTTAAGATATTGCGACAAATCGAGACTTCGTGCATGATGCTTTATTGTGTTAATTTATTATTAAAAAGCTTTACACTGATTCAGACTATGGCGGACAAATTATATTATTTTGCCCGCATCCCCATCCCCCGTCGACTACTCGCTTTGACATTAGTTTGCTTTTGCGACTGGGCCTTCTTATTACCACTGTCTAATACATTGCCGGTAGAACCCGCAACCACGGCATAATTAGCAAATCCCTGATAGTTACCGCGGGCACCATAGTTGGCCCCTGCAGGGACATTACCCTGGATTGCCTGACGTGACTTTTCAGCCGCCGCTTCGCCGGTATTACCTATCCAACTCTGCACCGCGTAACCATGATGGTTACCATGGCGATTTCCACCATGACCACCTTGAACATTGGCGCCTAAGACCGTTTTAGCGGTGGTAGCAGTGGCAATAGCACCAGCCACTTGGCCTTGCTTCTCCATGAAACCTTTGGCCCACTGTTTGGCAGCAGCATCCGACGATTTCTTGCTGGATTTGTCATCACGGCTTGTGCGTGCCTCCTTTGCTTGTTGCTCGGATTGTTCTTCGGCATGGGCCTCTTGACGCTCAGTAGATTCCAATGCGTCTTTACTGACTTCGGTACTCTCGACTTCGGCACTATCTAGCTCTGAATTGATATAATCTTGAAACTGCTTACCGTATTTAGCGCCACGATCCAGCAATTTACGCACCGAGTCTTTACCAAAATTACCTTGATGGCGTTTACCAGGACCACCTCCACTGCCATCATCGCCCCCATCATCATCCTTATCTGCTAAATTTTGGGCATACGAACGCTTTTGCCGAATTACTTTTTTGGCATCGGCCTTTAATCGTTCTTTGAAACGTTCTGAAAATGATTTCCTTTTACCCATGGTTGTCTCCCTTCCTGAAGTTAAGCACGCTAGTATATTAAAAACTTTAGAGTTCTATTATAATTTTATCATATTTGGCATGAAACTTTAACCTAAAATCCGTTTCTGACATGATGTTTTGCGGATTTCAGGATAAATGTATATCTCTCATGGTGGCAGGATTTAGATAGAAATTAATCGGATGACATGATAAACTCCACATCATATATTAAGCTCAAAATCAAAGCCAAATCACAACTGTTAAGACTACAGTCAAAACAAGTCTAACCTACTGATTATGAATACAAATTTAGAAAAATTTTGCCATCTGGGATTGGCCGTTATTGAAACTGAGTCCCAGGCGGTATCAGCCCTAGCTCAACGCATTGGTCACAGCTTTTCCATCGCCTGTGAACATTTACTCGCATGCCAGGGACGCATCGTCGTCACTGGTATGGGTAAATCAGGCCACATCGGTGGCAAAATCGCCGCCACCCTGGCTAGTACTGGTAGCCCAGCCTTTTTCGTGCATCCAGGCGAAGCCAATCATGGTGATATGGGGATGATTACCCCTAAAGACGTGGTGTTAGCCTTATCAAATTCCGGCGAAACCAATGAAATTCTTTCAATATTGCCCCTAATCAAACGCTTAGATATCCCGCTGATCGCCATGACCGGTAATCCGCAATCGACCCTGGCACGTGCGGCTACGGTAAATCTTGATATCAGTGTTGAACAAGAGGCATGTCCTTTGGGTTTAGCCCCTACCTCAAGTACCACTGTTGCTCTGGTCATGGGTGATGCCTTAGCGATCGCCTTGCTTGAAGTCCGTGGATTTACCGCAGAAGATTTTGCCATGACCCACCCTGGCGGGACCCTGGGGCGTCGGCTATTACTGCATATCAATGAATTAATGCATACCGGTACCGAACTCCCCACTGTCAAACAAGAGACTAATCTCACACAAGCCTTAATGGAGATGACCCAAAAAGGCTTTGGTATGACTGCGATTGTTGATGATCAAAACCACCTCATCGGCATCTATACCGACGGCGACCTGCGCCGTACCCTGGATGCGGGGCTCGATATAAGAACCACACCCATCAGCGAAGTCATGACCCGTAATTGTAAAACCATAAAAGCAAATATATTGGCGGCCGAGGCGTTAAATATTATGGAGTCTTATAAAATCACCTCACTCTTGATTGTAGATGAGCAAAATACGCTAATAGGCCTTATCCATATGCATGATTTATTGCGCGCTGGCGTCGTTTAACCTAGAATCGGCAGTTGAAATTGTAGTGAGAGCGCTTAAGCTAATGAAGGTACAGGTGATTTTTGCAAAATTTTTTGAGGCAGTACTCACCTGTACGGTGAAAAAAATTTTGCAAAAATCGCCTGGAGATTCAGACGATTAAGCGCTCGTAATAGATTTCAACTGCCGATTCTAGGTTTAAGGTTAGCTACAAAGCCTAGGCCACTTACGGATTTTAGGATAATAGTAATCATATCGTGAATATTATAGACTTACATCCCTGGGACTTAACACCTAAACAAGCAATTGCGGTGCAAAAAGAACTTGCCGCAAAGATTGTGATCAAACCATTGGCCAAGCCTATTCGCTACATTGCCGGTGTTGATTGTGCCTTTAGCACGAATAAAGAATATTGTTTTGCCGCAGCAGTGGTCTGGGACCTTAAGAGTAAAACAATTGTCGAGCAAACACATGCACGAATGCGTGTGCATTTGCCCTATATACCTGGTTTATTGTCTTTTCGCGAAGCTCCAGCTATTCTTAGTGCCTTGGCAAAATTAACCACCAAGATTTCTGCTATCATGGTCGATGGCCAAGGTTATGCTCATCCCAGACGTGTTGGCATTGCCAGTCATATTGGGATTTTAACAAAGTTACCAACCATTGGTTGTGCTAAGAGCAGACTTATCGGTACTCACGATGAGCCTGGGGTAAAGCGCGGAGACTATGTTAACTTAATGGATAAGGATGAACTTATTGGACGCGTAGTTAGGACACGGGACCATGTGAAACCACTGTTTATCAGTATCGGTAATCTTATCTCTTTGGATGATGCTATGGACTTAATTTTACAATGTGGCGATGGTTACCGTTTGCCGGCACCGACAAGGCATGCTGATAAAACTGTTGCTAAGGTAAAAAAACAAGAGAATAACCAGTAAATGGGTAAAAGCAATTGCTGTAAAAATATTTGAGAAATAGATGATGAAAAAAATTCCCACCTTACAAACTCCAAGATTAATACTACGTCCCTATAAAATGGAAGATGCTGAGACGGTGCAACAACTCGCGAATGATAAAGACATTGCAACCAACACTGAAAACTTACCCTATCCCTATGAGTTATATATGGCCCGATCCTGGATCGGCAGCCATCAAGATTTGTATGACCAAGATATCCTGCTAAACTTAGCGGTCACCACACGCAAACACAGCAAAGTGATCGGAGCGATAGGCTTTGAATTTGACTTAAAAAATGACCACGCTGAATTAGGTTATTGGCTAGGGCGTGATTATTGGGGACAAGGTTATGCCACCGAAGCAGCACGTCGAATGATACACTTTGGCTTTACCGATTTGAAATTATATCGTATTCATGCAGTTCATTTATCAATGAATCCCACTTCTGGTAAAGTCCTAGAAAAGATTGGTATGCAGCATGAAGGCAAACAGCGCGGCCATATTAAAAAATGGGGCAAATACGAAGACATTGAATTGTATGGCATGTTGCGTACTGAATATAAAGCGGGAAAATAATATCCATATCTCATACCGAAAATACAGTTTGTGTTGCTAATGCATGCCCTTCATAATTAATTGCACGCATAAACCTAAAATCCGCAGTTGAAACGATATTTGAAGTGTAACAGATTGATTTAGATGGCGGATTAAAAATTTTTGTGGTCATCTTGCTGGTGATGAAAAAATTTTTAAATAGCCAGATGAATCAAAATGTTGCGCTTCAAATTCGTTTCAACTGCGGATTTTAGGATAAACAATCTATCCAAAAAATATTACACTAATTCTACCTCATCCAAATATTCAGGTACCATACAATCCCAATTAAATTTTGCTTGGATTTTTTTGCGTAGCGCCTCGGCAGAATCCGGTTCACCATGGGTTATAAATACTTTTCGTGGTGGATCCGCTAACTTCTCTAACCAGGCAAGCATATCTGCATAATCGGCATGGGCAGAGGTACCCTCCAACTCAATGATATTGGCGCGGATCGGCACTTGTTCACCAAGCATCTTGACCGTAGGTTCACCTCTAAGCATTCTATCACCACGAGTGCCTCCTGCCTGATAACCAGTAAATAAAATTGTATTATGGTGATCTGGTGCGTAATGCTTGATGTGATGTAATACCCGACCGCCAGTTGCCATACCACTGGCTGAGATAATAATCATGGGTTGGTTTTGCCTATGCAGAGCAATCGAATCTTCAACACTTTGCACATATTTCGCAGTCTTGCAGACTTCACCACTTTCTTTTTGATTCAAACGATGCTCCTCTGCATGCTTATAAAATAATTTAGTGGCATCGGTAGCCATTGGGCTATCGATATAAACTGGAATATCAGGAATCTTATTTAATTCTTTTAACTTGTAGATTAAATAAAGTATTGTTTGTGTACGACCAACGGCAAAGGCTGGAATTAATATCGTCCCACCTTTTTTATAAGTATCATTGATTACATCGCCAACTTTTTGCAAGGGATTTATCTCTTCGTGTAATCGATCGCCATAGGTTGACTCAATTACCAGATAGTCAGCAGCAAAAGGTTTCGCAGGTGGATACATCAATAAATCATCTGGTCGTCCTAAGTCACCAGAAAATAAAACTGAGACGTCATAATGTTCAACGACTATGGTTGATGCCCCTAAGATATGACCACCATATTGAAAGCTAAAATAAAAATCATCCTTAATTTTAAACTTCTTATTTCGCGGTATGATTTGGAAGTATTTTAATGAATGTTCTGCTTCTCTACGGGTATATAATGGCAATGCAGGATGATGCTTTGAATAACCTTTTTTATTGGCATATTCCGCCTCTTCTTCTTGTAGGTGCCCACTATCCGGCAACAAGACTTCACAAAGATCATATGTCGCATCAGTGCATAATATCTTGCCATGAAAACCATTCTTAACTAACAAAGGAATATAGCCACTGTGATCGATATGGGCATGGGTCAATAAGACATATTCAATATCGCTTGGAGCGATCGGTAATGGTCGCCAATTTCTTAGCCTTAATTCTTTATAGCCCTGAAACAAGCCACAATCGACAAGAATTTTAGCGCCATCAGCCGTGATTAAATACTTTGAACCCGTGACTGTCTTGGTTGCCCCTAAAAACTGGATATCCATATATTGTACTCTTAACTATCTTAGGTTATTATTCAAACTACCAGTCTACCAACAATGTCCTATTAATACGAGATAGATTTGAAAGGAAATCATATCAATGATGATGCATAGCGCCATAGCCCCACAACAAATCTTGTTTCCTTTGCCGGCCAGGCATCAAGGAAAATTTTATGGGGCAGTTATTAATTTAGAAGCCCTTTTCAAGAAAAAAGTCCATGCCTTTTTTGTCAATCACTATAATGGCAATGATCATTGGCTCACCGAGTTTAAACAATTACCTTTATCCAACAAACTAAGCAGCATTATTCGGGCTGCTGAGAGGCGACTTAACGACAATGGTATCCAAATCACTTCCAGCGCAGTCGTCCTTGATAGCGTTGCCTTCAGCTTTTGGCATCTACTGTTTCGAGTATCACCCCAGTTAATGTCGCAATTAAAGCAGGCCTTATTTCCTCGATTACAAATGACAAATGATGCACTTAGCCAATATCTGGAAAAAATAAATGATCATCGTAATGGTTTAATGCATCCTCAGATAATAGCTCGCTACTCTTTAGCTGCAAAATTGGCTGGACACAATTTAACGCTACAGATATTAGAACAACTTACATCCGGATCAAGTCAAGAATTTACTATATTATTCGACACTCGTAGACTACAACAGCAATCAATGCATAACACACCTGATTTAACTTCGATTACTTTTTTTCAGCAAAACCAAACAGGGCTAAACGCCCTCTTGGCTGCAATTAGAGCCACGCCTGAAATGGCAACTCAATATTTTAAACATATGCAAAAACTAGAATCTCAATATGTCGCATGTACCACAGGGACCTCGGTATTTTTATCTCAGGAAAATATCCGTTATCAAATGATTTCTGCATTAGCAAGTCAGGATATCAGGCTGATAAAATCAGCCTTAACTATTAGTGTTTGCCATGGGCTTTTACCATATAACACCATGTTAATAAATAATTACAATGGTAACACTAATAATAAAATTCTAGTTAACAATATAGGTTTATTATTGGGTGATGAAACCTTACGAAAGAATGATGATGTCATGTTATCGATCTTGGTGGGGTTAAAATTATTATATTCTGATAGCATGGATCTACTCTTGCGTGAAACTGTGGTCTCTAGCTTACAGAAATATATAAACTTTCTTAATGAAACTTATATAGTAAACGAACCATCAAAACATATTGCAAACAAAACACAGCTCGAGCAAATATACGTTTTTACCCTCTGCCTAATAATACTCTATGCCAAAGACGCCAAACAAGTCAATCAATACCTACAACATAAATTTGAAACATATCGCCAATTTATAGATTTTCCACACCATGCATTATACATCTCATTACAATTATTCATGAGTTACATTTTCCCTAAACTTGACCAATTATCTGAAAATTATCGTTATGAAGCCATCATATGGCTATTTGATGAGCTCGACAACCATCGTTGGCACAATGGGCAAATGGAACACGACAACAGTATAACAAACCATATTACGAATAATATTAATTTTATTAAATGGTTGAACAAACAGTTTTTACCCATTGCAGCGATAGGTCCGAAATTTTTAGCACGAATCATTGATATTACCGATGTCAATGGACAGTTAGTTGCTCACATGGTGAATAAATGCAAAAATAATCGCTATCGACATTGCTACAGTGAAGTACTCATTCAGACCCGTTATGCCGCTGACCAACCCAAATTAAGGCAACAACTATATCAGCAACTAGGCTATCGTGCCCTTAATCCAAGCGCACATCGTGCCTCACTCTGGTTACATCTTCACACTAAGGCATCAGCATACCATAAAAGAGTCCTTGTTAATGAGCTTAACCATTTTGATCTTGACCTTAAACAGTTAGAGGAACGGCAAATAAAGGCATTATTAGCGATTGGAGTAAATTTTAATATAACCAGAGACCAAATCTTAACACTATTCCTGAGTACCAGTGACCATCAATTATCACAATATTATCTCGATATACTATTAGCCAAAGCAGATTATAAAATAGGAATACAATTAATAGATAATCTTAAAACCACTCTAAATACTCACCACTCTCAAAGAACCACTAAGCTAAGACCATTTCATTACTGGCAACAATTAGGCAAACTAATCGTGTTGATGGAAAACCCAATGATCATGGAAGAGATTTTGGATTTATTACTACCTGAAACCAAGCACGATAGTTATGAAAGCTATGAGATAACCAGTGCACTATTGCTTGTCTTTGATGAATCACCTTACCCTTCCGTAAGAAAAAAATTCAAAGTGGTATTGAATTCAGTCAACAAATCTTGGAATGCATGACCAATTTTTACGTCAAAAGCAAAAATCAACACCGGTTGCTGCCTGTGTTAGTAAAGCAACTACGTGGAGAAAGCAATTATGGCGATAAATTTGAGATTGCCACCACCATATTACGCGATAGTCATCATGAAGTGGCTGCTGAGACTTTGACATTATGCGCCAAGATCGTGTTGGCTGAGTTAGCAAATATTGTACCTACTGATAAACCATACGACCCCTCATATGACATCATCAATGCACTAAATGCATTACTCTTTGCGCACCGGGATGATATTGATTGTGAAAAACTAGGACCTACATTACTTAAATTATTGGAACATTTTAATGAGAATATAGAGAGGTTGACGATGTTTTTATCCAGCATCGCGAATCTATGCGCCGTGCATAATTTTGATGCGCTGCATACAAGCATTATGGACAGCCTAAACGATATAGCTATTAATGAGAATATTTTAAAGACACTTGAGTTATATCATCATGGACTTTCGGCCAATATATCGCCAGCTATATCCAATACTAACGCTCGTTTAAACGCTATTTGATGCTGTAATCAAAATTGTATATTAAGCTTATAATCCTACGCTTTCCATTTAATATTACAACCCATACTTGGAACTTGTTCATCACTCACTGGCTTGCCCGCCAAGATACTATCCAAGGCATTACGCAGATCATTACCTGTAACGGGCTTATCGTTACCCGGTGTTGACTCATCAAAGCGACCGCGATAAACACAAGAAAGATATTTATCAAAAACAAATATATCTGGTGTGCACGCAGCACCATAGGCCTTAGCTACCGCTTGTGACTCATCATATAGATAAGGAAAAGGATAATTTAACTGCTGCGCTAACGCCTTCATTTTTACCGGTGAATCATCGGGATAATTTTCAACATCATTAGAACTAATCGCAGCAAAACTAACGCCTTTGGCGATATATTCATTAGCAAGTTTGACCAATTGATGATTGATATGCTTGACATAGGGACAGTGGTTACAGATAAATAATATGACTGTCGCTTCATTTGATTTAATATCAGCCAAACTCATTTCTTTATCTGAAATCGTATCAAACAAAGTAAAGTCTGGGGCTTTGGTGCCTAATGGCATCATTGTCGAAGGTGTTAAAACCATGTTTCTCTCCTTTGTTTGATAATAATAATATTATTATTTAAGCAATATAAAGTTATCTTAAAAACCTCGTGTTGAATAGACATCCATTGCTTGATCAACCGCCTCAGCTAATTCACGCACTGATTGGGAAATTTCTACCTCATAGGCCTGTTGTTTAGCCTTGGTTAAGGTTTTTAAATAGTCTGGCAAGGTAGCAATTTGTTCCTTGGTATAAGCTTGTATCTTTGATAAACCCAAAGGCTTATCCACTCGCTGCCCAGCTTTAATAACTGGTTCTAATAAAGCTTTGGCACCAACAAAAGTATCACTTTTTGAACCAACGATATCTTTTTTCATTATGCCATTGTCATCATAATAACGATAAACTTGTTTACGACCAGGCCAGGTACTTTTGCCTTCTGAGCGTTTACGTCTAGCTTGGCCGGCATATTCTTGTAATTTGTAGGCACAATCAAGATAGGGTAGGTCGGCTGATGTATCTAATTTGGTACCGACACCAAAGCCATCAATGGGATATTCCTTTTTAACTAATGTGGCTAAACGATATTCATCAATATCACCGCTCGCAAAGATTTTAACATTATGTAAATCTGCTTCATCGAGAGTTGCACGCACCATAATCGCGTGTTTACCCAAATCGCCACTATCAATGCGTACGCCTTGAATCTCTAAGCCTTCTTCGTGCATCATTGCAGCCATTTGCGCCACCTTTTGTGCCCCACGCTCAGTATCATAAGTATCAATGAGTAACGTCACATTATTAGGTTGGGCCCGCGCATATGTGCTAAAGGCAACATCTTCGGTATCATGCGCTTGCACATAGGAATGCGCCATGGTGCCATACAGCGGAATACCATATTCTTTGCCTGCGATTACGGTTGCAGTGCCATCGAAACCCGCGATATAGTTTGCTCGTGAAGCATAGAGACTTGCTTCAGACCCATGGGCACGGCGCATACCATAATCGACTAATGTCTTATTCGGTGCCATCAACTTACAACGTATCGCCTTAGAGGCAATCAAGGTTTGATATTGCATAATATTAATTAAACGGCTCTCGATCATTTGTGCCTCAGCGATAGGTGCAATCACTTGGACAACAGGCTCCTCTGGAAAGAATGGTGTACCCTCCGGCATTGCATTAATATCACCCGTAAAACGAAACTCTTTCAGTGACTCAAGAAAGTCATCAGTAAAACGATCATCTTTTTTCAAAAACTCAAGATCTGACTCAGTAAATCTTGCGTTTAATACAAAATCAATCAATTGTTCCAAGCCTGCTGCAATAAAAAAATTGCGATGCTCAGACAACTTTCGGGTATAAAATTCAAAGACCGCAATATCATTCATTTCTTCCTTGAAGTAGGCTTGCATCATGGTGATTTGATATAGATCTGTAACTAATATATTTTGTTGTAAATTTTCCATTGCATTATATACCTTGTTTTATTAGTAACTCTTTACTTCCTTTTTCCATCTGTAGTTACTATTCCTTTAATAATGACTCCAATACATCTATTCGTTGTCTAAGACTTTGGAGTTCTTCTAGTAAATCTAACACTAAAGGTAGATTATTCATATCAATATTAAAATCACGTTGCATGCGCACCGCCGTTCGTGAACGCCGCAAGGCAATGACATCAAAACGCCAATAAGTAGGCTCTTCACCTGAGATCGGCTCTAATAAACCAGCCTCTACAAGCTCTAAAATATATTCTGCCTGCACTGCACACGCCTGACTCAATTCGCGTAATGTTAATTCGATATCTTCATCGATTAATTCTCCGCTAATGACGGTAACCGATTTTACCATGTTAAATCTCCATGTTTTGCCGCGGATTAAATTGCATTTGTTGCGCCATCTTTTGATATAACTCTTGATCACTTTCAGTCTTGGCATCCGGGGTCATAATTTGCAAAATAATATAAAGATCTCCTGGGGACTTGGCCGGCAAACCTTTACC
Organism: uncultured Gammaproteobacteria bacterium; assembly: GCA_963748135.1. Classification (GTDB taxonomy): domain Bacteria; phylum Pseudomonadota; class Gammaproteobacteria; order JBGSLN01; family JBGSLN01; genus CAVVHY01. The sequence goes on along the minus strand of CAVVHY010000027.1, from coordinate 17,017 downwards.
TTTTAGGCGCAACCGTTTCCCTGATTGTGATCCCTTGGGAATAGTTAATTCAATCTTGCCGGCAAGTGTTGGCACTTGAACCTTGGCACCGAGCGCCGCTTCCCAGGGGGTAATGGGTAATTTCAAATGGAGATCACTACCTTCCACGGTAAAATAAGGGTGTTTGGCGATATCAATTTCCAAATATAAATCACCATTGGGGCCATTGCCTATCCCTGCACCACCTTGTCCTTGTAAACGAATTTGTTGTCCGCCGATAACACCTTTGGGGATCTTTACCTTAATCGTCTTGGTCTTAGCCTGCATTATACCTTGGCTATCGACTTCTGGGACCTGGATTTGAAAAACTCTTTCACCGCCATGAAAGGCCTCATTGAGGTTGATTTCAAGTTTGGCGTGAATATCTTGGCCACGCATGGCAAATCCACCACCCGTGGTCCTACCAGATGGACGACCACGCGCATGAAAACCACCAGGATGAAAACCACCACCACCAAATAAACTTTCAAAGAAGTCGCTAAAGCCACTGAGATCTTCTTGGCTAAAATTACCTTGCTGGGTATGAAATTGTGAGTCCCAACCTGGCGGTGGCCGAAACTCTTGGCCTTGCTGCCAATTGGCGCCCAATTGATCGTAGGCCGCACGTTTTTCAGGGTCTTTTAACACTTCATAGGCTTCGCCAAGCTGCTTTAAATTTGGCCTCGGCATCATTCTCCTTGCTCACATCAGGGTGATACTTACGCGCTAATTTTCGATAAGCCTTTTTGATTTCTTCCGGTTTTGCCGTCCGCTCTATACCCATTATCTTATAATAATCTTTATATTCCATAGCTATTCTTTAAACGGTTTGGGCCGCTTTCTCCTTTGATTTAGTGAAGGCCAGATGATCTTCTTTTTTAGACACCACAATGACATCACCCGGCATAAACTTACCTGCAAGGATATCCTTTGCCAGTGGATTTTCCAAGAGTTGTTGTATCGAACGTTTCAAAGGTCTCGCGCCATAAACAGGATCGAAGCCAGCCTGCGCCAGATATTCCAAGGCATCCGGTTTAACTTCTAATGCCAGAGTTTTATCTTGAATACGCTGAGCGAGTTCCTCAATTTGGATCTTTGCGATCGCTTGAATTTGTTCCTTGCCTAATGGATGGAAGACCACCGTTTCATCCAAACGATTGATAAACTCAGGTCGGAAATTATCGCGCACAACATCCATCACCGCTTTCTTCATGGCACTATAATCACCCTTTTGCGCCATTTCCTGAATTAGATGCGACCCCAGATTCGACGTCATAACGATAACCGTATTGCGAAAATCTACGGTACGACCATGACCATCGGTCAAACGTCCATCATCCAATACTTGCAATAGGATGTTAAATACATCTGGGTGCGCCTTCTCTATCTCATCTAATAAAATCAGCGAATAAGGCTTACGCCGCACTGCCTCAGTCAAATATCCACCTTCTTCATAACCCACATAACCCGGCGGAGCACCAATCAATCTTGCTACCGAATGCTTTTCCATAAATTCTGACATATCTAATCGAACCATGGCCTCAACCGTATCGAATAAATACTCGGCCAAGGTTTTACAAAGCTCGGTTTTACCAACCCCTGTCGGGCCAAGAAAGAGGAAAGAACCAATGGGGCGATTGGGATCTGATAAGCCAGCACGAGAACGACGAATAGCGTTTGACACAACATTGACTGCCTCATCTTGACCAATCACGCGTTGATGCAGTACATCTTCCATGCGTAATAATTTTTCGCGCTCGCCCTCAAGCATTTTAGATACCGGGATGTGGGTCCACTTGGATACCACTTCCGCAATCTCTTCTTCAGTGACACGATTGCGCACTAGGGTTTTTTCCTTTTTCTCGGCCTCAGTCGCCTGAACCAATTGTGTTTCAAGCTCTGGGATACGGCCATATTGTAATTCAGACATCCGCGCCAAATCACCGGCACGACGGGCAGTTTCTAATTCAAGTCGAGCGCGCTCCAAATCGCTTTTGATTTGTTGCGTCCCTTGTAAAGATGCCTTTTCAGCCTTCCACACTTCATCCATATCGGCATATTCTATCTCGAGCTTTTTGATTTCATCTTCCAATTTTTCCAAACGCTTTTTGGATGCCTCATCCATCTCTTTCTTTAAGGCTTCACGTTCGATTTTTAATTGAATCAATCGGCGTTCTAACTTATCCATCGCTTCAGGTTTAGAATCAATCTCCATACGAATTTGACTCGCCGCCTCATCAATCAAATCGATGGCTTTGTCGGGCAATTGTCGATCAGTAATATATCGTTGTGACAAGGTTGCAGCGGCAACAATTGCCGGATCAGTAATTTCAACGCCATGATGTACTTCATAACGTTCTTTAAGCCCACGCAAAATCGCAATGGTATCTTCGCCGCTAGGTTCATCCACCAGTACTTTTTGAAAGCGTCGTTCCAGTGCTGCATCTTTTTCGATATATTGCCGATATTCATCCAGTGTTGTAGCACCCACACAATGTAATTCACCGCGTGCCAAGGCAGGTTTTAACATATTGCCTGCATCCATTGCCCCCTCGGCCTTACCGGCACCAACCATGGTATGCAATTCATCAATAAATAAAATGATTTGCCCTTCTTGTTTTGCCAAATCACGTAACACCGCCTTTAATCGTTCTTCAAATTCACCACGATACTTCGCGCCAGCAATCAAGGCGCCCATATCCAAGGCCAGGATACGCTTATTCTTTAAGCCTTCAGGCACTTCGCCATTGACAATACGCTGCGCTAACCCTTCTACGATTGCCGTCTTACCTACACCTGGCTCACCAATCAAGACGGGATTATTTTTGGTACGTCGTTGCAATACTTGTACTGTACGTCGAATTTCGTCATCACGACCGATCACCGGATCCAACTTGCCTTGCTCGGCGCGCTCGGTCAAATCAATGGTGTATTTCTCCAAAGCTTGTCGCTGTTCCTCGGCATTCGGGTCATCAACTTTTTGACCACCGCGGACATTATCAATTGCAGTTTGCACCGCTTTTTCATCGGCACCGCATTGCTTAAGCAAGCGACCCAAGTCACCGCTATCTTTCAATGCCGCCAAGATGAATAATTCTGACGAAATGAAACTATCATTACGCTCTTGGGCCAGCTTATCGGTAACATTGAGTAATCGACCCAAGTCATTCGAGATATGCACTTCACCGGCGGCACCACCCTCAACCCGTGGCAACTTATCCAGCGCTTCATCCACTTTGGTTCGTAGATTGGCAATACTCACACCGGCCTGTGCTAAAAGCGATCGAACGGTACCGCCCTCTTGGTCTAACAAGGCCTTCATTAAGTGGATAGGTTCTATGAATTGATTATCACGGCCGATAGCTAGTGATTGTGCATCCGCCAAAGCCATTTGAAATTTTGTAGTGAGTTTATCCATGCGCATTGTTGTGGCCCTTTAATTATTATGATGAATAAGATGCTATCATAGGACTTACGAAAAGCGATGCTAGGCGAGGCAAAAATGAGTAAGTAAGCGCAGTTTATAGATAATAAATGAGCATTACGAGCGAATTTTTAACAAAGCATAGCGCGTTTTGCGTAAGTCCTATATCAACAAAACTTTAATTCGTAATTACATGTTATTAATATAAGGTTAGCTAACGAAAGATCAAGGTGAAAAGACAGGTTAAATTTAATTTTGCCCCCCAGATCCTGAGTCAAGTTCAGGATCTGGGGGTTTTCTAAATCTACCCACACTGTTTATAATCACTCATAACATAATAACAGGAATCAACCATGACTGAGACTACTGACACCCATGACAGCACCAGCCACTCGAAGCAATCAGAAAATTGGCACCAAAAAACTCTGGAAAAGGTGTTGCTCGAGACAATAAAAGAACAACGACGGCGACGGCGCTGGAGTATCTTTTTCAAACTTGTGGTACTCGTTTATATTGGTTTATTCGCGCTATTTTTATTGCCCAGTAAAAAAATCACCGGTGGTGCCGATAGACTCTCCCCACATGTTGGTCTCGTCGATTTAAAAGGTATGATTATGCCTGGGGGCGATGCCAGTGCCGATAATGTTGTCGCCGGTTTATCCAAGGCCTTCAAAGATCCAAAGACGGTTGCAGTTATTTTACGCATCAATAGTCCTGGTGGTAGCCCAGTTCAGGCCGATTACATTTATAACAACATCATGCGGCTTCGCAAAAAATATCCCAAGAAAAAGATTTATGCCGTGTGTACGGATATGTGCGCCTCTGCGGCCTATTATGCCGCTGTTGCAACCAATGATATCTATGCTGACCCATCAAGCATCGTCGGTTCAATCGGGGTCTTATTAAATGGCTTTGGATTCGTCGATACGATGCAAAAACTAGGTGTAGAGAGACGTTTAATTACGGCTGGCAGTAATAAAGATTTTCTAGACCCTTTTTCACCTTTAAAACCAAAAGATAAGGCTTACGCACAAAAGATGTTAGACATTGTCCACCAACGTTTTATCGTCGATGTTAAAAAGGGCCGTGGCGATAGACTTAGCAACAATCCAGAATTATTTACCGGTTTGGCCTGGACTGGCGAACAGGCAAAGCCATTAGGCTTGATCGATGGCTTTGGCAGCGCCGGTTATGTCGCAAGAAATATCATTAAAAACGCTAACGTTGTCGACTACACCAAAAGACCAAGTTTCTTTGATCAGTTAGGCCACGGCTTTGGTGCAAGTTTTGGTGCCAGCTTCGGTAAAGAATTGGCAACCAGCTTAGGCATTGAAGGACGGTTTTTGCAATAGAGTTATTTTTTAGCCCCCCCTCACCCACCCCTCTCCCCCAAAGGGATGAGAAATCTGCGCATTTTTGTGAAGGCAACATTGCCCAAAAGTTGTCATTCCGGGGGTTACTGCAACTTGGCGAGCAGAGCCGAGCTTAGTTGCAGTTGCAACCCGGAATCCAGGAATGATAGCTTTTCATGATATGATGACTTTGCAATTCCTGGATCCCGGCTCATAACTGCAAGTAAGTTCGACTACGTCTCACCAACTTGCAGTAATGGCCGGGATGACATCGGTGGAAAAATCACATGCATCAAATAATATAACAACATAGTTGATGACAATGTTTTTATGCAGCAGAAAAATCACGTCGCGCCACTATTTTTTTAACTATATTGATTTTAATGATAAATTTTTTTAAAAATGAGCAGATTCCTCAGCCCTTGGGGAAGAGGATCAAGGTGAGGGGGTCTCCAAAAAAACCTGATACTTGGTATAGTAAAAACTTAGTTATTAAATACAAAAGGAATTGCATATGTTATCAAGGAAGATGACCGGCTTTAGCCTAATTGAATTAATGATCGTGTTAATCATTGTTGCAGTACTAACAACTATTGCCATCCCGAGTTATCGACAGCATATTGTGCGCGCAAGGCGCACTGACGGTAAGGCAGCACTCCTCGATCTCGCCACACGTTTGGAACGTTTTTATGTCACTCATCATAGTTATGCAAAAGCGACCATTGGAACAAACTCAGACACAGACGTCCTGGCAACTGATCATAGCCCTCAAAATTTTTATCAATTAATGATTATTAATCAAACCGCAACTGCATTTACGATCGAAGCAAAACCAATAAACCAACAAGCAAAAGATGATAGGCAATGTGGCAGTTTCAAACTTAATGAATTGGGTGAACAATCTGTCACAGGAAATGCAGATAGCAAATTTTGTTGGTGATGACGTTAAACATAAAATCGGTAGTTGAAAGCTAGATTAAAAAATTGAGCACTACCTAAGTAGTGCTCAACCATACTAGAAAGATATCAGAAATAGCGTTGCTTGACTGGACTACGCAGCCTGTTCTAGTTTCTTGTCATACTCACCCTTGGTCGCGAGTGAATTTAACTTAGCACGTTGATACAAGGCTTGCTGCGCCTTGGCAACATTCTCTGCTTTACCCTGCCATGCAGCAATTGCTGGTTCTTGTAAGGCACGGGCATAAGAGAAACTAACATTCCATGGCAGGAGGGGAAATTGAGTATGCATAGAATTTAAATTCGCGGTTGCCTGCTCTGGGGTTTGACCACCAGAAAGGAAATTAATCGTTGGTACTGCTGCCGGAACGGTTGCGAGTAAGACTTCGATTGTTGCACAGGCAACATTATCAACAGAGGCTTGCTTTGAACATGCCTTACCACTGATCACCATGCTAGGTTTTAAAATCATATGGTCTAATTGTACATGATGACGATGAATCGCATTAAAGACTTGATGGTAGGCTTCCAGACACACTTCACGACTACGTTCCAATGTATGATCACCATCGATTAATACCTCTGGCTCAACAATCGGGACAATGCCTTGCTCTTGGCAAATTGCCGCATAACGGGCTAGGTTTTCAGCATTCGTTAAGATCGCTTGCCGTGATGGGGTAAGGGCATTGATGCTATAAACGGCACGCCATTTAGCAAACTTCGCACCTTGCTTTTTGTATTCAGCCAATCTTTCCGGCAAACCATCTAAGCCTCGAGTCGTTTTTTCATCACGGCTATTAACTAATGGGATTAAACCTTTATCTACTTTGATGCCGGGAATGATATTTTGGTCATGTAAAAACTTTGGGAATGGTGTGCCGTCTTTGGTCTTTTGGCCTAGGGTTTCTTCAAACAAGATAACGCCACTGACATACTCACCAAGACCTTCCGTTGTAAATAACATATCGCGATAGGCGCGTCGGTTTTCTTCGGTAGATTCAAGATTGATCGTTGCGAAGCGCTTGGTAATGGTGGGTATGCTTTCGTCCGCCGCCAAAATACCACGACCACCTTCGACGATGGTTTGAATCGTTTGCGCCATTTCTTGTTGTATAGTCATCCTTAGGTTCCCCCTATATGTTGATATGAAAGTGGCGCCATTTTAGCATTGTCTTGGAGTTGTTGCGAGTCCCAATAACGCGTCCTGAATAAAATGATAGCTCTTAAGTTAATTTAGATCTCCCCTCACCAGCTCGTTTTGGCAATACAACATCCATCGCCATATGCCACCACAGCGAGGCTGAATTATAAGGGCCTTGCCAACCAATGAAGTAAAATAAACCTAGCCAACGATAGCGGCCATTGGCCGTGGGTACCGTACAATTAATCCGTGCCCTGCCCTTGCCAAAGGCGTGACGTGGCCGCACAATAACCTGACGGCCTTTAATCTGCACCTTCGCCCGGCCTTGCCCTGATGGAAAACAAGCGAGCTTATGTAGTGCAATATCATCGTCCATCACAGTAAACTGTACCGTCGGCGGATTTTGTTTTAACACCGGCTCTTTGGGCGATAAAGCTGTAATATCCAACGGCAAGGCGGCACTTAAATCCGAAATCTGTCCATACCACTATAGGCTTCGTTTAAGGCAAACCTCGGCAAGGCATAAAAATCAGCGTGTTGACTGGCAACACCAGAGACTTGCATAAATGCGGCAGCAAAACCCAAATTTTGAATGACTTTTTGAAACCGCAAACTATATTCACCGTAGGGATAAGCAAACAAGCGTGGTTTAAAACCCAGCTCTTGATAAAGTCTTCGTTGAGAACGTTCAACATCGCGCTTAATTGCCCACACAGGTGCAGTAGCCAAATGATTATGGGACGCAGTATGATCACCAATCGTAACACCTGCCTTAGCCATTTGACGTAATTGCGTCCAAGTCATCATACCACCATAGCCTTTATCTATCGGATCCGTTGCCACAAAAATAGTAAATGGAAAATGATATTTACGTAATAGTGGCCATGCGACAGTGTAGGCAGAGTCGTAAGCATCATCGATAATAATGCCAATGGTTTTATCAGGAAGGGATTGTCTATGTTGTAAACGTGAGACAATTTCAGGCACGGGCAACACATGGTAACCATGTTGTTTTAACCAATTTAATTGCGCCACAAATTGATTGACACGAATATTGGTTGCAGGATATTGGTCTTCTCCAAAACGATGATAAAGCAAAAATACGGCTGAATTCGCCGCCCAAATAGGCGAAGCGGAAAAGAAAAATAGCACGATAAAAACAATCAATCTACATAAGGTTTTAAAAGTCATTATGCTCATCACGTATCGGTCGATTATTGCGAACAACTCGATTCCAGAACGGCAATCGTGGCAAATTTAAGGTAATTAAGATTAATACCGTCGTTACAATCCCTAATAGATATAATTCATAAGCGAACGCCAAACCGATAGCAGCTATAGACCACATCGTTGCTGCAGTCGTTAAGCCACGGATTAGATTACCATGGCGAAAGATCACCCCCGCACCTAAGAAACCGATACCTGTGACCACTTGCGCCGAGATCCGCGTTGGATCGAATTGACCACCATGGGCATGCGATGAAACCAAGCCAAACAGACAAGCACCCATGCTAATGCCGATAAATGTCCTTACGCCTGCTTGCACACCAGTAAATTCTCGCTCCCAACCAATCAACATGCCAGCAAGAAAGGCGCTTATCAACGGTAATAATAAATGTATTTGCTGTCCATTCATGACAAGCTAAGTCCTTCTCTTAATTATTGTGATTGATATTTGTGACGTTCCTTTTCACCGGTTCTAAATACTGCAAATAATATCATTATCGCGCCAATAACTATTGCTGAATCGGCGACATTAAACACTGGCCAATGCCAATCTTTAACATAGACATCTATAAAATCGATAACATGACCATAGATCAAACGGTCCCACAGATTTCCAATAGCACCGCCTAAAATCAGACTTAACGCAATAGCAAGCCACGTATCTTTAGTTTGCATCCTGTATAACCAAATAAAGATAACGCAACTTATCACTAAAGCAATTAAGATGAATAACCATTGTTGCCAGCCATTTTGGGTACTTAAAAAACTAAATGCCGCCCCTGGATTATAAACTAAGGTGAGGTTTACCAATGGCATCACACGCACTGATTCATCATAGACTAAATAATGCAGCGCCAAATACTTGGTTAAACCATCAATAGCAATGACAACGACACTTATCCATAACCAAATTAAATTTTTTTGTTTTATTTTATTCATAGTGATATAAGTATTATTAATTAAGCAAACCTTCTATTTTCCCCTTCACCGGCGAGATTCTCAACACAACGAGCACAAAGCTCTGGATGTTCTGTTGCTTGCCCCACATCAGCACGTTTATGCCAACAACGAACACATTTATCATTTTTCGATGCCTTAACCACAACCGCCAATCCTTCAATCTCAGTATTCACCGCAGTTGCTGGTTTGTTTACATATTGATGTACTCTAGCAGCAGAGGTAATAAAGACAAATCTTAATTCATCACCTAAACTCTCTAACTGTTGGTATAATTCATCATTGCAATATAAATCAAGTTCGGCATCCAAAGCAGAACGTATCACATCGGCATTACGCTTAGCTTCCAACTCTTTATTTACTGCATCTCGAACGCTGATCATCGAAGCCCAAAACTCTGCCCCCATCGGTTCATCATCTGCGAGCGTGATGAAATCTTCATACCATGTCGTTAAAAACACTGATTCAGCACGATTACCTGGCATATATTGCCAAATCTCTTCGGCAGTAAAACTTAAGATTGGCGCCAACCAACGCACCAGCGCTTCTGCAATACGATACATTGCAGTTTGCGCAGAACGTCGACATAGACTTTCTGTTGGCGTGGTGTATTGTCGGTCTTTAATAATATCCAAATAGAAACTGCCCATTTCGATATTGCAAAAATTATGTAAGCGCTGATAAATGACATGGAATTGGAAATCTTCGTATGCCGCGACAATATCAGCTTGTAAGCTTCGCGCCCGATCCACGGCCCAACGATCTAGACTCAACATCGAACTTGCGGGTACGATATGTTGTTCTGGATCAAAGTCAGCCAAGTTTGCCAATAAATAACGAGCGGTGTTGCGTAAGCGACGATAAGTATCTGAAGTCCGCTTAAAGATTTCATCGGAGACCGTCATTTCAGATCGATAATCAGTGGCCGCCACCCACAGCCGTAAAATATCCGCGCCTAAAGTCTTAATAACCTTATCAGGCGGAATAACATTCCCCAGTGACTTCGACATTTTTCGACCTTGGGCATCAACCGTAAAACCATGGGTTAACACTGTTTTATAAGGTGCCTGACCTGTGATTGCAACCGAGGTTAGCAAGGATGATTGAAACCAACCACGATGTTGATCCGAACCTTCGAGATAAAGGTCAGCAGGAAATTGTAACTGTGGATTGCGTTCAAGCACCGCCTGATGTGCGACACCCGAATCAAACCAGACATCCAAGATATCATTGCATTTGGTATAACGTTCGGCATCAGCACCTAAGAATTCAGCAGGATCTAGCTTAAACCAAGCTTCAATGCCTTCTTCTGCAACAAGTTCTGACACCTTTTCCATTAACGCAACCGTGTCGGGATGTAATTCACCCGATTTTTTATCAATAAAAATAGTTAGCGGCACTCCCCAATAACGTTGCCGTGAAATACACCAATCGGGCCGGTTTTCTACCATGGTCGCAATCCGCGCCTGACCCCAATCGGGCAACCATTGCACCTTGAAAATAGCATCCAAGGCATCGCGTCGCAAACCTTGTTGATCCATACCAATAAACCACTGCGGTGTCGCACGAAAGATTAATGGCGTTTTATGTCGCCAACAATGTGGATAACTATGACTAATCATTTCAGCACGTAACAAGTTACCTTTCGCAGTCAAAACCTCAATAATATGAGTATTGGCCTTATGAACATATTCACCCGCGAAGATCGGGGTATCCGGTAAAAAACAACCGTTGTCACCAACCGGATTGGAAATCGGTAAATGATATTTTTGGGCGATCGCATAATCATCGGGACCATGCCCTGGCGCAGTGTGTACACAACCGGTACCGGCATCGACTGTGACATGGTCACCTAAAATAATCGGTACTGAGCGATCATAAAATGGGTGTTGTAGTTTAAGGCCTTCTAAGGCATTACCACGACAATAAGCAATTACCGAATAGTGTTCAATCTCATAGCGAGCCATGGTCTCTTTTAACAAACTATCAGCCATCACTAGTCGTTGTTTACCGTGCGGACCATCGATTTGCACCACAACATAGTCTATCTCTGGATTCACTGCCACTGCTTGGTTCGCCGGTAAAGTCCAGGGTGTGGTAGTCCAGATCACCACAGATAAAGGCCCTTCGCCTTTATGATCCGCGACATGATGACAATGCGCCATTAATACTTCTTCATCCAAGACATTAAAAATAACATCGATTGCCGGTGATGTTTTATCTTTATATTCGACCTCGGCTTCTGCCATGGCAGAACCACAGTCAATACACCAATGCACCGGTTTTTGACCTTTAAGTAAATGGCCTTTGGCAATAATCGTAGCCAGTGATCGAATAATGTCAGCCTCATAATCTGGGGCCATTGTTGTATATGGATGCTGCCAATCACCTATCACACCCAGACGAATAAACTCTTCACGTTGGATATCGATCTGTGACTTGGCATAGTCACGACAAGCTTGACGAAATTCTGCAACACTAATCTTTTGACCGGCCTTACCCTTTTTCTTTTCGACATTTAATTCCACGGGTAAACCATGACAATCCCAACCCGGGACATAAGGTGCATCCAAACCAGTCAAAGTCTTGGATTTGATGACAATGTCTTTTAACACACGATTTAATGCATGGCCAAGATGGATATTACCGTTGGCATAGATAGGCCCATCAAGCAGGATATACTTTTGCCGCTTTTTACCTAGTTCTCTTAGCCTTTGATAAAGCTTGATGTTATCCCAATGGCGCAACATATCTGGCTCGCGTTGCGCGAGATTCGCCTTCATGGGAAATTTAGTCTTAGGTAAATTTATCGTGTCTTTATAGTCTGTCATACCAACCTCTAGCAATGTGCCTTATCTGCTTTTTGCAAAGAAACCTCGTGCTGTTTGTGCATCTAGTTTAATCTGTTGCTGCAATAATTCAAATGAATCAAAGCGTTTTTCATCGCGTATTTTGTGTTTGAATTCAATTGTGACATATTGGTCATAAATTTCATCTTGAAAATCAAACAAATGTACTTCAAGTAGGCCGTGACTACCAGCAAAAGTTGGTCGTACACCGATATTCGCCACTCCTGGAAGTGGCTGCTCAGCAATATCACGCATGGTCACGGCGAACACACCTTGCAACGGTGATACTTGTCGATGTAAAAAGATATTCGCCGTGGGAAAGCCAATGATTCGCCCACGTTTATCACCATGGACAACCCGGCCGCACATGGAATACGATCGGCCCAACAAAAGTTCAGCAGTATCGAGATCACCGTTAGCCAAACAATCACGTACCCAAGTACTACTGATACGCTGCGATCCTTGTTCACTATGGTGCATAACCTTTGGCAACGACGCTAAACTAAAGCCAAATTCACCTGCCGCAGCCTCTAGCATAGCGAAATTACCGATGCGGTCTTTACCAAAGCGAAAATCATGACCGACAATCAAATGCTTTACCTTGAGTTTATCAACCAATAACGCCTTGATAAATTGCTCAGCCGACATGTCAGCAAGTTGTCGATTAAAACGCAGGCATAACACATTATCTAAGTCTGTATCTTGCAACAGGCTTAATTTTTCTCGGAGCCGGGTCAGTCGGGCTGGGGTATTTTTCGGTACAAAAAATTCCCGCGGATGCGGCTCAAAGGTGATTAACACCGAAGGTAAATTAAGTCGCTTGGCTTGGGTGCATAACTCAGCGATCACTGTCTGATGACCGCGATGTATACCATCAAAATTACCAATGGTCACCACTGAGCCTTGTGCTGATGGTTTGAGATTATGTATGCCACGGATTAGCTTCATGCTTTGCCTTAAAAGTTCTTATAGACATCTCTTCGATGTTGGATCGCAATTATTATAACTCGTTGCTGTTCAGGTTCAATTCGATAGACAATTCGATAGACAATTCGATAATCACCAACACGTAATCTTCTATGTCCCTTAAGGCTGTAACGAAGTGGCTTACCAAACCCAATGGGATCGATCATCAAACGCTGTTCGATAGCCCTTTTGATCACAGTTTTAGCAGATTTGGGTAAGGCTGGAATGTCTTGCTTGATTACTGTGTCAAGATAAAATATTTCGTAATTACTTCCATGCGTCATCGTGCTTTACTTTTTTGCTTGTTTTGGTATCCCTAGCCTCAGCAAGCGCTGACAATACTCTATCTTCACGACGCTCAAGTGCTTCAATAATAAGTTCTTTAGAAAAACTCGCTACCGACTTATGCGCTTGTTTCGCGAGCATATTTACAATTGCCATTAATTTGGGTTCGAGCGTTATGTTTAATCTAGGATTGTTTGTTGGCATTTAAGACCCCATTGAGAATTATTCAATCATACCTGAAGTGTATCACTTTTACATCACTTATTCAAGTCGAGATAACCGAGATTTTATTCAGCAATCCTAAACTCTCTGACCCTAAGGCCAACACCAAATAAGCTGACAAAATAGCATAAAATCGCAAGCCCCATCCAAAAAAATAAATGCATGAAGCGTAATGGCCAGTGCCATTGAAACCATTGATTCAAATCATGGCCGGCATAAAGTAATAATACCGCAATGATGGCATTAGCAGTCAACAATTGCATGAAATAACGCCCCCAACCGCGTTGTAGTCGATAGACGCCGCGTTTATATAAGCCAGTATATAACAACCCAACATTTAACCATGCCGATAAAGAGGTCGCCAAGGCCAAACCGGCATGTTTGAAAGGGATGATTAAGACGGCATTCATTATCATATTAAACACCAAGGTGATCACCGCAAACTTGACTGGTGTCTTGATATCTTGTCTAGCATAAAAAGCGGAAGATAATAATTTAATAAGCATAAACGCCAATAGACCAAAGGCATAGGCCATACAACTCTCACGCGTCATCAACACATCGTGGGTATTAAATTTACCATAATGAAACAAGGTGGTGATGATGGGCCCGGCAAAGATTAATAACACAAACGATGCCGGCAAGCCGATTAATACATTTAAGCGCAAACCCCAATCAAGTGCAGAGCGAAAATGTTCCGGTGATTGATCGGCATGTTTACGTGACAAATGAGGTAACACGACGGTTGCCAATGCAACCCCAAAAACACCTAATGGAAAATAGGCTAAGCGATCTGAATAATACAACCAAGTCACACTGCCAACCGCTAAAAATGAGGCAAAAACGGTATTTAATAATAAACTAATTTGATTAACTGAGGCACCAAAGATGGCTGGCAACATGAGTTTTAACACGCGCCGCACACCTGGATCTTTAAAGCTTACTTTGGGGGTCGGAAAAAATCCAAGACGATATAAAAATGGCGCTTGAAAACAAAGTTGCACGACACCGGCAATAAGCACGCCCCAGGCCTGGGCCTCCACTGGCACATGAAAATGCGGTGATAACCAAAGTGCGGCTGCGATGAGTGAAATATTTAATAAGGCCGGGGTAAATGCCGGCACGGAAAAATAACCATAGGCATTGAGAATAGAGCCAGCAAAGGCTGTTAATGAAATCAACATTAGATACGGAAATGTGACGCGTAACATATCAGTAGCATAATGAAACCGTAATGGGTCTAAACCGGGTGCGGTAATCATGATAACTACCGGCGTTAACAACACACCAATAATCGTCACCAATAATAAAACACTACCTAGGGCACCGGCAATGTGATTAATGAAATTTTTGACATCGTCAATTTCTCGTTTTTGTCGATACTCCGACAATACCGGTACAAAGGCTTGGGAAAAAGACCCTTCAGCAAATAGTGTGCGCATAAAATTAGGGATCTTAAAGGCGATGTAAAAGGCGTCAACACTCGCGCTAGCGCCAAAGATTTGCGCCGCGATCATGTCCCGAACAAAACCCAGGACCCGCGAGACCATGGTCATGCCGGAAACAACAGAGGTAGATTTAAAGAGTGTCTTGCTCATGTGGTGCTTATCAATCAAAATATTAGCCAGATGATAACACATTGTAATGTAAGCAACATAACATAACCAACCTGCAATTCTCCTTAATCCAGGTGCCACATCGAAAGAATGTGCTTTATGGCACTGTAAAGAAATGAGGCCGCAGTTCAATTTAAGGTCATGACAAACAGCCCCTCTTTTAAGACTAGAGTTTTAGTTTATCGAAATGAAAATAAAAAACAATTGCCGTGGTGAAAGTCCGCAAATGATATATTATCCTAGAATCGGCAGTTGAAATCGTAGTGAGAGCGCGTAAGCTAATGAAGGTACAGGTGATTTTTGCAAAATTTTTTGAGGCAGTACTCACCCGTACGGTGAAAAAAATTTTGTGAAAATCACCTGTAGATTCAGACGATTAAGTGCTCGTAATAGATTTCAACTGCCGATTCTAGGATTATTCCGACATAAAAATTAAATTTCAAGGAGCCGACTTATTGTCGGTTTATTTATCGCGCGCTTCAACAGAAATGATATTACAATAGCCTTGGGAAATGACCCCTTAAAGGCATCATTCATCAAGATACCACTCATCGATTACGCTTAGGTTTTTCAGCGTGAGGACTGCAAAGCTTTTTGAAGTCAGGTGAGTCTATGAATTGATACAAATCCATTCGTGAAGCGATAAATTTTAAACAAGTGAAATGACTAGCCTCAGCAGCATAATGAATCGGGAGCCGGCAAAATCTGGTTAATCTGGTTCTTGCACTAATTTGTTCCGGATATTGTGCGACCCAAGCCATCAGACACTCGCGGTTACCACTCATAGCCAGATAATGAATTGGGAACTTACCATTTTTATCTACAGAAGAGACGTTAAGTATGTCGTCCGTAAGCAAAGAAAACACGGCTTCGGTCTGCCCAGAAAAAAGTATCCAGCTGTTCTTGTTCCAACAAGATGCATTTTCAAATCCATTAATAACAGCTAATCATTGATGCATGCCCTCAAAATCAAACGGATATTCGTCCCATATGACATCCCCAAATACCTCAGGTAAAATACTATAATCATCAATAATTCTTTGTTTCCAGTTTGAAGAAGGCGGGGTATGTAGCATATATTTATCCTCGTGATGAGATAGAATTATTAGTCATATCCATTAGACTTTTCTAATTCAAGAACCGACAAGTCCATAATTTTATCATCACAATCTTAAATAACAATTAACTCTCCGACGAAATCTAACGTGGAAGATCTCAAAATGTAAGCCCTACTATGGATATGACAAGCCAAACCGGCGTTTTAATTTTTTGTTTATTAATCCTTCTGGGAACCTATTTTTACCAAATAATTGAACCTTATGTACTCAGAAAGAATTGCTGTTAACCGACATTGGCTATTGACAAAAACTCAGACTACAGGCATTCTTATGCACCCAATATCGATTAATATCCGTTATATTGCAAAGGAGTCTGACATTGGCTAACACAGCTCAAGCAAGAAAACGCGCACGTCAGAATGAAACGCGCCGTAAACATAATGCTGCCCTGCGCAGCAAACTGCGTACCTATATCAAAAAGGTCCGCGCTGCTATCCAAACAGGTGTCAAAGATGATGCCAAGAATGCGTTTCAACAAGCGCAACCGGTTATCGACAAGATGGCTGGCAAAGGCATCATTCACAAACGCACCGCCGCTCGTTATAAGAGCCGATTAAGTGCCCACATTAAGAAGATGGCAGCTTAACTTAAGGTTAGCTTTATTCGATAAAGCGTAAGATAAGAGCGTACGAGATAAGAGATAATTGTAGAAAAGCAACACATTGCTAAATGTGTTGCTTTTTTTAAACCCCCTCACCATCTCCTCTCCCCTAAGGGCTGAGGAATCTGCGCATTTTTGAAAAAATTTATAATTGAAATCACACAATTAAAAAAATAGTATCGTGTTGATATTTTTCAGCTACATTAAAAATTGTTATCAACTATGTTGTGATTTTTCCTAAAGCTTTGTCATTTCCCCACCGCTGTCATCAACTATGTTATTAC
>CAVVHY010000026.1:0-153069 GCA_963748135.1 uncultured Gammaproteobacteria bacterium | reverse complement strand
GGCTAGGATACGGCCACCGGCTGGCATCAGTGGTAAAGCCTCTTTAGCAACCAGATTGAGCGCCAAGGCATTGGTTTCCATGCACCAACGCCAATGTTTTACCGACATTTCAAGAGCTGGTTTTAGGACCCCGCTGGCGGCATTGTTAATCAAAATATCTAAGCGATCAAAGTGCTTACCAAACTCGGCAAAGATCTCTTTAATGGATGATGGGTCAGCGACACTGCCCTGAATGGCGATCGCTTCAACACCTGTGTTTCTCAATTCTTGACAAAGGGCCTCGGCCTCTTCAGAACTATTAAAGTAATTGATTGCTACTGAACAACCGGCTTGTGCGAGTTTATGCGCAATGGCTCGACCAATGCCTCTGGCCCCCCCGGTTATCAGTGCAACTTTGCCAGCAAGTTGCTTATCAGTCATGAATCATAATCCTTGGTTTCACTAAAGAAGATGCCATTGTACCAAATTTACCAAAAATGTCTTGGCTGAATTTTAGTTTTTCTGGGGTCAGGTCTTTCATTGTAGCATTTTGCAAATTTTGGGGGTCAATTCAAAATTCGACCCCAACCAACGACCATGGAATTTAGTAACTGATGGAATAATTCAGAGACCCCCTCACCCTCCCCTCTCCCCCAAGGGGGAGAGGGAAATACTGTTTCTCCCTTTCGGGGAGAATAAATAATTATAAGAAGCCTTGCTTAATTACTAACCTTGCAATAAATAGTAACCTTTGGGGTTCTACCTTCTTAATCCCTCTCCCCCTTGGGGGAGAGGGGAGGGTGAGGGGGTCTCTGAATTCAACTCTAGTTTCTAGCCACTAGTCTCAAGTCTCTAGTTTCTAGCCACTAGCAAAAAACTATTGGAAATTATTGGTTAGCTGGGCGAGAATACGGTACCAAACACTTTGCATATATTTTTACTTCTAGGAGTTGCCAATGCCATCTCGTCGAGAACTTGCAAATGCTATTCGTGCCCTAAGTATGGACGCCGTACAAAAGGCAAATTCAGGGCACCCGGGGATGCCGATGGGAATGGCAGATATCGCCGAAGTGCTGTGGAATGATTTTTTGCGTCATAATCCAAATAATCCACACTGGGTCAATCGCGATCGATTTGTTATATCTAATGGTCATGGATCAATGTTGCTGTATTCGTTGCTGCATTTGACGGGTTATCAAGATATGACCATCAATGAAATCAAAAACTTTCGCCAATTACATTCCAAGACTGCGGGTCATCCTGAGTATGGCTTGGCTGCTGGTATAGAAACCACGACCGGGCCTTTAGGCCAAGGTATTGCCAATGCGGTAGGTATGGCACTGGCAGAACGTACCTTGGCAGCACAGTTTAATCGTCCAGGTTTTCCAATTATGGATCATTATACTTACGTTTTTCTTGGTGATGGCTGCATGATGGAAGGTATTTCGCATGAATGTTGTTCCTTAGCGGGTCATTGGGGCTTAGGCAAACTCATTGCCTTTTGGGATGATAATGGTATCTCCATTGATGGCCAAGTCGCCGGATGGTTTACTGATGATACACCCAAACGTTTTGAAGCTTATGGTTGGCATGTCATTGCCGATGTTGATGGTCATGATGCCAAGGCGGTAGAACAAGCCATTCTCGAGGCACGCAAGGTAACTGACAAACCTACGCTGATATGTACACGCACCACGATTGCCTATGGCGCCCCAAATTTATCAGGTTCGGAGAAAGCGCATGGTGCTGCTTTGGGTGAGGAAGAGGTCGCCTTGGTACGTAAACAATTGGGTTGGCAGTATCCACCTTTTGAAATACCGCAAGAATATTATGCCGCCTGGGATGCAAGAGAACGCGGTGGTGTCTTAGAACAGGAGTGGATGCAGTTATTCGAACGCTATCAAGTAGAACATCCTCAATTGGCGCAAGAGTTTACGCGTAGAATGTCGAAGTTGTTACCGGATGATTTTAATGATTATGCTGAACAATATATAAAGAGTCGACAAGGCCTTGATAAGGATATCGCCTCACGCAAGTCGTCCTTAAATGCGCTGAATGCCTATGGCCCGAAACTACCAGAATTGATCGGAGGATCTGCAGATTTGTCTGGTTCTAATTTGACACAGTGGTCAGACTCAAAAACAATAACTGATAGTGAGCATGATGGTAACTATATTTATTATGGCGTTCGGGAATTTGGTATGTTTGCCATCATGAATGGTTTGGCGTTACATGGTGGCTTTATTCCCTATGGTGGCACCTTCCTGGTTTTTGTCGATTATGGGCGTAATGCAGTGCGTATGGCGGCACTAATGAAACAACGGGTGATTTTTGTGTTAACTCATGACTCAATTGGACTGGGTGAAGATGGTCCGACCCACCAACCAGTTGAACATATCGCAATGTTACGTAATACCCCAAATCTTTCGGTCTGGCGCCCTTGTGATGGCGTTGAGACAGCGGTTGCTTGGCGTTTTGCGATCCAGCACGAGACAGGCCCAACGGCATTATTATTTTCACGCCAAGGCTTGCCACAGCAACACAGGGCGATGGACCAACTTGAGTTAGTTAAGCGAGGCGGTTATGTGTTGCGCGATTGTGATGGCGAGCCAGAGGCGATCATCATCGCGACTGGGTCAGAGGTACAATTAGCATTAGCGGCCCAGGAGCAATTGCAACAACAAGGTAGACAAATCAGAGTGGTTTCCATGCCATCAACCGATCAATTTGATGACCAAGATGAGGCGTACCGTGAAAGTGTATTACCATCAAAGGTTATCAAACGTGTAGCGGTTGAGGCTGCGGCTAGCAATTTTTGGCATCGTTATGTAGGCTTGACAGGGGCAATTGTGGGTTTGGACCGCTTTGGCGAATCGGCACCAGCTAAAGATGCCTTTCGGGCACTTGGGTTTACTGCCGAGCACGTGGTTGAGAAAGTGAATTCATTATTCTAAATTTTGTATCGATTAGTAAATTATGGAGTTGGCAACATGACAATCAAAGTAGCAATCAATGGTTATGGTCGTATTGGTAGAAATATCTTACGCGCTTTATATGAATCTAAGTTACATTATGATATAAAAATCGTAGCTATCAATGACTTGGGCAATGTTGAAACCAACGTCCATTTAACGCGCTATGATTCAACGCATGGTAAATTTCCTGGTGATGTTGCCATCGAGGGCGAATTTATGACGGTCAATGGTGATGCGATCAAAGTCGTTGCCTGTCGCGAACCAGAAAAATTACCCTGGGGTGAATTGGGTGTTGATGTTGTCTTTGAATGTACCGGTCGCTTTACTAGCAAAGACTTGGCCAAGGCACATTTAACCGCCGGTGCTAAAAAAGTCATTATCTCAGCACCTGCCAAAGGCGTCGACGCGACAGTAGTATACGGTGTTAATCATGATACATTAAAGGCTTCCGATGCGGTTATTTCTAATGCCTCTTGTACCACCAACTGCTTAGCGCCATTAGTGAAACCGCTACATGAAGCCATTGGTATCGACAGTGGTTTGATGGTGACAGTACATGCGTATACCAATGATCAAGTGTTAAGTGATATGACACATTCTGATCTGCATCGTGCGCGATCGGCGACCCAATCAATTATCCCAACCAAAACTGGCGCTGCAGTTGCAGTAGGTCTAGTGTTACCTGAATTAAATGGAAAATTGGATGGTTATGCCTTACGGGTACCAACATTAAATGTATCATTGGTAGACTTAACATTTAAGCCATCGCGCAAAACGAGTATCGAAGAGATTGATAAGGTGTTGCGTGAAGCCGCTGCTGGTCCATTAAAAGGGATATTGGAAATTAACGATGAGCCTTTGGTTTCAATCGACTTTAATCATAACCCAGCCTCTTCAACCTATGATGCAACTCAAACTAGAATGTTAGGCGATTTAATAAAAGTCTTGTCTTGGTATGATAATGAATGGGGTTTTTCAAATCGAATGTTGGATGTCACCAAGGCCTTGATGCAGGCAGGATAAAGTATATATCCATCGTACTTTGATGTACGAAACATATAACGCTTAAAGATAAGAGCGATGCTAACAAAAAAGACTGCTTATCTCATCTTAAACAAGAGGTGAATGGGTATCTATAATAAAAATAAATCTAAAAGCTAAGTCATATAAATATATGTGCTTGGTGATGGGGAAAAATACTATGGAAAGGCGCAATCCACTGCTGGTCAGTCTATTATTAATAACAATTGCTTTGGTGGATTTTAATGTTTACGCGATCCATATTCCAACACCAAATCTAGCGAATGCCTTAGGCATGACTTTGATAACGGTTGCCTGGTTCATTAACGGGCCATTGATCGCAGGGGCATCGGTACTTGTCGTGGCCGGGCATACCAATCATTTATATAATAATAAAAATCTATTGACTTATGGCTTATTGGTATTTGTTTTCAGCTCATTATTGATAGCCATCATGAATAATGATGTTATCTTGATCTTGCTGCGTATTATTCAAGGCATGTCAATGGGTGCAATACTAATCTCTGCAATAGTAATTTTACGTTATTTGTATTCATTGGAAAAACAGATAGTACCTTTAGCAATGCTTGTCAGTACCTTTGCGATAACCCAGGCTATTGGGCCAATATTTTTTGGTGCCATAACAGAGTTTCTGGATTGGCAATATGTTTTTTTCATAGATACGTTAATCGGAATTGTCGTGTGGCTGCTTTATATTAGGCTCAAAGTAGATATAGCCAATGATAAACTAGACATATCCATGAAGGTAACAACAGCGACCTCTTTAGTTGTTTGTCTTTTCAGTATATTAGCGCTGTTAAATAATCTTCCGCTCTGGTCTTTAATGCCTACCTATGGTTGGTTGTTTTTCTTGGTTGCTGTTGTAAGCTTATTATATTATGTCGCTAATGAGTATCGTGAACCTAAATCAATCTTCAAATTACCACTATTATTAACACGGTCAAGCTTACTTTTATTGGCAATCATTTTTTTTACAACACCTATTTATATGGGAACCACCTTTGGTATAAATATATATTTGCAACATATCGAAGGTTATTCGCCACTCACTGCTGGCTTTATTATTTTAGCGATTAGTGCATCATTGGCATTAGGCTTGATCCCATTATATTTTTTAGGGGATATGGTTAGCGAAAGAGTTAAACTCATGTTAGGCGCGATGAGCATTTGCATTGGTTTGATAATAGTGATTTTTTATAACTTTGTCGTTAATCCAGCTTTTATTATAGCGATGATTTTAATTGGTCTTGGTTTGAGCTTTTCATTTCTTTATTCAGTCGAGCGGGTCTTTTATATTATGTATAAAGAATTTTGGGGAGTTTCTACATCGGTGGTAATGACTATTTGGGCAGTAGCGGGTTCTTTAGGGACAGCATTGACAATTATTACGATATATTATTTTGGTAAGCTTTATTCATTGCAAGTCATTATGAAACAACAGTTATTATTGGCGCCAGCACAACAACAAGCTTTGATACATATCTTTGATGGCACAAGAACATTGAGTGTAATTGCAAAGCAATTTTCAAAACAAACTTCAACAGATTTGATAGGGATTATTCATGTCGCTTTTATTTATGGTTTGTCACATTTAATGTGGATATTTCTAGCGTGCGCTGTCATTAGTTTCGTCTTAGCCTATTTTGTTCCTAAGTTGGAGCAGCCTAGATAGATTTGTTAGTCATTAACGAGCTTTTTTTCAGAAATTCTTTGCCCCGGATTAGTCCCGGGGCAAAGCATATTGTGTCATTGTTTCTGCTTAGCCAAAGGCGCCAAAGGTATAGATGAAGTGAACAAACGCCTCATTGGCCGTAAAGTGGCCTTTCCAAGCAGGCACGACTAGACCATTTGCGACCCCTGCAACTTGATAAATATATTTAGGGCCGGTAAAGTTGCCGCCATCAAAATAACGATAACCTGCATCAAAGGCGATATGATGGGTCACAATAAAATGTAAACCGACCAATGCCTGCCATGCTAGACTCGTCTGAGTTACTTTATTGCCAATACTATTGACGTTTTGAAAACCATTAGTCGTTGCAGCAGTGACGGAATGAAAATTATTTACAGTATTATAAGCAACACCTATGCCTGCCCCAAAAAAAGGTTGTAATGACAT
This sequence comes from uncultured Gammaproteobacteria bacterium, assembly GCA_963748135.1. Classification (GTDB taxonomy): domain Bacteria; phylum Pseudomonadota; class Gammaproteobacteria; order JBGSLN01; family JBGSLN01; genus CAVVHY01. The sequence continues at coordinate 146,955 of CAVVHY010000026.1, read as the reverse complement.
TAGGTTAGTGAGGTGCCATATCAATGCATGGTATAGGGCGCCAGTATATATCAATGCGTTGAACATTATACTGGTGTTGGCAAAATCAAATTTACGAGTTTTAGTGCCGATGAAACCAGTAGGTTGAGCGCTTCCAGGAGGAGGCGTTTGGAATTTACTATATTTATAACTTGGTCGACGAGTGACATTCACCCCAAGGCTTAAAAATTTATCGATTAAAAAACCGAAGCCTGCGGAATAAAATTCGCTGCCACTGAGATCAGCGTTATAACCTTGGCTTGCTGGGTCCCAAAAAGTTTGATTGGCCTCGACATCAGCCTTGTTGGACCAAGAATAACCAGTACCCGCATTCAGGAAAAATTGAATAGGATGTCCTGGAATGGGTATGGTACCACCATTGGCGAGACAAAATGGGCTAGCAATATAACAACTTACTAGCATTGTCAGAGAAATTAACCTTTTTTTCATGCAAATGAACTCCATTTTATTGATTATAAATTGTTAAGAGTCGGTTTTGTAAAAAACAACTATATTAAAGAACACATGGAAGTACAACAGATCAAAGATGGCTCTTTTTGATCTGTTATGAATAAGTTATAAAACTCAACTAACTACATCTGTCGTGTCAATTTGAGTAGTCTCTTGAATTTTATTTTGATCTTGTCTGATATCATCAATTAATTTATCTTTTGCTTGCCATAATTCATTTATTTTATTTTGGAATACGGCACGAAATTCACGGTCATTTTCATAATCACCATACCATTGTTCAGTAATAGGGATTTGTTCTACATTCACCGTAATCTTTTTTACCTTGCCACATAAAAATTGCCAAAGACTGATATCTTTATGTGGGTAGACAATAGTGATGTTGAGTAATTTATGCAGGCTATGATTCATCGCATTTAGGGTAAATGCAATACCACCTGCCTTGGGTTTTAATAAATGCTTATATGGTGAATTTTGTCGCTGATGTTTAGCCTCTGTAAATCGACCACCTTCGACGAAGTTGATAACCGAGGTTGGCGTGCTGGCAAATTTATCGCAGGCAAGTCGGGTGGTTTCAATATCCTTACCTTTTAAGTGTGGGTTTTTCCGTAGAAACTCTTTGCTATAACGGGTCATAAATGGAAAGTCGAGGATTGCACATGCTTGTGCGCCAAAGGGGAATTGCCATATTAATTCACGTTTCATAAAAAATTTAAGAAAAGGAATTTTACGCCAAAAGGTACGGAATAAGACGATAATATCTAGCCAACTGACATGATTTGAAATAAGCAGATACCAATCCTTGCGTTTAAGATTGTCAGTGCCAGTGATTTGCCAATCCACAGGTGTCGTGATCATTAATAAAAGACAATGGCAGGTTTGCCAACTATAGGGAAATGCGAGGATCTTATGACGCCACCAGCGGCGCCAAGCAGACTTTTTTGGGCTTAAATACATAGGGATCGCAAAGATGTAGAGTAGAAAAACCCAAAATAGTAAATTTAAAAATAACAGTAAGCCAACAATGACACCTCTTAATGAAGCAATTAACTCTAGTAAGAATTTCATTTGGTTTCCTTAATTACTAATATGTTAGTGACTAAATTTGTTATATTTTCATTGTTAACTCTTTGCTGGAGTTTGCGCGAGGAGTTAATAAAATTTGCATATCATCAGTAACCATCGTCGGGCCGGCTAATCGTTGTGATCCATCTTGCCCATATTCAAGCTTAACATCAAAGGTTAACAGTAGCATAGCAAACAATGTTTTTTGTACTGCGATGCCATATTTTCGACCGACACAATCGCGTGGGCCCATACCAAAGGGTATAAATGCCCCCTGCAGTATTTTAGCTTTGTTTTCCTTTGAAAACCTTTCGGGATTAAATTGTTCTGGATCTTTCCAAATGGATGCTAAGTGATGGCTTACCAAAGGTGACACCATGACACAATCACCGGCATTGAGTTCTATATCCTTAAAGCTTATTGGTGTGGTGATTTTGCGAGCAGGAATAATCGGTACCGGTGGCTTTAATCGAAATGCCTCATTGATTATCATATCAAGGTAATCTAGTTGACCTATTTTATTAGGATCAAACTTTCCATCGCTAAAGACACGATCCAATTCAGTAAGCAATTTATATTTTACGTCTGGATGTTCACAAATCAATTGCAAAATGATTGGAAAGCAATCACCAGTGGTCATGATAATCCCGCCGGCAAGAAAGAAAAAGGCATCAGGAAATAAGTTTTCTATGGTGTATTCGGCATCACCATGCATCTCTTTGGCAAGTTTCCAAAACTGCTGAAATAAATTATTACTTGCCAAAATTTCAGCACGGTGTGGATCGAAGATTAATTCTTTTAACTTTGCCAAGGCATCTGCTTTAAAGGCATCTAAGGTTTCTTGCGTCCATTGCCCAGTCAATCTTTCAGTGGGCAAATCCTTCAAGCCAAGTAAATAAAGTCCAGTGTCTTCATCAGGGCCTTTTAGTAATTCCGCTAAGTAATCTAATAGTCCTGTTTGGTTAACTCGTTCAAAATCCTTTATTCCCATAAATAAGCGTGCTGCTAACTCAAGGGCAAAACCACGAAAATAATTACCCGCATTGGTGATAGTATAGCTGCCATCTGTTTGAAAACGTTGGATATGTTCGCCACTTATTTTGCCAATCTCTTGTAACAACTTATTTAATGATGCATCCTTAAATAGCATATCATGATAAGTGCGCCTAACTGTTAAGCCTGTTTTTCCAGTATTGATAGCCGCATGGCCTGGGTATGATCCCCAATATTCGACTTCATGATCAATATATGGATGACAATGAAATTTAAATAAAGTAATATCTTCAGGCTTGGTAAGTAGTAAGATTAATTTACCTTCAACCCAAAATGAGCACATTCCGCTGGGGCTTGACTCAGCAAGTTTGCTTGCTTGCTGTAAATTATCAATGACACCATTCTTACCTTGCATATATACTAAGCGACCCGTGAATGGGTTACCGCGCAAATGCGGTACACCTTGATATGGCGGGTAACTTGTCAAATATTCAAAGCTATGCCAAAAAGATTGCGTAAGCGAATACCTTTGGGAGGGTTGGACTTGGTCCTGTGATGCTTCTTTGTTATCCGGCATGTTATTTCCTTTATACATTAGTGGCTACTTAAGGTTATGGAAGTATACCGAGCATAGCGAGTCTGAGCAATTAAGGTTCTAATTATAAGGGCTTACAGCTTCATCTATAATACTATTTAATCAAAAGTAAATAAAAAAACCTATAACCATTTCATTACTTTTATTTGTACAAAGTGATAGCGTAGTGATTAACCATATTGTTAAGGGAGTGATTCATTTTTAATTAACCTAAAAAATAACAGAAAATAAATTTTCGTTAGCTTTCAACAAGTAACAGCAAAACCCAGAATAGAAGACGAAAAACGGTTTGACAGCAGCGAAAGGAAACGGTATAACATAACGTATGTTATTGAAAAATAACATGTTTTTTTTAAGGTCAGGTACTATATATAGTGCCTGCTACAAACCAACCGCCAAGATTTGGTTAGCCCTGGTAAGAGTTTTACCAAATCCGAAACGGTAAGTTTGTTTTATAAGAAAAACCACCCACGGGAGGGTAAAGCCATGATTGCTTTATTTACTGAATGGGCACCAATTGGCTTTACTGAAAATGTTATTATTGGCTTTTCACTGCTAGTTATAATAAAGAAATGTTATGACTACTTTGCACCAAGGGGAACTGAAACGATGGCGAATGCCTTTTCAGTGTCTGATAATGGTGAGTTGGTTTTGACTAATGCCGGGATGATCTTTGGTACTAGTGGAAAACAACTCCGATCAGACTATGTCCCTTTAGACAGCAAACGGGAACCAGGCAGTGAAGCAAAGATAGCTTTGACTAATCATAAGCTATTAGAGTTGCTGGATACTGTACAGCAAAACCTAGATGCCGTGATTAGTAATGCAATGTCGTTTATGCAAGAAAACGAGCAGCATACGACTTACCCATTGCAAGCTGAGTTTGTGCGTTTGCTACATCGATGTAGTGAACGCTTGGCACAAGACAGGTTGCATAAGCAATATACTTGGGTACGTTTCTTTGCTGAAAAACGTCTTGCATTAGAGATTGCTGAATTGGCGTTAACATTGAAGTCTGAGTTACCAGCTGAATGGAGTGAATTGCTTAGACCAGACATTCGCGGTATAGCGAAGGCCTTTAAAGAATATTTATGCATACGAGAGCAAGGGTTAGTTGCTTACTGTTCCGAAGTGGATAACAGTAAAAAAACGATACGCAAACGTAAGGCTAAATTAAATAGAGGCTTGATGGATTTACAATAACGCTGAGCAAAGTGACTAATTTGCTTTAAACGATAAAGAATGAATAAGTAAGGTTTTTGTTGCCCCCCCACGACAGGAGACAGGATACAGGTCATAGGTATTTTATGAGTATTCATGATTATCTCACTTGTATCCTGGGCCCCTGTTTTTTTTGTATAGCTGTGTTCTATTATTATTGATAGATATCAAGGTTATTGAACCTAGAATCGCGAGTTGAATATTCCACGAGCCTCGTGGAATATTCAATATTGTTTTATTTGCAGGGACAAGTGTTGTCTTATACCCTAGATCGCATCATCACCCATTTCACCGGTGCGCACGCGAATGACTTGTGATAACTCTGTGACAAAGATTTTGCCATCGCCGACTTTGCCAGTGCGTGCGGTTTTGATAATGGTCTCGATGACTCGATCGGCCATATCGTCGGTAACCGCTACTTCGATCTTTATCTTTGGTAAAAAATCGATGACATATTCGGCGCCGCGATAGAGTTCGGTATGGCCTTTTTGGCGGCCAAATCCCTTCACCTCAGTAATGGTAAGCCCTTGGATGCCAAGGTCGGTTAATGCTTCTCTGACATCATCCATTTTGAAAGGTTTAATGACGGCGGTTATAAGTTTCATTCAATTCTCCAATTCAAACTCTGTAGCGAATATTTACTAATTGGTTGCTATAATATGATAGATATCACAAAATTGGAAACGAGGATAATGAATTGGGAGTGAATCATGATTGATCCTAAATTATTTGATGAAATGGCCAAGAAATTTGTAAAAGCCTTGCCGCCTGGTCTGCGGGAATTTCAAAAGGACATGGAAAGAAACTTCAAATCTGCCATGCAAGCGACCTTTGCCAAGTTAGATTTGGTGTCGCGTGAAGAATTTGATATTCAAGCCAATGTCTTGAGTCGCACCCGCGCCAAGCTTACCGAAGTAGAAAAGCGTTTGGCCAAATTAGAAGAGATGCATGCGGGGAAATCAGCGCAAGCTGGTAGTACAACGAAGACCAAATCCAAGACCAAGAGCACAAAAAAGGCTGACGGCTAACCGCAGCGATGTTATTATCATGCTATATGCTTTTTGATAATGGAAGAGATTAAGAGGCATATTGTCCAATATTGAGCTTGTTTATATACCAAGGATGGTGTTATGACATTAGGGATTGTTCAAAGTCGTGCCTGCGTTGGCGTCAAGGCGCCAAGGGTCAGTGTAGAGGCACATATCTCCGGTGGTGCGGTTGTCTTTAATATCGTTGGCTTAGCCGAGAAAATAGTCAAAGAGAGTAAAGACCGTGTACGCAGCGCCATGCTAAATTCAAATTATGATTTTCCTTATTCACGGCTTACGGTGAGCCTGGCACCTGCTGAATTACCTAAAGAAGGTAGTCGATTCGATTTACCAATCGCTATTAGTATCCTTGCAGCTTCGGGCCAAATCCCAACGCATCGATTAGCAGGATATGAGTTTGTTGGGGAATTGGCATTATCGGGCGAGTTGCGTGCAATCAGCGGCGCCCTGCCATCTGCCCTTGGTTCAAAGGCAGCGAAGCGAAAATTAATTATTCCTTATGCCAATGCTGAAGAGGTTTCATTGGCCGACGGCTTAGAGATTTATCCGGCGCGTGATTTACTCGAGGTGTGTGCACATTTAATGGGTCGCCAGCAGATTAACCCTTATATACGCAAAAATAAACGATATGAAATGGGTAATTATCCTGATTTATTAGATGTCCGTGGTCAAGAGTATGCCAAGCGCGCACTTGAGATCGCAGCGGCGGGTGGGCATAGTGTGCTAATGTTTGGCCCGCCCGGAACCGGTAAGAGTATGCTCGCGAGTCGATTGCCAGGGATCTTGCCTGAGATTACGGATGAAGAGGCGATCGCGGTTGCAGTCGTGCAATCCATCAGTCATCGGCATTTAGAACCACGCATCATTAAACAACGGCCATTTCGATCGCCGCATCACTCGGCATCGAGTGTTGCTCTCGTTGGGGGTGGCAGTCCACCACGACCAGGAGAGATATCATTAGCACATAATGGGGTATTGTTTTTAGATGAATTACCTGAATTTGAGCGCAAGGTATTAGAGGCATTACGTGAACCGCTTGAAAGCGGCAGTATTACCATTTCACGCGCCGCTAGACAGGCAGAATTTCCGGCGCGGTTTCAATTGATCGCTGCCATGAATCCATGCCCATGTGGTTATTATGGTGACAGGCAAGGTCAATGCCGCTGTAGTCATGAGCGTATTGCGCGTTATCGCGCAAAATTGTCAGGCCCACTTTTGGATCGTATCGATATGCATATTGAAGTCGCCAGAGTACAACAAGACATATTAATCGCCGATGAACCAGTAAAAAGTGAGAGTAGTGAATTAGTTAGAAAGCGGGTGACGCGAGCTCGGCAAAGACAATTAGCACGGGCCAATGAAATGAATGCCAGATTGGTTGGCAAACAATTAGATCAGTGTTGTCGTTTGGACAAGACAGAAAAAACCATGCTGGTCAATGCCATGAAACGTTTGAACTTATCGGCGCGGGCATACCATCGTATTTTGCGGGTGGCCAGGACAATTGCTGATTTGGCAGGCAGTGAATTTATTGCTAAAGACCATGTGGCCGAGGCCTTAGGTTATCGTATTTTGGATCGACGAAGCGAGTTTTAAAGGAAGTAGCGTTAGCTTAAGCATTGGATTAATCCAATGCTTAAGCTATCACTTTACTCGCATATTCAAAAAATTCATCTTTGGGTAACGGTTTTGCAAAATAATAGCCTTGTGCCTCATCACAACCATTTGCTGCTAAAAAATCATATTGCGTCTTCGTCTCAACACCTTCCGCAATGACTTTCATTCCTAAGATGTGGCCTAAGGAAATAATTGTCTTAATAAGAGATTGATAAAACCCATTTTGTCCAAAACCATGGATAAAACTTTTATCAATCTTTAAACGTTGCACAGGAAATTTGTGTAAGTATTTTAATGACGAATAGCCGGTACCAAAATCATCGATCGCTATTTTGATGCCTAGATCATGTAATTGATCCATTATTTTGATAGCGAGATCAGTATCATCAATGGTAATGCCCTCGGTAATTTCATACTCGAGTAACGCGGGGTCAATACCGGTTTTGGTTAATAAATGATTTGTAAAAGGAATAATCTTTTGTTGATTAAATTGTTTGGGAGAAATATTGATCGCAAAACGAATATTAACTAGCCCTTTTGCTTTCCAATCGAAGATTTGTTCGCAGACCGAGGTCAAGATCCATTGCCCAACCTCGTGTATCATGCCGGATGTCTCGAGTGTATTAATGAAACTACTTGGCGTCATAAGACCGTATTCTGGGTGTTGCCAACGTAACAAGACTTCTGCGCCAATCATAGTATTATCTTTAAGATCGTGTTGGGGTTGAAAATAGAGTAAAAATTGCTTTTCATCTATGGCAGCATGTAAATCGGCAATAATCTTTGTCTGGTGTTGCACCCGCTGATTCATTTCAGAAATATAAAATTGATAATTGTTATCATTTAAGGTTCGCGCATGATACATTGCCAGGTCTGCATGTTTTAATAGTTCACTTGCTACTTTGCCATCACTGGGATAGATTGCAATGCCAATGTTTGCAGTTAATTTTATAGTTTGGTCATTAACTTTGAATGGTTTGTAAAAAGTTTCAATAATATTTTGTGCTATTAGATTAGCAACATCAGGATTGTCAACGACTTCAGAAATAGCAGCAAAATTTCCTTCATTGATGCGTGCAATGATAGGCAGCTGTTCAAGCTTTTCTTGAAGGCGTTTCACAAGCAATAATAACAATGCTTCACAATTATCATGGCCAATATACAGACTAATGTTTTTAAAATCACTGATGCCAAAAAAAAATATTAATAAATATTGGTTGTCAGATTTTATATGTTGCATTTCTTGAGTTAACAATTCTATAAATAATCTTCTGTTTGGCAAATTAGTTGCACTATCATAACTGGTGGTTTTACGAAGTTGTTGTTGATATTCTTTTAGCCTTGAGATGTCAGTAAAATATAAATTAACGTAATTCATTTCATTTATCGGGACGATATTTATCATATATATCTTAGAGGCAAATTGTTCCTCGATTACTTTTAGCTCCTTAAGCTGTAAAGTATCGGATACTAATTTACGCCATTTGTCCGGGACAAATTCTCCGATTTCAATCTGCCATTGCTGCAATATTGTTATGCTACCAAGATTGGCGTAACGAAGTTTGCCATTGGCTGAGATCCTAATTATGGGATTATGATTTTCACTCGGAAATAATGCCATAGTTTTATATTTGTTTTCAGCGATACGGCTTATAAACAAGGAAATGGCAATCAAAATGAATGCAATTGCCAAGCTAATTAAGCTATATTCCGCAATCAACCACCACATGGAACGAATATAAGGCGCGCCATTAATTTTGGCAATTATCTCGAATGATTTATGTAATGTCTCGCTTGTCCAATAGCTATAAAATTGATTATGCTTGTCAATCAAGATGGGCGTTGTCGCTAGTGTTAAATGATGCATTAATTGTGGCGTCAGGGTAATGTCTTCACCATAGTGGGCAATGACATGGTGGTGACTGTCAAACACAACTAGACTGCGTAAATCTGTGTTAGCTTTAATTTTAGTGAGCGAATCAATAAATTGTTGTTTAGCGGTTATTGGGTCGTGTAGAGCAATCACTGTTTCCACGATATCTAACATCCGCTTATTCAATTCTGCTAAGCGTTGATATTTATATTGGCTATAGATGATTGGGAATAGAATACCGCTAATAAGGATTATCACGAGTAATGTGATTGCCCCAAATTTCCATTTTAAACCTAACCGAGTCGGGTTGGACAATATTTCTGGGTTTGCTTTAGTCATCTGTTTTTAATGTGGTTACTCATTTACTTTGTTCTACCATATATTCAACAGTGGCTTGGATGTCTTGGTCGGAACACTTCATGCAAGTACCTTTAGGTGGCATTACTTTGTAACCATGGATGGCGTGTTGAACCAATACTTTTATCCCTTGTTTGATGCGCGGTTGCCAATCAGCTTTATCACCAAATTTGGGTGCGCCCGCGGTTCCGGACTTATGACAAACGGAGCAATATTGCCCGTAGATTTGCTTAGCCTTGGCTTGGTTATCGCCAGTGCTTGCTTGAGCCTGGTTGGCTGCTTCTTGTTGGACTGTCGACGATTTGACGTTTGCTTCTTCTTTGGCAATATAAACTTGGCCGACAGGCTTAATGTTACGCTTAATAGAGATGATAGATAGAGGTTGTTGATCTCCATAACTAATCCCTAAGCAAAATAAAGCGGTCATTCCAAATATTAGCGTCTTTCTCATCTTTCCCTTATCGCACCTTATATGGTAATTATATTAGGCTCTAATCACAAGTTGTGCTATCTTTAAATATATATGTACCCAATACAACTTAAACCTCAAAGCATAATACACAATGGATATTAGTGATTGTATAACGGGAGAAGAGTAAATGAAAACCATATTTTTTCAGGCACGTCGAGTAGCTATTGTTTTATTGATATCTATCGCCATCGGGCTCCCGGGGTTTGCGTTGGCGACAAACACGAATAAAAAGTTGATCTGCAATCTCTATGTAACCAAAACCAAGGGATGGCAAAGGTATGATGTTAAGATTGCTATGGTTGATTTTGATAATGAGAAGCCAATTTTTACCTTAGATCTGAGTGCCCCCAGTAAGGATAATAAAAATGGGATAATGGAGTTACAAAAGCGGTTTGATTGCAGTCAATACAAACGCGTTTATTTTCAGGCATCATTTACCCCAGAAATTTGGCAAGGTCAAGAAAATAAAGAATATAAGTCAAAGTTGATTTATACCATTCAGCATCAAATGCTGGTACAACCCGAGGGGGTATCAGTTTTACAATTTAATTTAACCTTCCCGGATGATTTTAATAATGTTCCAGAATTAGTGCAGTAAACCAGGCAAATCAATCATAGAAGCTTTGATTCAAGATAATGAAAAGTCGAGTTGATCAAGATAGGCATTATATGACAATATCCGATCGGCTTTAATATCAGAGTTAGGTGGTTCTTTGATTACTGCATAATAATAAGTCTCTTGTCCTTGTGCCTTTTGTGCTGGATAGAGATAGGTTGACCAATCATTCCACTCACCTTGATACATACTATCAATCTGCCAAAAATAAGGAATCATTTCCCCAGAACGTAATTGTTCCAGGATTTGTTCGGGGGCATTATTGTCTTGCGCCAATTCATAGTGCAGTCGGAGATCTTGTTCTGTCTTGACAATAAAATAACTGATCTTGCCATCGGCATCCAGCATTAAGAAGCTGCCGGAGTTTTCTGTTAAATAGTATTCACAGATATTGTTTTCCTTTCTAATGCGATCGAACAATTCGAAAAATGCTGGGTCTTGTAAACAATTTGGTGAGGTAACCGATAACATTTTAATAATGATTTCAGACATGTTTTGGAAATAACTGAATTGCATCTTGGCGATGCTTTTATTAATGACCTCAGTAATATTGGGGTTTTGTTTTTGAATATATAAGTCGATAATGCCATCATTAAATGCTTCAACGGCAGTGCGTTCATCAGCGCGGCCGGTTAATAAAATGCGTTTTACCTGACTATTTTCCATTTGTTTAAAGAATTCTAAACCATTCATCCCTGGCATAGCATAATCGACGACAACGACGGAGATTTCACTGAACCTTTGTGGGTTATAGACTTCCCAGTGAATAGCGGCCAAATCTAAATTAACTGTAAAATTGGTCAAGGGGCTACCTTCGGCATCCAAGTATTCAGTTAGGCAACGTTCATTGAATTGTTGCTGATCTGGGTGATGCGCCATGTTTAAGGATTTCAAGGCATCTTGAGGCGAATTATAGAGTTTGAATGCAATGCTTTCGTCCAATTGCAAAGTAAAATTTAATAAAAAATCCCGGCTATCATCAACAAACATAACCGTGCTCGGGAAGTAACAAGTTGGAATAAAGATTTTAGACATATTCCAAACTCCTCCATAAGTTGAGATATTATTATCTCCGTTATTGCTTTATCTTTCTTAAAATTCAGTATAGCACATGATTTTGGATATGCCTTTAATCCAATGAGTTTGACGCTGTATTGTAAAATTATTACACAGATATTGCTGATTGTATGGGTAGATGTAGTCGGTATCTATCGTAGGCGCATAATATTTTTGTCGGTAATGAATTAAATGAATATTTTTATTTGTCGGCATCGCTGCGCGATACCGACCTACGATAGATACCAACCCAGGATATTCGCGGCATCAAGCAGGACCACCAAATCTTTTACTGTGATGGTAAGTCGAGGATGGTGTTTGCTCTTTAGGTAGGTGTTGATGCAAATAATTTATATCAATGTATAGCTTTTTACATAAATCTTTGCACCTATTTTGCCCAATGACGACTTCATTGCCATTAAGCGGGACCCTAGGATTATTTGTGGTTAGGGTTTCGGCGCCTTTGGCGAATTTTTGCGCTTCTTGAGCAGAAGTAAAATATAGTTTTAACACCCATTTGCTCGGGACATTTCGATCAGGACCAATGACCGCGCTATTAATAGCTTTAGCCCCATCAAGCGATGCTGTTTGCAGCAAAAATAAGGCAGTTTGGCTGGGATTAAACGCCCTTGTTTGAGGAGCTGTGGTCTGTGCTGTGAAATGAGGATATGGATTATAACGACTGTTAGTGGACGGTGGATTATGTGAATAATTAGTGCTATACCCACTGCGCTGCAGTCCTTGAACCTGCGATTGATGAGGTGGTCTTGCAGGAAGACTGGATGGTAATGTTTGTTGTGGTTGTTGTAGCCAAAGATCATAGTCCCTCATTAAGCGTTGCACATTAGCACGGTTCATATTCGTGCACTTTCGCCATCGACCCGAATTATCTTGGTACATGGCGGTGGGTTCTCGTCCACTACCTTTAGGATAAATATGTAATTCTAACTTGCTATTGGTAGCGCGCTTTACGACGGTATAACTGTACTTCTTGCTTGGATATACCACTAAATCGATATTTGGTTTAGTAGGTTGTTGTGCGGGTATTGTTGAATTGATCGCAGCATAACTCGAGTTTGGTTGCTGAGGGACTTGATAATAATTTGAACCATAAGAAGATGTGTGAAATAATTTTTGTGCTCCTTGGATTAATGAATCATGCCCTAACGCGCTCTGATTTAATCTTTGCATCTGTTGATAAGCTGCTTTTGGGTTTAACAATGCAGGTGTCTCACCATTTTGTATTAATAAACGATTACCTTCTTCAAGTAGTAAGATGCCCAATCTATTACTTCCAGAGCCATCTTTACCTGATGCCCAGTTTGAGTCATGTCTGCTGTATTCAATTGGTATTATCCCTTCCCTTGCCATTTGCATTGCCAAGTTTTTTAAATTGGGATGTTGGTCTAACTTCAAACGAAGTACCGTACGCATGAATTCTGAGGTGTAGGGTTCATTCGTGTTTGGAATCAATCCATTCTGGGGAGCTTTGGGGTGATAGTTTGCGTCACATAAGCTATCGAATTTTTGTTTATTATTGCCAAACTTTGGCCTGTGATTAGAGATTAATTGCTGAATTAGTGGGTCCCAATCGTTTCTAGGCAGGAATTCATCACCAGGTTGAGCCTTTGTTCTTTCTAATTTTCTCAATGTGTTTGTTAATGTTTGTTGAGCCTGGCTATCCCATTGATATTTATTCTTTAGGTGTATCAACTTTTGTGCATGATAAGCATGTTCCGAAGAGGGCCACTTGAAAGTTTGTTTTTGTCCATCAAGGATTAATGTTTGGGTAACCGGATACTTATTAGTTGTATTCGCAAAGCCTCCGTAATAATCACTTTTAGGATCTTTAAAAGGAGCAACTTTGTAACCGTTTACAGTTGCAGTCGGGATAGACCCCGTGTTTGCCGGAAAGCGTTGCATAGTTTTACCTCACGTAATTAATTTAACTATAGTACATATTTTACAATACATGATCGAAAAAAAGCTAATGAATACAGGCCAAATCCGTATTAAAAATGGACAATTTTAGTGCTTATACACATTGTGTAAAATATATAGTCTCTGGGAGTAATCCAAACAGTAACAAGTCTCAAACATCACCCCAGCGCATCTGGGTCAGCGCGATCGCTGTGATTGCTGCAGTCTCTGTGCGCAAGACCCTCGGGCCCATGCTAACGGCGTGATAGCCATCTTGCTTGGCAGCGGCGATTTCAGCCTCGCTCAAGCCACCTTCGGGGCCGATGAACAAGCGAATTTGTCTAGCGTTGTCAGTATGAGCTATATCTGCCAATCGCACATCCGCACGTGGGTCTAGGATGAGTTTCAAGGTATGTTGTTGCTTGGTGGTATTGCTTTGATTAGTTTCGGGCGCAACATCTGCATCGTCATCTGCCTGGCACAGCCAATCAATCATATTCAGCGCTGGTTGTATCTGCGGGATGTGGTCTCGGCCACTCTGTTCGGCGGCATGGATAGCCACAGTTTGCCAATGCTCTATACGTTTTTGTAACCGTTCTTTTGATAATTGCACATTGCAGTATTGGGTAAAGATGGGGGTGATCGTGCAGACCCCAAGCTCGGTGGCCTTTTGGATGACCCAATCCATCTTATCGCCACGCAAGATTGCTTGGCCAAGATGGATCCGAATCGGCGATTCAACATGGCATGGTTGAAAGTCGCCAATCTGGGCCAGCCAATCGCGCTTGCCTTGTTTATTTAGAATCGCCTGATATTCTCCGCCACGACCATTGAAGATGATGACTGCATCACCAGGATTTAAACGTAAGACATTGGTGAGATGATTGGTCGCATCGGGGGTTAATGAGATTAACTTGCCCGATGCGAGGTCACAATCTTGATAGATACGCGTTACACGCACAGTTTTTAGTAGCGATAAGCTTCAGGTTTGTATGGGCCATTGACATCGACGCCGATGTATTTGGCTTGTTCGGTGGTTAATTTTGTTAATTTGGCACCGATCCTATCTAAATGTAAACGCGCGACCTTTTCATCTAAGTGCTTTGGTAAGACATAGACTCGGCAATCGTATTTATCGTGATGTTGCCACAGTTCCATTTGCGCCAATACTTGGTTGGTAAATGAGTTTGACATCACAAAGCTTGGATGGCCAGTGGCACAACCTAGATTAACTAAACGGCCTTGGGCCAACAAGATAATCCGCTTTTTATCTGGGAAGATGATATGGTCAACCTGTGGTTTAATGTTTTCCCATTGATATTTTTTCAATGAGGCCACATCAATCTCATTATCAAAGTGACCAATGTTACAAACGATGGCTTGGTTCTTCATTTTTAGCATATGGTCATGGGTGATGACATTGTAATTGCCGGTGGCAGTCACAAAGATATCAGCAACCGCGACGGCATCTTCAATTGTTACCACACGATAACCTTCCATAGCCGCTTGCAAGGCACAAATAGGGTCGATTTCAGTAACCCATACGGTGGCGCCTAAGCCACGCAGTGATTGCGCGCAACCCTTACCGACATCACCGAAACCCATAACCAAGGCGATCTTGCCAGCGATCATAACGTCGGTTGCGCGTTTAATACCATCGACCAGTGATTCACGACAGCCATAGAGGTTGTCGAATTTAGATTTGGTGACTGAGTCATTGACATTGATTGCAGGCACTTTAAGCGTACCCTTTTTCGCCATTTCATAAAGACGATGAACACCGGTGGTCGTTTCTTCAGACAAACCTTTGATGTCAGCCAATAATTCAGGGTGTTTCTCATGGACATGCAAAGTCAAATCACCACCGTCATCGAGTAACATATTTGGTCGCCAATCGTTTGGTCCCAAAATGGTTTGTTCGATACACCAATTATATTCTTCTTCGGTTTCACCCTTCCAAGCAAAGACAGGAATATCACGGGCAGCAATGGCGGCTGCGGCATGGTCTTGGGTTGAAAAGATATTACATGAAGACCAACGGACTTCAGCGCCTAGCTCAAGTAAGGTTTCAATCAGCACGGCCGTTTGAATCGTCATATGCAAACAACCAGCGATGCGCGCACCTTTTAATGGTTTTTTGTTGCCATATTCTTTGCGTAACGCCATTAAGCCTGGCATTTCGGTTTCAGCAATGGCGATCTCTTTACGTCCCCATTGGGCCAGGTTAATGTCTGCTACTTTGTAGTCTGGGTTAATAGCTGTCACGGTATTTGTACTCATTTTTGCCTCGTTTATGTCTTAGGACTTACGCAAAACACGCTATGCTTTGTTAAAAACTCGCTCAAAATGCTCATTTATTATTTATAAACTGCGCTTTCTCGCTCCTAACCTCGCCTAGCATTGTTTTTCGTAAGCCCTTGTTTATTGTTACTAGTTACAAGTTAGCAGCAACACGTAGGATTTCTGCTTTATCGGTTTTTTCCCAAGGGAAGTTATCGTCGATGCGACCAAAGTGGCCATATGCTGCAGTAGCTGTATATATCGGTCGCATCAAGTTTAACATCTTGATTAAACCGTTCGGTCGCAAATCAAAATGTTCGCGCACCAGGCCAACGATCTCATCATCGTTCAAGCGTCCAGTACCAAAGGTATTGACGCTAATCGATGTTGGTTCGGCAACCCCGATTGCATAGGAAACTTGAAGCTCAACTTTGTCGGCAATGCCAGAGGCGACGATATTTTTTGCTACATAGCGTGCAGCATAAGCCGCAGACCGGTCCACTTTACTGGGGTCTTTACCAGAGAAGCAGCCACCGCCATGTCTTGCCATACCACCGTAAGTATCGACAATGATTTTACGACCGGTCAAGCCACAATCAGCATAGGGACCACCTAATACAAAGCGGCCGGTTGGATTAATGAAATAGCGGGTGTCTTTGGTCAGCATTGATTCAGGAATAACAGGTTTGACGATTTCTTCAATCACTGCCTCGACTAATGTGCTTTGGCTGACGTTAGGTCGATGCTGCGTTGATAATACGATGGCGTCAACCGAGGTTGGTTTGCCGTCATGATAACGGAAGGTCAATTGACTTTTCGCATCGGGGCCGAGCCAGGTTAGTGTACCCGCCTTACGCAAATCAGCTTGACGTTTCACCAACCGGTGGGCATAAGTGATCGGGGCTGGCATCAAGACATCGGTTTCATTAGAGGCGTAGCCAAACATCAAGCCTTGGTCCCCAGCACCTTGTTCATGATCTGGGGTTTCATCGACACCTTGGGCGATATCAGGTGATTGTTTACCAATGGAGGTCAACACTGCACAAGAGGCATGATCAAAACCAAGTTCTGCATCATCATAGCCAATGTCTTTGATAATATCGCGAGTAATTTGCTCGACATCCACCCAGGCATTGGTGCTGATTTCGCCACCAACCAAGACCATACCGGTTTTGATAAAGGTTTCACAGGCGACGCGCGCATTTGAATCTTGCGCCAATATGGCATCAAGGATGGCGTCTGAGATTTGATCTGCCATTTTATCAGGGTGTCCCTCTGAGACAGATTCCGAAGTAAATAAGTTATAATCTGACATTATTATCCCTCAAGTTCTTATATACGTAGACGTAAGCTAAATCTGCTTTGTTTTCCATGTGAACAAAGCAAATATTGTTACTTTCAGCAAGCCGTAAATACTAACATGTTTATTGAAACAATTTCACTTTTTTGTTGCCTATAGGACTTACGCAAAACGCGCTATGCTTTGTTAAAAACTCACTCAAAATGCTCATTTATTATTTATAAACTGCGCTTTTTCGCTCGTTTTTGTCTCGCCTAGCATCGTTTTTCGTAAGTCCTAACCTATTAGTGGGGTCAAGACTTGATCCCATCGATCTTTTGTTCAATGCAATCAAACAATATTGCACTGATATTGATATTAAAGGCTTTATCGATTTCACGGACACAAGTAGGGCTAGTGACATTGATTTCTGTGAGATAATCACCAATAACATCAATGCCGACAAAGAGTAAGCCGCGTTGTTTAAGCGCGGTAGTTAAATGTTGACAAATTTCACGGTCACGTTGATTGATGGCGATACCCTTGCCGGTACCACCGGCGGCTAAGTTGCCGCGGATATCTCCGGCCTTAGGGATGCGTGCCAAGGCATAGGGAATGGGTTCACCATCAATCAGGATAATACGCTTATCACCGGTGACGGTGATATCAGGGATGAATTGTTGGGCCATCATAAAGCGGGTGCCAAAATGAGTGAGGGTCTCAATAATCACATGGGTATTCAGATCGCCTTTATTGACGAGATAAACATAGCGCCCGCCCATGCTATCCAAAGGCTTAAGAACAACTTTATTATGTTTGCCGATAAATTTCAGAATTTCAGCTTTATTGCGTGAAACCAAAGTGTCAGGACAACATTCTGGAAAGTAGGCCGTGAATAATTTCTCATTGGCATCGCGTAGGGCTTGTGGTTTGTTAACCACTAAACTACCCTGTCGCTCCGCGATTTCCAATAAATAAGTGACATAAATATATTCGATATCAAACGGTGGGTCTTTGCGCATTAATATCACGTCAAACGTCTGCAATTGATTTATTGTTTGCTTACCAAATTGATACCACTGTTTTTCATCATTAAAGACATTGAGTTGTTGGGTATGGGCAACAACTTTTTCATCAATGAGATTTAAATCCTTGGGTTCCAGATAATGAATTTCATAACCACGTCGTTGGGCCTCAAGCAACATTGCCAGAGTGGTATCCTTTTTAGGATTGATAAAGGCAATTGGATCCATAATGACAGCAAGTTTATGTTTCATGATGTTAATTCTCTAATTTCTTGCGCGGTTGCGAGTAATGCCAAACGTGCAATGACGCCATAGGTATAAAAACGATTTAATTGGCAATCCGGGTTATCACTTAGATCGGGCATATTACATGAACAGTCAAAGGCAAGTGCATGAAATTCCATGCCAGGGCTATTTAAATTTTCATCTGGCCCTCGTTGGTTATGTACACGGTAAAAACCGCCTACAACGTGTTGGCCTATCATGTAAACAACGGGTTCTGCTACAGCGTTTTGTTTACCTATCGTTTCTGACGTATAAATACCTTCTTGGATTAATACACGAGTGACTGGTTGTCCACCTTTGATGGTTGACATTTGTTGCCTTTGTTTGCGATTAAGCTGTTGTATTTGGTTTGCATTGGTTACCGTCATAATGCCTAAGCCGTAAGTGCCGGTATCTGGTTTGATGATGACATAGGGTTTGCGATCAATATTTAAAGCTTGGTATTTCTGGTTTATTTTCTCTAGCAGCGTAACAATATGTTCAGTTAAGCAAGTTAAACCTTCACCATTCATAAAGTTTACCTTTTCACAGAGTTGGAACATTGGACAAATATGCCATGGATCAATATCAATAAGTTTAGCGAATTGATTGGCGACAAGTTGGTAAAAATGAAAATGCTGTGACTTGCGTCGATGGGCCCAGGTTAATTCTAATGGTGGCATGATTGGTTGTTCTATGTCAGATAGCAGTTTCGGGATTCCATCTGAAAAATCATTATTAAGGATAATGATGCAAGGATCAAATTCATTTAAATAGATGCGATTCCCTTTTTTTGTAATGGGTTCTAAAAGGAGTTTTTTATTTTTATTAAGAGTGATCGTTTTTGCTTGATGCAATTCAGGAATTAATGTCCCAATGCGAGTTTCATAACCCGCTGCTAACAAGATTTCTTGTAATACAGCAACATTTTCAAAATAAAACGGATTGCGAGTATGGCTTTCAGGAATAATTAGTAACCGTTTGCATTTTGGGGTAAGCCGATCCAAAGTGGTAGCAGTGGCTTGGATTGCCAAAGGTAATAAGTTTGGGTGAAGGTTATTAAAACCAGCAGGATAAAGATTGCTATCTACAGGTGCTATCTGAAAGCCACTATTACGAATGTCTACCGAACAATAAAATGGTGGTGGTGTTTGTTGCCATTGCTCACGTAACCAAGTTTCAATGGTTATGCGGTTGGCTAATATTTTTTGTTCGAGTGTTTGCAAAGGGCCAGCCAAAGCTGTGGTTAAGCAAGGGGTTGAATGTTTATCAAAGTTTGCTTTATTCATCGGTTATGGCCTTAGCTTTTAGGACACATTCAGGATTTTCATCTGGTTATTGCTAAGTATAGCTTATTGATGCTGGGGTTTAGCTAGAGCCTAGGGACGAGGAGCTAGGAAGTAGGATTGATTTAGAGCCTCCCTCACCCCTTTTGGGGAGGTTAGGGGGGCTCTAAATAATCAAAACGAAATAGACAATTGATCCAAATGGTGGCTAACGGCGCCTGGGAAGGCTTGATTCAATAATTGCTGTAACAAGGCATAGTCTTGTTCAGTTAAATCTATTTCTAGCAGCGTGAAATAGAGATGAAAATTGCTGATGCAATCATGGATCTTATGTGATTTCGGCCGTCGAGCAATAACGGGTGCACTGTAATGATGCCCTATAATTAATTGTTCGATTTGCTCTGAGATAAGTTCATCATCCAAAATCTCTTTGCGCAAATCGCTGGCCCAATCTTTATCTTTGATTTGCTTTAACTGTTGCCGCAAATTTCGAAGGCCTTTTGTGATGCCTTGGTGCCATTGCTGTATTTCATCAATAATGGTTTGCAATACAGGTTTGGGTATTTGTCCGCGACCGGTTTGTGCGAGATAGCAAATGAATAATAAAATATTTACATTAATGTCATATTGCGACTGCAAGGTTAAACAGACATCCTTGACTGTCTCATTGCCATAAAATTTTAGCGAATAACGCCAAAACTCAGATGAAGGTAACTTAGTCATCGTGCAGGCTCCATTTTGCCGTGGCAGCAATCCCTGGATAAGAAGATATTTTCACACTTATCTCAATGATACTATGATTATCTAATCGGTGTTTATCATCAGTGAGTTTCACCAAGAACCAATGGGCAAGCTCTTCGATACTGATATTGGTTAAAGGTAATAAAATAACATCTTTTTTCAAAAATGGGATCCGTTCATTATTGAAATAAGCATTTACATATTCGCCTTCATCCTCAATTTGTAAATAAGGTGATTGCGTTGGCAATAAAAATGCCAAGTGTAATTGTTGGCATAACTGGTAAATTTCATCCTTATATAGACGACAATCAAAATTAAGACCATCATTGCCAACTAATAATGTGAGCGTAGCTTGCACCAAATAATTATGGCCATGTAAGCGCTCGCGTTGGTCATGCGCAAATATCGTAAAATGGCCAGCCGAAAAATTTAAATCTTGATCTGAATATTCGAGACAGACTTTTTTAGGCGTTGCTAATTGATTCATAATTGATGGATCCGGTTCATTTGTTGAAAACCTATTAATTCATTTTCAAATTTTCGCGCCAAGGCGATGACTTTAAATAATTCCCCCATTTCGGTAGGTAAAGTCAGCCGCTTTATCTCATTATTTATATTTATTTGTTCAACTTCATTGGGCGCCTGGGCAAATCGATCTAGGCCACAATTTATCAAAAAAGCTGCTTGATTGGTATAGCCCAAAAGATCAAAACCTGCCTTAGTGCCAAATTCAGCAATAGCAGTGAAATCAACATGGGTAGTGATGTCTTGGATTCCAGGCCAAATGAGGGGATTGTCATGTGAATGATGACGAAAGTGACACATCAATGTCCCCATAACCCGTTCAGGGTGATAAAATTCATGTCGTGGAAAGCCATAATCAATAAGCAACACGACGCCGCAATTTAAAATATCGCTTAAGCTATTCAACCAAGGTTCGATATGCAGATTGATTTCTGAAGTATAGTTATCAGTATGGTGGAGATAGTTTTTGATAATGGGTTGCAATTTAGCAGCAACATTCATTCTCGCGGGCTCAAGTTGCCAACAAAATTCTTCACCCTGTAAAGCAACAAAATATTCTTGTAGCTTAGGCGAAGCAGATTGGTCTAGCTTAAAGCGATGCGCTGGCATAGCGTCAATGACCTCATTGGCAAGAATGACACCATCAAATTTTGTTGCTGGTAATTGAGTCAGCCAACCGACACGTTCCAAAAGTTGTGGGCAAGCCTGGATCAAGGTCTGTTGTTGACGTTGGCGAAGCTCAGGGCTGACTTCTAAAATCCAATATTGATGGGGCAATTGATCTAATTCAGCCAAGTGTTGTAATACATCGGCGGCCATAATGCCACTACCAGCACCAAATTCTAAAATAATCCCTTGTTCTAAGTGGCTTAACACCTGGGCACATTGTTGTGCGAGACATTTACTAAAGATCGATGATAATTCAGGGGCGGTGACAAAGTCACCAGCGGCACCAAATTTTCGGGCCCCAGCGGTATAGTAACCTAATCCTGGGGCATAAAGGGCAAGCTCCATAAAATGGTCAAAACCAATCTTACCATGGTGTTGTGTCAAGACTTGGCAAATCTCGGCCTGGACCTTAGCACTATGCGCTAAAGAAATGGGATCGGGCTTTAGCTGATGATTGTTTATAGATGTAATCATGATGCTTAAAATGATAACATATCAATTGGGGTCAGGTCTTTCATTATAGCATTTTGCTATAATGAAAGACCTGACCCCAATTGATAAGAGAATCGATAGCCAATGAACAAAATTAAACGCATCGTAGTGACCCCAGGAGAGCCGGCCGGTATTGGGCCTGATATTCTAATTCAATTGGCACAACGGCAATTGCCAGCCGAGATTGTGGCTATCGCAGATCCAGAGGTTTTGCAGACGCGTGCTGAACGTTTGAATTTGCCACTACAGATTATTGCGTTTGATAAACAGGCTACAGCCGTTATTTCAGACCCTGGCTCATTAAAGGTATTACCAGTCAAGGCCGCCAATCCGTATTGTTGTGGGACGCCCGATGTAGCTAATGCGAGTTATCTTTTAGAAACGTTAAAGATTGCCGTGCGTGAATGTATCGCTGGTACTTTTATGGCGATGGTTACCGGGCCCATTAACAAAAGTGTCATCAATGAAGCCGGGTATACTTTTACGGGCCATACCGAATATTTGGCACAATTGACTAATACTAAACGCGTGGTGATGATGCTTGCAACAGAAGGGTTACGAGTGGCTCTTGCGACGACACATTTACCTTTGGCTAAAGTGCCAGCCGCGATCAATAAAACAATGTTGCGCGAAATACTAACTATTTTGCAGCAACAATTAGTTAAATATTTCAATTGTCCACAACCAAAGATCTTGGTTGCGGGTTTAAATCCGCATGCAGGTGAGTCAGGAAATTTAGGACGTGAAGAGCTTGATGTTATTATTCCTGTATTAAATGATTTGCGCAAACAGCAATTTGATTTACTGGGGCCCTTGCCTGCAGACACTTTATTTTCAGCAAAATATTTAACAACCGCCGATGCAGTGTTAGCAATGTATCATGATCAAGGTCTTCCGGTGCTTAAATATAAAGGTTTTGGTCAAGCAGTGAATATTACTTTAGGTTTACCAATAATTCGCACCTCGGTTGACCATGGCACGGCATTTGATTTGGCAGGTAGTGGTCGCGCACAAAGTAGCAGTCTGTTATTGGCGATAAATGTTGCCATGAGTATGATTGAACATAAAAAGGAATCGTCATGACATTTGCCCATCGACCACGCAAAAGATTTGGTCAGCATTTTTTGATTGATCATCGGATTATTCAAAAGATTGTCAGTGCAATCAATCCTAAAGAAGATGATCAACTCATTGAAATTGGTCCAGGACGAGGTGCATTAACTAAATTTATTTTATCGCGTGTCGCGAAATTAACTGTTGTTGAATTAGATCGTGATTTAATCTTGGGCTTAAAGTTATTGGCGAGCGATGCGCATCAGATTGAAGTTATTAATGAAGATGTATTAAATTATGATTTTAGTGAACTTACTGATGAATCGCATACATTACGAATTGTTGGTAATCTTCCCTATAACATTTCGACGCCACTCATTTTCCATTTATTAGATCATAAAGCGGTGATTAAAGATATGCATTTTATGCTACAAAAAGAAGTCGTGGATCGTTTAGTGGCAACCGTCGGTGAAAAGGATTATAGCCGTTTGGGGGTCATGGTGCAGTATCATTGTCAAGTGCAACACTTGTTTGATGTCTCGCGCCATGCCTTTCAGCCACCACCTAAGGTTGAGTCAGCTGTGGTAAGGTTGATACCACATAATCAATTACCTTATCCCGCAAAAGATTATCAAGTATTTGCTGATGTAGTGCGCCATGCATTTATGCACCGGCGTAAAACGATCCGCAATTGTTTGAAAGACATGATCAGTGCTAATGATTTAGTAACATTAAATATCGACCCAAGTCTGAGGCCAGAACAAATCTCATTGCCACAATATGTTGTCATCGCTAATAAGTTAGTGTGAATCTTGTTGCTGTTCTTCGGTAATTTGTTCTTTTCCTTTTTGTTGTACTAGAGCATCAAGTTTTTTTTCTAAACGTGTAATGCTGGCTCTCAGTTCACGCATTTGAATGTTGAGTTCAAGACGGTCTTGTTTATCTGTGTCTTTCTTGCCGAGTAGATAGGCTGAAAAGTTAGCGGTTAAGATAGAAATTAACGCCACACCCATGATCATGATAATCATCGAAAAGAATTGCCCGAGCACTGTCTTGGGGACAATGTCGCCATAACCCACTGTGGTAATAGTCTGTACAGCCCACCACATACCCAGCCATGGGTTGGGAATGCCAGGATCAACCAGTGAAATCAAATCACCAACCACCAAGACAATCATGGTAAATACAAGTAAGGTTGCACCTAGATGATTGCGTGCCAGGATGCCTCGTGATATTCCCCACCAACTGACCAAGATGCGAAATAAGAGTAGATAACGTAATATCCGCATGGCAGCGATGAGTGGCGAATGAAACCACAATAATGGACAAGTGAATATAATGATAAAAAGGTTAAACCAGTTTGTTACCATATAGCGAATTTTGCGTTTAACAAGTAGGGTAACGGTTGTCATTTCAATGGTAAACGCTAACCAAACAACCCAATGAAAGATACTGGCAATATTTCTGGATAAGATATCGTAATGTTCTAAATACCAAATCACTGGCAGAAAAATGGCGATAAAGAACATGATCCAATCAAAAAACAGGCTGGTAATGCGGGCAGAACGTCGTTCATCGAAGTCGACGCCGGCTAAACCGATAATCTGCCTGAGTTGCTGCATAAAAATTGATCCTATAAAGCAGTTTCAAAAGCGTTTGTCTTAATCACAATATTGACCTTTGCTGATCAATGCTGCATGATTTTACCAATAATGATATAAGAAAGGTAATGATTCACCAAATTTATAGAGTTGTACAAACCGTCAGCTCAGTTACAAAAAGGAGTTATCATTTGAAATCTTACAAGCATATCTTAGTTGCAACCGATTTGTCACCAGAAAGCAAGCAAGCTGTCGCCAGGGCTAAAGATATGGCAAATCGCACCAATGCAGAAGTGAGTATAATCCACATTGTTGAATTTTCACCCGTCATGTATGGTGGTGGTGAATTTGCGATACCATTGAATGGAGACATAGAAAAATCTATTCAAAATCAGGCAGAGGAATCACTTGAAAAGTTGGCTAACGAATTTGGTATCCCTGCTGATCATCTTCACATTGAAACGGGAAATACTAGTGAAATTCTGATGGATAAGGTACAAAATTTGGGTATTGATTTATTACTGTTAGGACGCCATGAGCACCATGGCTTGGGTATGTTGCTAGGTTCAACATCTAACTCTATGTTGCACTTAATGCCATGTGATGTGTTAGCGATTATGACCAAATCAGAAAATAAATAATAGCTAGGTTGTATCAACATGGCGATTTATGCGATCGGAGATGTGCAAGGTTGTTTTGCGGCTTTTGAGCGGCTAATTGCAAAAATCCAATTTAATCCGGTAACCGATCAATTATGGTTTACCGGC
The DNA here is from genome assembly GCA_963748135.1 of uncultured Gammaproteobacteria bacterium. Classification (GTDB taxonomy): domain Bacteria; phylum Pseudomonadota; class Gammaproteobacteria; order JBGSLN01; family JBGSLN01; genus CAVVHY01. The sequence goes on along the minus strand of CAVVHY010000026.1, from coordinate 121,650 downwards.
GATTTAGTCAATCGCGGCCCCAATTCACTCGCTGTGATGCGCTATGTCTATGCATTGGGTGATCGCGCGATCACTGTCTTGGGCAATCATGATTTACATTTATTGGCGGTGGCATATGCGGGTGCTCGTATTTCCAAATCAGATACCTTGGATGAATTATTAACCGCAGACGATCGCGAACAATTATTAACATGGTTGCGCCATCGGCCGTTATTACATCATGTCCCAGGATCAAGTTTTATCTTGGTACATGCAGGCCTTGCGCCGCAATGGGATTTGGCTACGGCAAGTCAATGTGCGAAAGAAGTTGAAACGCTTTTGCAAGGCGATGACTTTGTAAAGCTATTACAAAATATGTATGGTGATCATCCTAAACAATGGTCGACAGAATTGTCCGGCTGGGATCGTTATCGCTATATCATTAATTGTTTTACGCGAATCCGTTTTTGCAATCAGCAAGGTGAATTGGAATTATCCGCCAAGGGCGATCTTGCACATGCACCTAAAGACTGCCAACCCTGGTTTTCCATTCAAGGACGTCGCAATCATGATTTAAATATCATCTTTGGCCATTGGGCGGCGCTTTATAATGATTGGCAACAGGTTATTAAGCTACCGGGGATTTATCCTTTAGACAGTGGCTGTGTCTGGGGCAATTGTCTGAGTGCCATAAGACTGGATGATGGGCAACGGTTTGAGGTGCAGTGTGAGGTATAACATATTGGGATATTCATCATGAAAAAGACTGAAAGTAGAAATATTAAAGCAACAGATTTTGATGCTGCTTTTGAGTCAGGCGAAGTTATTGAATAGTTGGATTTAGCATCAGTAGAGGATGTTGGTTCAATTTATATATGCAAACAGAATACCCAAGCTTACAATCTTTCAAAATTAAAATATAAATAAAATAATAAGGTTACAATCATGTATGAATATACAGTCACATACTATCATGTAGAATATTTCATTGAGTCGCGTACCGAAGATAGGGTTGAGCCACATTTGCCATCTGACCCAAACGCTGAATCATTAACTGAAAATGAGGCTTATATCGTGCAGCTAAATGATATGGCAAGTGAAGGTTGGGAGTTAGTGAATGTAGTTCCTTTGCTTAGAAGTTGTTATCACGAAGGCCGCGGTTATGGTTATTCACTAACGGCAGGTTATTATCATTATTGGAAACGAAATAGGTAGGCCAGGCATAATAGCATTGGCCCACTCTGATCTAGAAGGCTTATTGCAAAATACAACGGCTTTTGGGTTGCTCAGGTTCATAAATATGCTGATAAATTTTGTTATTAACCTCTAATTTTAAACTGTAAAATTTCGCTATATCCGTTTCGTGGATATGCGGAAAAGAGTTTTGGGTTTTATTCTCCCATGCTTCCTGAATTAGATGAAATGGAGTGTTATCAGCTTCTTCAACACCTTTAATAATAATTGGATTAACAGCTATGGCTTGATTCTTAATTGGCGCTCTTAATTTGATGCAAGCTTTGGCGATTACCGGATATTTATCTATCCATCCACCTTGTGCCATATTTGTGGCGTTTATAAATCTCTTTGCATCTGATTCAGTCTCAAAGATTGGATATTCTTGATCTTGTTCGTCGCTTTTAAATGACGTCTTTAATTGTTCTTCACTAATTCGACTAAGAGGTTGGCTATAAAATTCAGAAAGCTTTAAAGGGCGAGTACATCGGATTGGCTGTCCTACTATGTATACGATAGACGCTTTTTTAATAAGTTGTTTTGTGGAAGTTACATTTTCCTTAAAAATTGAATTGCTTCGCTGTTCACGCAGCCACTTTCTCCATAGTTGATCGTCGTTTGTTAATTGGTCCCACTTTTTACAAACCAATGCTGCAGCAGCTAAATCTTTTGGTGACAAATCCTCAAATATATATAACATCATTTCATCTGATAAACTTGTGATGTTTTTATTGCTATTTTCTTTGCCCATGCGGTATCTCCTATTTGATAATATAATTATCAAGTAGTATGTTAGAATAAAAATTAAATGAGACATGATAAGTGGACTTATTTTATGTTAATTGAGGACAGGAAAAGCTTTAATGAGATATTATTGCTTCCATTTCTTTAGGTGGAGAGGGGTGGGTGAGGGGCTCTAAAATAAATACTAATGCATGCAAGACCTAGCAATTACTTTATTATTAGTCATGTGAATATAAACAATGTTTCAACATCACTTTAGATCTTTTGACGCTTTCATATCCTTCTTTGATCGCTTCGTCGGCTTTATCAAAATCAATAAGATCCATGTGTGCAAGCAAAGGTTCAATGATAACATCAGGTGCATCGCCGGCTAGGCGACTGTTGGTAATGCGGTATTGCATGATATTTATCGAAGAGGCAATGACATCGAAATAACCAAGCGGGCTTGCCGCTTTTGCATCGTTGTTTTCTGCTTTTTTGGCTGACTCGTCAAGCTCATCTTCTTCCACGCCATTTTTTGAAAATAATTCTAAAGAAGGTAAAATCGATTTGCCCTTTTTATAAAATGAATTAAATAATCGCGCAGTTGCGCCGGGTTTTTTTTGACGTTTTAATATATGACGTCCAGGGATATCTTTATTAAGATTTACTGCGATAATTCTATCTGCGCCCATGGCGCGGCAAAGTGAGACAGGTACGGGATTGACTAAGCCACCGTCCACGAGCCAATGACCATTATGTAAAACGGGGTTAAAAAATCCAGGTAAGGCAATTGACGCACGGATTGCCTGATACAAGCTGCCCTCTTGTAACCAAATCTCATGACCATAATTAATATCGGTTGCTACAGTAGCAAATGGCATTGTTAAGCTATCGATATCGACATCAATGTCGAATGGTATTAAATTCAATAAACGACTGCCTTTGATAAGTCCACCGCGGAATAGATCAATGTCAATCATTCTTATGATTTGACTGACTTTGAGCTTACGTACCCACTGTTCCAAGGCATCAAATTCATTCATGGCGTAAGCAGCGCCGACGATGGCGCCGACGGAACAGCCAGCAATTATATCCGGCTTAATGCCCATTTCTGTTAAGGCACGGATGACACCAATATGGGCCCATCCACGCGCAGATCCACTGCCAAGCGCAAGACCTATTTTTTGCATTCTAATAATCCGTAAAATGATATTTACAATTGTTATGTAACTTGGAAATCAGCAAATGTTTGTGGTGCTAACATCTCGGTCTCAAGATTTTCGACCTTGGCGCCAATTGGTCCACGATGCAACCATTGCTCGAGTTTAGCTAATTGTGCTTCGTCACCATTCGCTAAAACCTCGACACGTCCATCAGCCAAATTCTTGACCCATCCAGTCAGGCCAAGTTTTTTTGCCTTTTTCTTGGTATTCGCTCGAAAAAACACCCCTTGAACCCTACCGCTAACATAACAATGTAAGCATGCTTCTGCCATTAGCTTTTCTCGATTGCTTCTTCCAAACTCTTTTTAGTTTGCATCCCAAATAAGGCTTCAGACAGCTTACCTTTTGGGTTGATAATATATGTTGCTGGCAATCCTGGAAGGCTAGTAATACCGATTGCCGATGCTGGGTCTTGGGTTAAGGTTGGAAACTCAATACCCATCTTTTTGGCAAGTTTTGCCAATGAATCACCCTGTTCTTGATCATAACTAAATCCAAGTAAGACAACATTTTTGCGATGCTCTCTATAAAAACGATTTAGCTCAGGGATTTCTTTAAAGCAAGGTTTGCACCAACTTGCCCAATAATTTATAAGTACCCACTTGCCGTGAAAGTCAGCAAGCTTTAACGCATTGCCTTTTAAATCATAAAAGACAAGATTTTGTTGCATATTCTGTGCATGATTATTATTGCCGCACCCTGCAAGAGAAAGGCTTAATAGTAATAAACATATCAGCACAAAATGATTTAGTAATTTCTGCATGGCTTAACCTTTTTGTTTCGTGATGGCGAGATAATCTCCAGCAATTGTTTGTGCCTCGTGTGGCATTGAGAAAAATGCCTTGATTTCACCTTTTGGATTAACCAAGACGATTGTACCACTGTGATCGATTTGATAATTTTCTGCATCTTTATCTGCTTTTGGATAAGCCTTCATATAAACTGCACCTAAGGCCTTGGCCAAGTTTTCGACTTCTTTTTCATCGCCAGTTGCACCGTTAAAGTTTTTATTAAAGGCCTTCACATAAGTATTGACGCGTTTAACGGTATCACGTGCGGGGTCAATACTAATTAACCAATATTGTGGTTCTGTCACACCCTGGTCAGCGAGGATTTTATAAATCTTAGCAAACTCTGCCATGGTAGTTGGACAAATGTGCGGGCAATTGGTAAATCCAAAAAACACGAATGACCAATGACCTTTGAGGTTGGCATTGGTAAATGGTTTACCAGTATTTGCGGTTAACTTGAAGGCAGGGATAGTTCGGCCTGCGGGGAGTACAGTGGCTACTTGTGTTGGTACATAATCTTCAGTATTTTTGCTCATCTTCGTAGTGCCAAATTGAAAACCAAAGGCTAAGGCAATAATTCCTAATACGAAAACAAAACCTAATAATGGCCAAATGGTTCGACCTGAAGTTGATTTTTTTGTATGCATAGTTCACCTTCCGTTAAATTAACGTAATATAATGATCCACTAATAATAAAATAAATAACAACATTAAATAAAAAATCGAATAACGAAATGTTTGCATAGCAATAAGTGGCTTATCGCTAAACATAAGCATCAAGGCGTAATAAAGAAAAATTGCGCCTAATATGATAGCACCGATAAAATAACACATTCCACTCATACCAGTGGCATAAGGCAATAGCGAAACGGCAAATAATAAGACGGTGTATAACAGAATATATAGTTTTGTAAATGGAATGCCATGGGTAACAGGTAACATAGGGATCTTGGCGGTAGCATATTCCTTATGGCGATGTATGGCCAAGGCCCAAAAATGCGGTGGTGTCCAGGCAAAGATAATTAAGACTAAAATTAATGCCTGTGGATCAAGATGTCCAGTGACTGCAGTCCAACCTAACATCGGTGGTGCAGCGCCCGCCGCCCCACCAATAACAATATTTTGTGGCGTTGCCCGTTTCAAAAATAAGGTATAAATAACAGCGTAACCGATTAAAGTTAATAAGGTCAAAATGGCGGTCAAGATATTTATGTAACTAACCAAGATGGTCAATCCGAATGTAGCTAATCCTGCTGCAAACAAGAGGGCATGTTTGGTGGCAATACGCTTGGTCGGCAATGGTCGATTTCGAGTGCGGTTCATTACGGCATCTAAATGTCGGTCAACCACATGATTGACGGCGGCCCCGGCTGAGGCAGTTAAACCAATCCCTAATACGCCAAACAACAAAATATTCATTGGCACGAAGCCAGGTGTCGCCAAGTACATGCCAACGACGGAGGTTAATAACATTAACAAAACGACATTCGGTTTACATAAAGCAATATAGTCACGCCAATTTATAACTGTGCCTTGTGTTTCCGAATAACTGGTCATGTTTGTCCTTTATTATCGACGTTAATAAATGAATTAAGCATCTATGCGCCGATTAAATAAAAAGTAAATTAGCGTCACTAAAGTTAATAAAAGTAATGCAGCGACGGAGTTATGAAGCAATGCCACAGGTAATGGTAACATCATTACAATATTGAGTACGCCCAAGGTAATCTGGGTTGCCAACAAGAGTAAGATAATACTACCGATTAGCTTTAATGGTTTGGCATTCATGGCTAATAAAAAGATGCCCAATAATCCAAGATAAAAAGCTGTGATAAATGCCCCAAGGCGATGCGTCATTTGGATAGTCATCAAGGCCGCCTGGCTCAAATGACCAACGGCGGCATGGGCACTTAAGGCACTGAAGACGTTAAATGCATCGTGAAAATCAACCTTTGGGAAGAATACATGCGCGGTGCAATAAGGGAAATTAGGACAAACCAGGGCGGCATAATTGGCACTGGTCCAACCACCCAACGCGATTTGACATGCCACAATGACCAGTCCTGCGATGGCCCATGGTCTAATGCGTTGGAAACTATCACTGTTGTTGGAAAAGGCATTGTTAAGTGCCTTACTTTTCAGGTGCGTCCACCATAATAAAGCTAAGATAGTCATGCCACCCAAGAGATGCCCCATCACCACGATCGGGGTAAGTCGCAAGGTTACTGTCCACATCCCTAGTGCCGCTTGAAACGCGGCGATCGCAACCAATAGTAAAGGTACGATCAGTGGTTGTCCTGGTTGTTTGCGTTTGCGAATGGCGATCCCCGCTAAGATCAAAATTAATATACCGAGCGTCCCAGCGGCATAACGATGGATCATTTCGGTCCAAGCCTTGATGGTTTCAACTGGCCAACCAGGATAGACATGCTCTGCTTGCGAAATAGCATTTTGACTTTCAGGAACAATCATATGATTATAACAGCCCGGCCAATCTGGGCAGCCAAGACCGGCATCCGTCAAGCGGGTATATGCACCTAAGGTTACCACTACAAATGCCAGGATGGCGGCAAATAAAGTTAAGCGACGCAGTGCAAGGTTAGTATTCATAATTATATTTATCCTATTTGTGAAGCAGTTAATAAACGTTTTAAATCTTGGTAAATAGCCTTTGGTTTTGCGCTTGCAGAATAACTTAAAATTACATTCCCGAGTGGATCAACAATATATAGGGCGCCATGATCAAGATTATTCTTAGTGGCATAAGGGCTATCATTAATGAATGTTTGGATATGATGTTGCTCTGCTTCTAACAATAAAGTGCCTTGATATTTTTTCTCGATAATTTGTGAAATTGTTTTTGCTTGCTTGGCAGACGTTGGCTCAATCATAATGCGACTGATACGATCCATATTTTTGCCTAAGGCCTTGCGTATTTGACGCATCTTATAAAGATTATCTTGGCATAATTTATTGCAATGGCCATGGTTGATATAAAGCAAACGCCAAGTATGTGGTAACTGTTCTTCAGTTACTGGTTTATGTTGCAAATTGGTAAGTTGTAAATCGGCCAAGGTGAGCGGTGGATCAATTAACTGACCATGGTTCAATGTTTCTGGGACAAAGGCATGAGTGGAATATAAACTCATGGCAACAATAATTGGACCAAAAAAGACGGCGATTAAAATCCCCATCATCAATAGACTTCGACGTTTGTTATTTTTTGTATCAGTTGTCATTATTGTTATCATTCCATCTTATTCATCAAGTCTCACTGGTATTTGGAGACCGTACCCGTTTGCAATTTAATACTACAAACAAGATTAAAAGTATTATCGCAAAGGCAAACCATTGAATGGCATAACCAATATGTTTTTCCGGTTTGCTGACAACAAATTGCCATTGTCGCACAAAACCATGTTTGGCATCCGGTGCTAGCATGACCACAAATGGATAAACTGGTTTAGCTAATACACGGGCGATCATTTTTAAGTCGAGCGCCTCAATGCGTATGGGCCATTGCTTACCGGCGATCGAATCCATGTTATTTTTTGCCAAGGTAAAACTTTCTCCAGGTATGCTAATCATACCCGTAATGTTTTGCAAGCCCGGAAGCGGTTTTAAGCTTGGTAATTTGCGGCGATCACGGCCTGCAGGTATCCAGCCACGGTTAATAAGGAGTACTTTATTTTGCTTAGGGATAATCAGCGGGGTGATAACTTGATAGCCAACTTGATGGTTGTGAAATTTATTGTCCAATAAAAATTGATGTTTAGTGTCGTAATGGCCTTGGGCAGTTAATTTTCGATATTGATAATGCTTGATGTCACCATGAATCTTATCGAGTTCTATCGCAGGCATTTTAGTTCGCGCTGATAGCTCAGCTTGGATGGTCTTTTTTTCTTCAGCTCGATGTAGTTGCCAAAAACCTAAGCTGATGAATATTGGTAAACAGAGGATGGTGGCAGCCGTTGGTAACAAGCGTGGTCGAAACTGGAACGGGAAAAGCTTTTTTCTTAGTTGTACTTTTGAATCAGTTGTTTCAGAATACATGGCATTCTTCATTCTTATTTGCGTTTATAATTTTGGTACAAAAATAAGCCATAAACAAAAACAATAATAATAACGTAATATTAATAATATTAAAGGATTAGCATATGATACTAAAGATCGTCTTGGTTTTACTACTGTTGTTTATAATCTATAGTCTTGGCAGTGCTCTGTTTTACTTGATAAAAGACGGTGGCAAAAGCGACCGAGTGGTGAAGGCATTGACCTGGCGTATTGGTTTGTCATTGTTGGTATTTATTTTGCTAATCATTGGGGCATCATTGGGTTGGATTCATCCGCATGGGGTTGGCTAGTGACTAGTTGCTAGAAACAAGAAACTAGAGTTTAATTAGAAACCCCTCACCGGATCGGATGACACCTTTTTTTAGGGGATTATTACGTTTTTAGAATTAGGTTTGCTGCAGATTCCCCAGCCCTTGGGGGCTGAGGAATCTGCGCATTTTTGAAAAATTTATTATTAAAATCAATGTAGTTAAAAAACAGTGGCGCGGCGTGATTTTTCTGCCGCATAAAAACATTGTCATCCCGGCCATTACTGCAAGTTGGTGAGACGTAGTCGAACTTACTTGCAGTTATGAGCCGGGATCCAGGAATTGCAAAGTCATCTTATCATGAAACGCTATCATTCCTGGATTCCGGGTTGCAACTGCAACTCATAGGTTAGTTCTTAAGAGCATGGAATACTGGTTCCAAGCCTATTTTCAACCTGCCTTTTTCCCTGTCACGCTTCGGGTGGGCCCGTAAAGCATTCCTGGATAAATACTCTATTGCAGTACAAAATACTTTTTCTAACGCGCGCCGTCTTTTTTTGGCCAGACATTTAAAAATATCCGGCAAGACATGTATCACACACATGGCAACTTTTCTCGTTGAGGTTTCAACTTTTTTCACTACTTGGGTCGTGTGCGCCATAAATCTCTTAATTAATGCAGCAATAATAGCAAACCAAATAAACCCTTCGACGATACTCTCATTTGAGGTATCAAATGCATGAAGGTTCGCATACGATTTCCATTCTTTAAATGCAAGTTCGATTTGCCAACGCAATCGATAGATATCTAATATTGCCTCGGCCGTATAACGCTCTCTTGGTAAATTAGTGATAAGATGCATATATTCTTTCTTTTCGTTATTCCATCTTACAATTAAGCGATGTGTTGTGTTCGTTTTATCGTCGCGAAATACAACATCAAAATCGTGTACCTTTTTCTTTGAAAGCTTTTGTTTCACTCGCTTTAATGGCCGCTCTGTATGTTTTTTGATTTCTCTTTTCCTCCTGTCGATAACAAAAGGGTTGATGGCTTTATTCATGCGCATCAAATAAGAACCCTTGTTTAACTGAAGCTCTGTGAAATATTCCGTATTAGGATAACCACAGTCCGCCATAATTAAACAATTACATAAATCTCTTGCTTCGGGAAGCTCTGCTTTCTCACTGTCTTTATCAGGCGTTAAGCTGATAGCGACAGGCATTTCATGGCATAAATCATAAGTCACATGCAGCTCTACCGCTGCCGGTTTAATGGTTGTAAATCGTCCTGGAAATACTTCTCGTAAACTATCTTTTACTCCAAACGATGTCCCATCCTGTATGTAAATTGTATCAAACTCAGCGAGCATATTTCCTTCATTATTGAAACCAAGTGTTTGTATCATGATATGTTCAAAAACAATATTTGTTACTTCTCTCATAAACTCACCAAATTTAATTTTGGCAAGTTGATTATGGAAAGGTTTATATGCAACATCTTCATTAAACATCGCATTAAACGCACGTTGCACATCTGCGATTGTTTCAACTTTAGAGCAGGAAAACGCTTTAATACCTGCCAGCACTAACCGGGCAGGGGTTATTTTACGCTCTCGTTTTGCGTAGCCAAGTGATTTGCCAAGGGCATTTAGCTTGTGCTCACAAAAAACTTTTCTCATTTGATCTAAAAACATGCTAATATTCTCTTGTTTCATTCGTTGTCTCCTTAATTTACTTGTTGAAAATCAAATTATAAGACTTCGAATGAAACAACTCAAATTTTTTTAGTAAAATCAACAACTTTAAAGATCCTACCTATGAACTGCAACTAAGCTCGGCTCTGCTCGCCAAGTTGCAGTAACCCCCGGAATGACAACTTTTGGGCAACGTGGTTTTGTTAAAAAATGAGCAGATCCGTCAGCCTTGGGGGAGAGGGGAGGGTGAGGGGGTTCTAAAGTAACGCTAGCCTCTAGTCTCCAGAAATACTACATCATCATGGTGTTGCTTTTTGTACCACGATTTTCTTCAAGATGTTTTACATCATTTGCATCAGGAGAGGTTTTGGTGGAGTTTTCTGGATTAGTATTGTTCTCAGCACCAATCGGCCTCGGCGCTGGCTTAAACCATTTTACCCGGTCAACACTTTTAACCCAGTAACTTATTTCAATTGCTTCGGAAGCTTCGCTATCGACTAACGCTTGCTTAATAGCGGTTTTCAATTGTTTGTTAATCTGTCCCAGGCATAATTTAAAACTTTGACTACCGCCTTTTTGACCATTGTCTTTAAGCCTTTGGGCACGTTTTGCAGCGGCTTTGACTAAATCCAAAATCGTCACTTCAGTCAACCTATGCAGGGTCTCTGAGATATCTAATTCGACAAGTGATTTATGCTCGGCTACACCATTTGCCAATTGCGCCACAGCAGCATCCGTCAAATGCGTCCTGGCGAGTTTAAGTGTCTGCAGCGATTGTTGGTTCTTAACTAAGTCCATAATCGCCTCGAGTGTGCCTTCCCCGTCAAGCCGGTTTTGGCTTAAGTCTAGCGCGGTCAACTGAAGGTGCTTAAGATCCTCAGATAATGCAGGTAATAATTCAGAATCAATGGCATCGAATGCAGTATTCACAAGTCTTAACACTTGAATCCTTGAGTCTTTATTTTGAATCAAGGCGTTGAGGATATCATTGACTCCTTGATTGCCCAGGACGTTGTCTGATAAATCGAACTCTGTTAGGGACGTGTTTTTAAATAAGATGTTGCAGATAGGAGCTATATTTAAGCCATTGATTTTATTATTTGCAAGCTTGAGTGTGGTCATTTGCTGATGTTGACAGACTAAGTTAACGAACCCACCTTCCCCAGAATCAAACAGTCCCCAGAGCTGATTATTTGATAAATCCAAACTAGTGACATGTTTTGCTGCATAAAAGCCCGGAGTATCATTGATATCCCTATCTGTTAAGTTCATACTCACAGCACCTAGGGCAAATGGTTTGTCTGCAACACGTGTTTTTAACATGAGCGTCTTCATCCTTCTTAGTTTTGATATACGTCAATATTTCTAAAAATTAAGCTATATCAGAATCAATTTTGAGCAATTATACCTTACTGTTTCACTTTTTATCAACCGTATTTTGAGTTTAATTGCGCTAAATTTGATGAGAGAGGCGTGTTGTTTCGCCTAATCGCTGGAACGAGGGCCTTTAATCGGAGATTGATATGGATTTGCAGGCATGTCTTTTTGTTTCTCAGAGGCTTTTTTACCCACATAGGGTGTTGCTGCGTAAGATCCTTTGGTTTTCGGAACTTGGAAGTGACCATGTTTTTTCAAAACATCGTTAAGAGTCCCGACGGTACCAAATTGGATTGGGTTATCAAGGTCGGACTGATCAATTCTTAGATAAGCCGGTAGGGTGACGCCCCCTATTTTCTGTGGTTCAGGAGAGGTTGGTGTCTCAATATCCGAACCAGTATCAGATGAGGTCCTTGTTACTTCTTCACTATCGTCACTTTCACTTGAATCATTCATGTCACTTGTGTTAGCTACACCTGCTGTGGTAGCTGTGTCTGCATCAGCATCTGTATGCACAGTTTTTGCTAATGATAATTCTAGCACCTTACAGAAGGCATCAAATCTTGATGATGATTCTTCCAAAGCACCAGTTTCATTGAACTTGACATCGGCGATAGTAAAGCGATGGACGTCTATATCATGTAACTTTAAGACGGCGTCTCGCGTGTGATTTTTGGGTAACCGATCAGTTAATCTATTTCTTCTTTGATGATAACTGAAGCGCGTTGTTTTATAGTGATGAAATTCAAGGCCATCATATTCAACGTCAACAGTGTGTTGTTTGCCTTCCTTGTCAGTGTAACTAATCAAGATATCTGCATAATAGCCTGCATCGGTTTTAGTTTCGCCACTGATTTTAATGTTGTCGTAATTAGCAAAGTGCTTTCGTAGATAAGCCAATAAATTACTCTGTGGTGCGGTTTCATCATTGTCTGTATTAAATTTAATGGTGTTACTTAAATATGCTCTTAAATTTGAATTTTCGAGAATCCCTTTGGTATGTTGGTTTAGTTGATCCGAACTACCATAGAGTTTTGCATAATAATGCATGGCTGGCAGTAATTGCTGCGCATCTGTGGTTTGACCTTGGGTAGTCATTACTGAAGATGTAATGTCCACCCAACTTTTCCCTTTTTTTCCTTTACCTTTTTGCTTAGCTGGTTTCATCTCTTCTTTATACGTATTACCGAATGCAGTAATGAGATAATTGATATCGCTTATCGGTATACGTGCTTTGTCTTTTGCTTGGTTCGTATCATGGATCAAACAGGCTTCCAGTAATTCAGCAAGCTGTTTTTTACTAAATTTATATTCGAAACCTTTTGGGCGAGATTTACATTTTTTGATAAACGCTGTCACCAACTCTTTGACATCTAAACCACTCTTAGCCGCGGTTAAGATGTCATTGGTGAGCGTGAGATTTTGTGAATCAAAATTATCAGAAATGTTTATCAATCTTGCCAAGTGTGGTTTAGCATCATCCGGAATTTGTAAAGGAATTTGGGCTAATTTATTTAATAGCGCCATGACAGTTTTGTGTTCTTGCGAAGACTTCGTGGGCTCGATAGGTAGAAAATCAACGAATAGTGTTTTTGCAATATCTTTAATGTCATATGAGGTGTCTCGTACATTGCCTTTTCGCGTGCCATCGTTACTTTGGCTGAATTTATTGCTTTTGTATAATAGTTCAATTTTGGAGAAAGTTTTTACAAAAAGATCCAAATCCAGTTGTTTAATTTGATCATTATTGAGCGCTTGTTTTAGTGTGTTAAAAGCAGTGACAATATCAGCGATGTATTGAGCATTATTGATAGTGGCAAGATAGGCTTGTTTAGCGGTTTCTACATTGACTCTGGGTTGGGGCGCAGTTTGTGAAGATGTAGTGGTGCCTCGACTATCGCGACGTCGATACTGATAGACTGTCTGCTGGCCGGCACGGGCATTTCCGCGACTCCTTGGCGAATTTCTTCGGTTTCCACTATTTCCTCGAGGCATAAGGGCGTATATCTCAATAATTGATGGTGTATGTTCATAAGTGTAGCATTAAAATATTAAGAGAAGGTTAATAAATATACATAGTTGAGTGATATTAGGGCTTTGGGGGGTAAAATGAGTGAAAAGGGTTAATAAATTGAATGAAAGAGTATTATTTATAAACCCCCTCACCCTCCCCTCTCCCCCAAGGGGGAGAGGAAAAAATAAGTTCCCTCTCCCCCTTGGGGGAGAGGGGAGGGTGAGGGGGTTTATAATCTCTAGTCTCTAGTCTCTAGTCTCTAGTCTCTAGTCTCTAGTCTCTAGTCTCTAGTCTCTAGTCTCTAGTCTTTTTGTCTCTAGTCTCTTGTTTCTAGCCACTAGCTACTAGATCAGATCCAGTAAACGAATACAAACAGACATAACCAGACCACATCCACAAAGTGCCAATACCAGGCAGAGGCTTCGAAGCCGAAGTGGTCTTTGGGTGTGAAGTGGCCTTTAGCACAGCGCAACCAGATCACCGTCAAGATAATCACACCGATCGTAACATGTACCGCATGGAAACCAGTCAGCATAAAAAAGGTGCTGCCGTAGATTCCAGAATCCAGACCTAGATTATAAGTGGTGTGGGCCAAATAATACTCATGTGCTTGCAGACCAATAAAGCATAAACCTAACAGGATGGTAACTCCCAGCCCTAACATCAATTGTTTACGATGATTGCGTTTTAATGCCCAATGCGCCCAAGTGACGGTGACCGCGCTAGAGAGCAAAATTAATGTATTTAAGGCCGGGATCGTCCAGGTATGTAATACGCCGGTGGCGCCAGGATAAGCCGCAGGGTTAGGATTGGTAAACAGAGGCCACATGGCTTTAAAGTTTGGCCACAGTAAGATATGGGTCATGACTGACTGTGAAGTCCCTGCTTCACCGGCAATGCCGGGTAGGACAAATAATCGGATATAGCCCAGGGCGAAGAAAAATATGCCAAAAAACATGATCTCAGAAAAGATAAACCACACCATCCCCCAGCGATATGAGCGATCCATTTGGTCGTCGTGTAAGCCTTTGAATGCTTCACGAATCACTTCCCGGAACCAAAAGAATAAGACGCCGGCAACGATTATGGCGCCGAGAACTAGCGAAAAAAAGCCAATGATGTTGTCATGCAGAATATGTAGTGTGCCAAAGCCTAAGCAAAATAAGCCAAATGCTGTAATTAGTGGTAATTTGCTATAGGTCGGTACAAAATAACTTCCGTGACTCTCTGCCATAGGTTTTCCCCTTCATTAATAACGTATTTTGCCGGTTTTACTGGCCGGTTGTGATTTGTATGGTCCTGCATCAAATAAAGTATAGGATAAAGTAAGGATTTTGATATTTTTGGGTAAGCCTGGGTCAATATGAAATATCAACGGCATATCCATTTCTTCGCCACTTTTAAGCGTTTGTTGATTAAAACAAAAACATTCAGTCTTTTGTAAATATCTGGCAGCGTCACCTGGGGCAACACTCGGAATCGCTTGCACAGTCATGGTTTGACGGGATTCATTCTTCGCGAAGAAGGCGACCCGTTTGTTTTCGCCAGGGTGTAATTTTATCTTTCTGACGAGGGGCCGAAATTGCCATGGTAGATTACCGTTATTGCTGGCGACAAATTCCACGGTTATCGTCCGTGATTTATCAATGTGGGTATTGCCGAGTGCTACGGCTTGATTTGATGTCTTACCATTAAGACCGGTGACGTTACATAACACGTTATATAATGGCACCATGGCGAAACCAAAACCAAACATAGCGATCACGACCACTGCCAAGATTAAAACTGTCCGGCCATGATTTGATTTGCTATTTGAACTTTCAGATTTTTGTTGTGTCTCTTTTGTCATAGTTATTTTACCTGTGGTGGCACTTCCCAGGTATGATGCGGTGCCGGTGATGGCACTTGCCATTCTAACCCTTTAGCACCTTCCCATACTTGGTCAGTGGCCTTTTGACGTCGTTTGCCACGTACGGTTTGAATTACGTTCCAAACAAATATTAATTGTGAAAAACCAAATATAAATGCACCAATACTTGCCATGGCATTAAAATCGGAAAACTGTAAGGCATAGTCTGGAATTCGTCGCGGCATACCAGCTAAGCCTAGAAAATGCATGGGGAAAAAGGTTAAGTTAACGGCGATTGTGGTTAGCCAAAAATGCCATTTGCCTTGTGCCTCGCTATACATATAACCGCACCACTTGGGGAGCCAATAGTAAACAGCAGCAAAGGCGCTAAAGACTGCACCAGGAACCAAGACATAATGGAAGTGGGCAACCACGAAATAGGTGTCATGATATTGATAATCTGCTGGTACGATCGATAACATCAAACCAGAGAAACCACCAATGGTAAATAAGATCACGAAGGCAATGGCGAATAACATCGGTGTTTCAAAGCTAATAGCACCGCGCCACATGGTACCAACCCAGTTAAAGACTTTAACGCCTGTCGGTACTGCAATTAACATCGTGGCATACATAAAGAATAATTCCGCAGTTAGGGTGACCCCAGAGACAAACATATGATGTACCCAGACGAAGAATGATAAGAATGCAATTACCACAATTGCATAAACCATAAAGTTATAACCGAACAATGGTTTACGACTGAAGGTTGGAATGACCTCTGAAATTACCCCAAATGCTGGGAGAATAATGATATAAACTTCAGGATGACCAAAGAACCAGAATAAATGCTGAAATAACAAAGGATCACCACCACCAGCGGCACTGAAAAAGCTGGTGCCAAAGTGGCGATCGGTTAATACCATGGTCACGGTGCCTGCCAATACGGGCATGACGGCGATTAATAAAAATGCGGTAATCAACCAAGCCCAGGCAAAGATGGGCATTTTCATCATGGTCATGCCGGGGGCCCGCATATTAAATATCGTTACAATAACATTGATTGCCGCAAGGATGGATGAGATACCCAATAAGTGAATTGCAAAGATCATATAGTCGGTGCTGGGTGGGCCGTATGCTGTTGATAATGGGGCATAGAAGGTCCAGCCAAAGTTAGGGCCAGGACCAGGCATGGCAATAGATAGAATTAATAACAAGATAGCAAAGGGAATGATCCAAAAACTCAAGTTATTCAATCTTGGTAATGCCATATCAGGGGCACCCAATTGCAATGGCAGCATCCAGTTAGCAAGTCCAGTAAAGAAGGGCATGATAAAGCCAAAGATCATGATCAACCCATGCATGGTAGTCATTTGGTTAAAGAAATCAGGCTCTAAAAATTGTAAACCAGGTTGGAATAATTCTAGGCGGATCAATAATGCCATGGTGCCACCCACAAAAAACATTACGGTACCTGCGATTAAGTAAAGTGTACCGATGTCTTTGTGATTGGTTGAGAAAACCCAGCGTTTAATAAAGGCGCCAATGCGAGCTGGTACTGATAATCCGGTTTGTTCTACCGCTTCACTCATGAATAATCCCCCTATTGTTCTTCTGGGTCTGTATATTTGTTTAGAATTTATGAAAAAACGCTAGACTAATAAATTCGCCCGCAATGCTCGTGTATTATTTATAAACTTCGCTTGCTCACTCATTTTTACCGTGCCTAGCATCGTTTTTCGTAAGTTCTTTTATTATCGCCTGGTAACAACTAAAGCAAGACATAGCCCTACCAAAACAGCTGCATAAGGTTATCCAATAAATATTGTTTGTCTTACTCGACTTTGTCTTTGGGTTTAAATTTGCATTACCCTTATTGTGGCTTTGAGCCATTGTCATCTTGCTTTTGTAATTCCTTTTCCATTGATGGCATATTCTTTTCTAATTCTTTTTGTTGCTCTTTTGCTTCTTGCTTTAATTTTTTCTCTTCACCCTGCTCAACTTTTTGTTCTTTTTGGGTGACTTGTTGTCTTTGTTTATGTACGTCTGATGGTTGTATCACATCGCCAGTATTATTGCCCCAGGCATTGCGCTCATAGGTAATGATGGCGGCAAGCTGAGTATCATTTAATTGATCTTTAAAGGCTTGCATTGCGGAACCTGGGATACCATGTAAAACAATATCAATATGTCGCGATATGGGTGAGCCAACGGCCACTGAACTACCACGTAGGGCTGGATAGATAGGTGGAATACCTTCACCATTTGCTTGGTGGCAGGCGGCACAATTTTGGTTAAATTGTTTTTTACCCATAGCCATTAATTCGTTGTAGCTATAGGTTTTATTATCTACAGCAGGTGGTTTGGCTTGCGCCTCTTGTTGTTGTTTGACCCATTGCTGAAATCCTTTTTCAGTCTTGGCGATAACAACAATCGGCATAAAACCATGGTTAGCGCCGCACAACTCAGCACATTGGCCACGATAGGTCCCTGGTTTTTTAACCTCTGCCCATGCCTCGTGGATAAATCCAGGCACGGCATCTTTTTTGATCCCTAATTGTGGTACCCACCAGGAGTGAATGACATCATTTGATGTTATCAAGAAACGGACCTTTTTATTGACGGGGATGACGATAGGTCTATCAACTTGTAGTAAATACCATTTAGACTTCTTCTTCTTGTTATTAATTTCGGATAATGGCGTTGATAAATTACTATAAAATTTAATCCCTTGATCCAAGTATTCATATTGCCACTTCCATTGATAACCAGTGATTTTGATGGTGAGATCAGAATCAGAACTATTATTCATATCACGCAATACGATGGTCGCTGGGATGGCCATAATAACTAAAATAATAAATGGAATCACGGCCCATAAGATTTCTAATTTTGAATGTTCATGGAATTGCGCAGCCTCGACACCGCGAGATTTTCGATGACGAATCAAAGCGATAAATAATACAGTAAAGACAATAACACCGATGAATACACAAATACCAAAGACTGTCATATGTAAATCATAGATGTCTTTACTAATCGGAGTAACCCCACGATGCATATTAAATCTTGGTAATTGATCAGCGATCGCGCTCATGCTAAACATAAAGCTTGCGATAAGGCTTATGATCGCTTTAAGGCTTGCACGAAAGCGCATATCTTTGTTCTCCTGTGTCTTGATCTAGCATATGGTAAGCTTTAACGATGGTTACCATAATGAATAATCACCCTCTGGATTTACTGTCTTAGCCATGTATTTAACCGCGGCAATAATATCCGAGGTTGAACATTCGTTACAGCCACCTTTAGGGGGCATATTCCCAATACCTTTTATCGTATTCACAATTAATGTATCCAAATTTTTCTCAAGCAATCTATGCCATGCCTGTTTATCTGTTAATTTCTCAGCGCCTAAATGACCACTGTCATGGCAAACTGCACAGCTATTTTGATAGATAAGTTTACCGCGTTTATATGATGTATCTGGTTTTGGATTGACAGAACCACTGACTCTTTGTGCAGCAGATGCATCTTGACTTTGCGATAAGATGTAATTGACAGCGGCCTTGACATCAGCATCGTTACAAGTCACACAACCGCCTTTAGGTGGCATATTATTGTAGCCGTTGATTGCATGCATATATAAGTTATCGATTCCACCTTTCTTTAATCTCATGTCCCAATTATAAGTGTCATAAATCATGGGAGCACCGGCGATACCTTTATCATGGCACATCGCACAGACATCTTTATAGACTTTGCGTCCAGCTTCATAGTTTGCCTTGCCTTTGATGCCATCTGGCAACCTTGGTTGCGGACTTTTCACGGACTTGAGATATAAGGCGATTGCATCTAAATCATAAGGATTTAATTGCATCAAGCTATTATGATCGACCTCATCCATTGGGCCGCGCACAGGGCCTGCTTTATTGATTAATCGCGCTCGGTCAAAGACATCGACAACTTCGCCATGCGGTGTGTCACTGAATTCTATGCCGGTGATATCTGGCGCCCAATAGCCATCAATAAAGGCCCCGGTGAGATAATATTTCTGTTTCATTGCACCTAAAAGGTTTCGTGGAGTATGACATTCACCACAGTGGCCAAGCCCTTGTACCAGATATGCGCCACGGTTCCATTGTTTAGAATGATCATGATCGTAATGATAATATTCCGCTTTGAAAAACATCCACTTCCAAAAGATTTGTGCAAAGCGCCAACTAAATGGCCATGGGGCAGTTGGTGCCTTATCTTTTTGATAGACTGGTTGAATATGATCCAAATAAGCCTTAATGGCGATTAAGTCGTCTTTGTTTATTTTCGTAAATGAGGTGTAAGGAAACACAGGAAAGTAATTTTGCCCTTCAGGATTTATACCATCATGCATGGCATTAATAAAATCGTCAGTTGTCCAATTACCGATACCGGTCTTTTTGTCGGGAGTGATGTTTGGCGTAAAAAATGTCCCAAACGGGGTATGGATAGGTAAACCGCCAGCAAAATTTTTACCGCCCCCTGGGGTGTTGGTGTGGCAAGAGATACAATCCCCAATCCTAACCAAATATTCACCTTTTTTGATAAGTGCGACATTGTCTCCTGGGTGGAGAATTGGTTTTGGGTAAGTTGGATAAAATTCTTTGAGAGGGTTGCCAGTTTGGGTCTTATTGGTGACTTTATCAGCGGCATAGCTTGTGTTCATTAGGCTTATACATAACGCAACCGCAGCAGTAATGGTGGCTACTATAAATAATCGGATTCTTTTTTGAGCAAGCAGAGATTTATGGTTTATTAATTGTTGTTTTTGCTTTCTTTCCATTGCTAGTCCCTAGCTTGAAATTATTATTATATCGTTATTTTAAACGCACAAGTTTATCTGGTTTTTCAGAAAATTCAAAGGATAATGAAGGACTTGTTAACAATTCTTCTTCACATTGAGAGTTGAGCTCAAATTTTGCGATTTATGCTCGTAACACGAAATTGCAACAGAGCTTGTTTATTTAGCAACTTGTCCCATATGAATACTTTTTAATTTACCTGCCTCAAAAGTGAAAATAATGGCGGGTTGGTAGCGGCCAAATTCATAAGTCCATTGCTGAATTTCGATTGTTTGGGAATTTGCTTGTTGCATTGTTTTGACTAAACTTGGATTGCCACAGGCGGCACGAACATCATCCAGGCTGCTACCGATATGAAATTGCTTATTGCGGTAACAACTGAATTGGTTGCCGACCAATTGATTGGTAGTTGAGATTTGTTGTACCTGGTTTTTATCAAAGCTAATAATCAGTTGTGGTGTAGACTCGGTTATCTCGTTAGCACTGATGTTGGGCGGCGTGTAAATCCATTGGATATAAGTCGCAGGCGTATTTGATTTGACTTGTTTTTTGGTAATGCTTTTGGGTTTACCACAGGCTGCTTCAACCTGCGCCATAGAATAGCCCGTTATCACTGTAGTGTAACTCCCGGGGCAGACATAGTTATCTGCTATCGCTAAGTTGTAGAGGCCGAATATTAATGTGAAGGTTAATATCAGTGAACCATTAAACTGTATTCTTTTTAACTTGTTCATCAAAACCTCATCGGTACAAGGGGTTTAAGATTATAAATTTGCCAAGCCAATACCTACGCTTATTAGCATATTAACAAAAATTATATCGATAATCTTTAAAATGATGATTACCGGTAAAGGTGATAAATCGAAACCAGCAATGGGTGGTATGGCACGTCGAAAAGGCCTTAGCAGAGGCTCGGTAATTAAATGTAACACCTCGGCGACACTACTAAATTGGGCTTGTCCTAATAAACTAATTACCACGGCAATTAATATCGCCCAAAAATAAAAGTTTAATAAAATATTTAATAAATCAGCAAAGCCCCACACCATTAAACCAATGATGTTCGGTAAACTACCCACTTGGAGCCATATGATGAGAAGTAGCTTGATTAACTCTAAAGCCAGTAACAAGATAAGCGCGGCAAAATCAATACCATGCCAAGATGGGATAATACGGCGTAGGGGTTTAAGTACGGGGTTTGTTAATTTAACAACAAGCTGTGCTATCGGGTTGAAATAATGTACCCCTGCCCATTGCAAGATAACCCGCAACATAATCGCAATAATATAAAGTTCAAATAAAATTCGAACTAAGAAGATTAAGCCATTATCAACTGAGTCAAGCATTCATGTGGCCTTATAGTTATTCCTGATTTGCGATTTCATCGGCTCGTATAGTAGCACGTTTAATAGCATTGCCAACCAAAGTCTTAAATTGTCCTTGTTGTAAAATATTAAGTGCTGCCTCAGTAGTCCCACCAGGGGAAGTGACTTTGCGTCGTAATTCAGCCACGTCAGTTTCGCTTTCCATCGCCATTCGTGCCGTGCCTAATGCGGTTTGTATCGTCAATAGATTGGCTGTCTCAGGACTAAGTCCTAATTCAACCGCCACTTCTGCCATCGCTTCCATTAAATAAAAGAAGTAGGCCGGCCCACTCCCGGAAAGTGCTGTGACAACATCTAACTCTTGCTCGTTGGTAATCCAAACGGTTAATCCCACTGCGCGCATCATAGATTCGGCGATCTCTTTGTGTTGATCATCGGCGTTTGCAGTAGCAAATAATCCAGTGGCGCCAGTACTAACAAGTGCTGGCGTATTTGGCATACATCTGACAATCGGGAGTTTTTTACCTAACCATTGCTGAATACTATGGGTCCTAGTGCCAGCAGCAATGGAAATCAGATAAGGTTGTTTGTTATCAATGATATCCGCGGTCTCAAGAAGGACAGATTTTATTAAGTGAGGTTTTAAGGCCAAGACAACAACCTCAGTTTGGGCGATGGCCTCTTTGTTGTCAGTGGTGGCATGGATATTAAATCGATCTTTTAGGGCATTCACTTTATCTTGATTGATATTGCTTGCCCAAATTTTCTTGGGGTCATAACCATCGGCAATTAAGCCGCCAATGATGCTGGTTGCCATATTGCCCGCGCCGATGAAACTAATCGTTGTTTGCTTCATTTTATATTCTTGTATATATTTGTTTTAAGTGTAATAGGGCTTACGAAAAACGATGCTAGGCGAGGTTAGGAGCGAGAAAGCGCAGTTTATAAATAAGCATTTTGAGCGAGTTTTTAACAAAGCATAGCGCGTTTTGCGTAAGTCCTATTAGGCATTATAAGGATAGGACTTGCCGCAGTCCATCATCAAGAGCATCCATATCACTTGACGAGAGTCTGTCAGCTAGTTTTTGTAGTCTGTTTTTATCCACCGTGCGAATTTGATCGCATACCGCAGTTGATTTTTTACCTCGACAATTGACAGCGATAGTTAGCGGTGGAAGTGCTTTTGCAGCTGTAGAAAGTGGGACAACGACAACGGTCCTTCGGGCTTTATTAATGGGCGTAGCCCCGACCAAAACACAGGGCCTTATTTTGTTAATTTCAGAGCCTTTTGTTGGTTTTAGATCAACCCAGTAAACATCACCACGATTCATCCTTTAATCCATCTTGTATTGTTACATCCCAGTCTTGCATTTCATCATGTAAAGCAGCATCTTTTTCAACAGCTACGGCACATTCATAAAGCGCCTTTTCCCTTCTTTCTATTTCCTTTTTTATTAAGCGTACAAAGGTTTTACTGCGTTGCCGAGCAGGAATAGTCGCTCGCATACGAGCAGCGAGTTGTTCAGACATTGAAATAAGTACTTTAGTCATGATGTATTACCTTTATATAAGATATATTATATCTAAAAAGTTGTTCAAATTCAAGTAAAGTGACTTAGTTTATCGTCTGCCAAAAATCGCAGTGCCAATACGAACGATATTTGCACCTTCAGCGATGGCGGCTTCATAATCATTAGACATCCCCATGGATAAGGTATCAATTGCAAACCCTTCGGCTTGTAATTGTCTAAAGGCAAGTTGTAAGCGATGAAAACTTTGGCGTTGCTCGGTAAATGTAGTCTGTGGTGATGGAATGGCCATCAAGCCTCTTAGTTTCAAGTGTGGCAGAGTCTGAATATGGCTTGCTAATTGGCTAAGTTCATTACTAGCTATGCCACTTTTAGTTGTCTCTGTATCCAACTTTACTTCGATTAATACATTTAGTGGTGGTAGTTGCGCTGGTCTTGCATCATTAAGTCTATCTGCGATACGACGACTGGCAACACTATGTACCCAGGCAAAATTTTCCGCGATCGCCTTGGTTTTGTTTGATTGGATATGGCCAATAAAATGCCATTCGATGGTTAAATCACTTAATGCAGTTATCTTTGCCATGGCTTCTTGTAGATAACTTTCACCAAAGGCTTCTTGACCAGCATCATAGGCTGCTTTGATCGCTACAACAGATTTATTTTTACTGACCGCTAGTAATTTAACTGTCTTAGCTTCACGGCCATATTGCCTAGCTAACATAGCCAAGTGTCGTTGTATTTCTATTATATTTTTGGTAATAATATCTGTCATCATTAAATCATATATATATACTTTAATAGTATCTCTAGTTAAAAAGGATTTTGCCTATGGATATTCTTCATTTACTTACTTTCGCGATTGAAAGACACGCATCCGATCTACACTTAAGCGTCGATATGCCACCTCTATTACGCATCGATGGCGAACTTGTGCAACTTGATCAACCCATCGTCACGCAAATAACCCTGATAAAATTACTCCATGAATTACTTAATGACAAGCAGCAACAGAGATTTGCAACCGATTTGGAACTTGATTTTGGTTATTCGATTGATGATTTAGCTAGCTTTCGAGTGCATGCCTTTCAACAGCATCGGGGCTTGGCAGTTGTGTTTCGATTGCTTAGCCGAACTGTGCCAACAATCGACGAATTAAATTTACCACGGATTTTGACCGAAATTGTGAATACCAATCAGGGCTTAATTTTGGTTACGGGCCCTACTGGCTCTGGTAAAAGTAGTACCTTAGCGGCTATGTTACAGTTTATCAATTTGACGCAGCGCAAACATATCATCACTATAGAAGACCCGGTTGAATTTGTTTATCGATCGGAAAAGGCCTTGATTAATCAACGTGAGATCCATCGTGATAGTCATAGTTTTATTAATGCCATGCGTGCGGCACTGCGTGAAGACCCGGATATTATTATGCTAGGCGAACTACGCGATTTAGAGACGATTCGCTTGGCAATTACGGCCGCCGAGACCGGACATTTAGTGTTAGCCAGTCTGCATGCTAGTTCTGCCGTTAATGCAGTGAGTCGAATGGTAGATGTCTTTCCTGCTGCAGAAAAGCAGTTGGTGCAATCAATTTTGGCGGCGTCATTAGCGGCGGTAATCGCCCAGCAATTGGAAAAGTGCCCACGTGGTGGTCGGTTTGCAGTGATGGAAATTATGCGCTGTACCCACGCTATCAGAAATTTGATTCGTGAGCATAAGCTAGAACAGATTTATTCCGTGATCCAAACCAGTCGTGAACAAGGTATGCAAACCAAAGAACAGCATTTAGCTGATCTAGAGGCTAGGGGCTGGAAACTAGAGGCTAGGGGCTAGGAACTAGAGGCTAAAGACTAGAGACTAGAATGAATTTTGAGACCCCCTCACCCTCCCCTCTCCCCCAAGGGGGAGAGGGATCAAGAAGGGAAACCCCATAGATCATTAATTATTGCATGGCCAATAATAAAGCAAGGTTTGTGATAATTATTTATTCTCCCCGAAGGGGAGAAACAATGGATCCCTCTCCCCCTTGGGGGAGAGGGGGAGGGTGAGGGGGTCTCTAAATCAACTCTAGTTTCTAGTTTTCCAGTCTCTAGTCCCTAGTTCGGGCCTGCCTCAACTATCGCCTGTGGCACATCGAAGCGACCAAAGTTGGCCTTGAATTTGGCGATCAACTCTTGTTCTTGCTTGGCATAATCATCTGCATTGGCCCAGGTTGCGACAGGTGTTAGCAGTTTACTATCGACACCACTAACCGACTTGGGTACCTGTAATTTAAAATTAGTCATAGTATGAAATTCAGCAGCTTGTAACTCGCCGTTGAGGATGGCTTTGATAATGGCCCGAGTCGTTGGAATCGAAAAACGTTCGCCTGTGCCATAGGCGCCACCAGTCCAACCAGTATTGACTAAATAAACTGGGGCACCTGTTGCGGCAATCTTTTGCATCAATAATTCGGCGTATACTTTTGGTGGTCGTGGAAAGAATGGTGCGCCAAAACACGTACTAAAGGTAGAACGAACACCCTTGTCCTGTCCAACCTCAGTGCTGCCAACCAGCGCAGTATATCCTGATAGAAAGTGATAGGCTGCCTGTTCTTTGGTTAACAAGGATACTGGTGGTAATACGCCATACAGATCACAAGTAAGAAAGATAACGGCCTTGGGTTGGTCGCCACGATTTTCAGGGACTCGTTTTTCAATATGCTCTAAGGGATAAGCAACACGGGTATTTTCAGTCAGGCTTGCATCATCGTATTTTGGTTCTAGATTATCATCCAATACGACATTCTCCATCACCGCCCCATGTTTAATGGCATTCCAAATCATGGGTTCCCGCTCTTGAGATAAATTTATACATTTGGCGTAGCACCCACCCTCAAAATTAAAAACACCATGATCACACCAACCATGTTCATCATCACCAATAAGGAACCGATCTGGGTCTGCGGATAAGGTTGTTTTGCCGGTGCCAGACAAACCAAAGAATAAGGCTGAATCGCCATCTTTACCTACATTCGCTGAGCAATGCATAGGTAATACATTTTGTTCCGGCATGAGATAATTCATAATCGTGAACATTGCCTTTTTCATTTCTCCGGCGTAGCCGATACCGCAGATCAATACTCGACGTTTACTCAAGTGTAGGATCACAACGCCATCGCTATTGGTGCCATCTTGTTCAGGATTGGTTTTCATATTGGGAACGCTTAATATGGTCCACGCTTGATGATGGTCAAATTCATTAAGCTTTTCTGGCCGGATAAATAATTGTCGAGCAAATAGATTATGCCATGCGGTCTCAGTTATCACTTTTACTGATAGCCGTAAATCTTTATCGGCACCGACAAAGGCGTGGCGGGCATAGTGTTGTTTATTTTCAATGTAGTGACATGCCTTTTGCCATAAGGCTTCAAACTTTTGATCATCAAATGGTTGATTCACAACCCCCCAGTCAATGTTTGCCTCTGTGCTTGGTTCTTTAACAATAAATCGGTCTTTTGGTGAGCGTCCGGTTCGTTTGCCAGTGGTTGCAGAAAATGCCCCATTTGCCGCTAGTACTCCTTCCTTATTGGCAATAGCATGACGAATCAGTTCATCTGCAGATAAATCAATTTCAACCTTTAATTCTTCTGTATTGGCAATGGTAGTCATATGGGGGTGTTCCTCTTGAGGGTTAACAAATGAGGCTAAGGGTACAAATATTCTCTGCATTAGTAAACCCCCAGCATTGAAAATTGCTATTTCAGAACTATATTTATGATAACAAGCTTCAAGTAATTAGGTTTATGTTAAGGGGTTTATGGTATGAATTGGTTTCGCACGACATTACTATTAGCAGGTTTAACGGCGCTACTCCTTATCGTGGGCCAATTAATAGGTGGTCATACGGGTTTGATCATTGCATTACTTTTTGCTTTAGTCATGAACTTTAGTGCCTACTGGTATTCTGACAAGATTGTCTTGGCAAGTTATGGTGCGCAACCCGTCACCGCAAATGAGGCGCCAGAATTGCATAGTATTGTTAAAGACTTAGCTCGTCGCGCTAATCTACCCATGCCAAAGGTGTATATTGTTAATGATCCCAACCCCAATGCCTTTGCGACCGGCCGTAATCCATCGCATGCAGCAGTGGCAGTGACCACGGGCATATTACAAATCCTAGATCGTGATGAATTGATGGGTGTATTAGGTCATGAATTGTCGCATGTCCGGCATCGCGATACCTTGACCAGTACCATCGCGGCGACCATCGCAGGGGCTATCTCGATGCTCGCCAATATTTTTAGTTGGATGATGATCTTTGGTGGTGGCCGTGATGATGACGGCCCTGGCGTGTTAGGTGGCTTGGCGATGGTCATTTTAGCGCCAATTGCAGCTGCGTTAATCCAAATGGCGATCTCCAGATCCCGTGAATATGCCGCCGATGAGGCGGGTGCGAAACTCTGTGGTAAGCCCTTGGCCTTGGCAAGTGCATTACAAAAGCTGGAAACCGTTGGCAAGCAAGTGCCATTACAAAATGCTGAGTCACATCCGACGACAGCGCACCTCTTTATTATCAATCCCTTAAGTGGTGATATGTTAAAACATTTATTTTCTACCCATCCGCCAACGGAAGAGCGGATCCGCAGATTAAAGGCGATGGCCTGAAGGGCGGGGATGATGTTATATCCTCACATTGTATAATTATCAATAAGTTGGCGTGATTAAAAAAATAAAAAGGCAAAATTCATTGCGGCCTAGCTGTTTTCTAACCATACTTATTATATAAATAAGCATTTTTTGACGGTATTTATATGGCAGACGAAAGCACCAATTTCAGCAATCATCTTTTAATCGCAATGCCGAATATGGATGATCCGAATTTTTACCAAACCGTTACTTACATCTGTGAGCACAACGAGTATGGTGCTTTAGGTATTGTGATCAATAGGCCCACGACGATCAATTTATCTGAGGTGTTTGACCAAATGGAGATTACCTCGAGCCATGATCAAATTAATCTGTTACCCGTTTTGTATGGTGGGCCGGTTCATCAAGAACGAGGATTTGTTATCCACCGTCCATTTGGTAAGTGGCGCTCCAGTTTTGAAACATCTGATGAAATTTCAGTAACCACCTCGCGTGATATCTTGGAAGCGATTGCTGAAGGCCGTGGCCCCACAGATTTAATCATAACTCTAGGTTATGCAGGTTGGGGTGCTGGTCAGTTAGAGGAAGAATTACAAAAAAATATCTGGCTTTGTACCCCAGCGCAAGCCAATATCTTGTTTGATACCCCATATGAAAATCGCTGGAATGCCGCTGCCAAATTGATTGGTTTTGATATGAATGCACTGTCAGGTGACACAGGACATGCCTAACCAGACATATCTAGGCTTTGATTTTGGTACCAAACGGATTGGGGTTGCAGTTGGCCAAGCCTTAACTAAGACCGCTTCACCACTTAAAAATTTATCTGCCCAGGATGGAGTTCCGGATTGGCAACTCATTCAAAAACTTATTGAACAGTGGCGACCACAAGCCCTGATTGTGGGAATTCCACTCAATATGGATGGTAGTGAACAAGCCATCACCAAACGTGCGCGGCGATTTGCCAATCGCTTGCATGAGCGTTTCAAACTCCCGGTACACGGTATCGATGAACGCTTAACCACGGTCTCTGCGCGGAGTGAGCTATTTGACAGCGGTGGGTATAAGGCGTTAAAAAAGCAAGAGATAGACAGTTTCGCTGCCAAATTAATCTTAGAGAGTTGGCTGAATCTAGAGAACTAGAGACTAGAAACAAGAAAACTAGAGGGAAAGGCCGTGCCACCAATTCGTATCATAATAAACCGCATCATTATGCTGTTTAATGTATTTGCTATTTGCCTTTGTACCTCTGCCAATGCAATTACGCTGGATTCAACTGACCACACATTGCCGCAATTTAGTGCAACCATTAATGCAATTCCACCGGCTATCCAAGCAAAGATGCGCCAGTATACTTGGCAACCCGCTTGTCCAACACCACTTTCTGACCTATCATATGTGCAACTTATTTATTATGGATTTGATGGGAAGGCACATCAAGGTGTCTTAATTGTAAACCGTCGCTTGGCCAAGCAAATCGTTGCTATCTTTGAAAGGCTTTATCAACAGCGATTTCCGATAGCCAATATGCAACCGATGTATGTTTTCCACGGCAATGATGAGCGCGCAATGCACGCCAATAATACCTCGGCGTTCAATTGTCGTTTTAAGACCGGTTCTCGCACTAGATTTTCGTGGCATGCTTATGGTCGAGCGATTGATATCAATCCAGCCATAAATCCATATGTAAAAGGCAATATTGTTTTACCAGGCAATGCCAGGGCATTTGTCAATCGTAGACAAAATTATAGCGGGCTAATAAAGACCAATGGTATAGTCACAAAAACATTTGCGCATTATGGTTGGCGTTGGGGTGGAAATTGGCGTTATCGCAAAGATTTTCAACATTTCGAAAAGCCGGCATATAGATAAGGATTATTCAATAAATTTGGAGTTTGATGTATGCAACAAAAGTTGGAGTGCTCAGGATTGGCTAGTAAGGTCGAATTAAATCATCTGTTAACTATAGAGGCGTTATCAAAACAAGAAATAACTGCAATCTTAGATCGCGCGCAAGAATTGATTGATAAAAGTTATAATACAAAAGCTGTTTTACGGGATTTAGCTTCGATAACTGTTGCTAATCTTTTTTTTGAACCGAGTACCCGAACTCGTTGTTCTTTTGAACTCGCAGCCAAACGTTTGGGGGCGGAAGTATTAAATCTTGAGATGGGAACTTCTTCAATGGTCAAAGGTGAAACTTTGATCGACACATTGCAAACGATTGCGGCAATGGATGTGCAAGTGTTGGTGATTCGTCATGCACAAGCAGGGACAGCAAAATTCGTTGCGGATCATTTTGGTACAGAGGTTGCAATTATTAATGGTGGGGATGGGCATCATGAACATCCA
The DNA here is from genome assembly GCA_963748135.1 of uncultured Gammaproteobacteria bacterium. Lineage (GTDB taxonomy): Bacteria > Pseudomonadota > Gammaproteobacteria > JBGSLN01 > JBGSLN01 > CAVVHY01. The sequence goes on along the minus strand of CAVVHY010000026.1, from coordinate 91,771 downwards.
ACCCAAGGTTTATTGGATATGCTAACCATACGGCAACATAAAACCGTTTTTGATAATTTAAAAGTTGCCATCATTGGCGACATCGCTCATTCGCGGGTTGCACGTTCAGATATACAAGCCTTACTTAAATTAGGTGTCGCCGAATTGCGACTCATAGCGCCTGAAAGTTTTATTACTGATGATCTTAAGGCGCTTGATGTGTCGATTTATAATGATATCGATCAAGGATTAAAAGATGTTGATGTTATTATGACCTTACGCATTCAAAAAGAGCGCATGCCGGCAAATGAATTTCCCAACACTAACGACTTTTTCAAACAATTTGGGGTGACTGCTAAACGTATGCAATTAGCTAAACCAGATGCGATTGTGATGCATCCAGGTCCGATGAATCGTAATGTTGAAATCGCTTCAGAGGTTGCCGATGGTAAACAATCTGTCATTTTGCAACAAGTGCATAATGGTGTTGCTATTCGTATGGCAGTATTATCGTCATTAACAATATTAAATAGATGTAAATAAATAGATAGACAAAAGCTATGACTCAAAATTCAAATAAAACTTATATTGAAGTAGAACAGAAACCCATACGAGAATTTAGCGAACGCGCTTATCTAAATTATTCAATGTATGTCATTTTAGATCGGGCCTTGCCAAATATTGGTGATGGCTTAAAACCCGTGCAGCGCCGAATTGTATATGCCATGTCTGAACTTAGTTTAAGTGCTACTGCAAAATATAAAAAATCTGCGCGCACCGTCGGTGACGTGTTAGGTAAGTTTCATCCGCATGGTGACAGTGCATGTTATGAAGCCATGGTTTTGATGGCGCAGAATTTTTCATACCGATACCCTTTGGTTGATGGCCAAGGTAACTGGGGTTCTCCCGATGATCCTAAATCATTTGCGGCTATGCGTTATACCGAATCTCGTTTAGCAAAGTATGCAGAAGTGTTATTAAAAGAAGTTGATCAAGGGACAGTAGATTGGGTGCCAAATTTTGATGGCACGTTAATGGAACCTTCAATTTTGCCAGCCCGGTTGCCGAATATTTTATTAAATGGTGGAACGGGTATTGCTGTAGGTATGGCGACAGATATTCCGCCGCATAATCTGCGTGAAGTGGCCACCGCTTGTATCCGTTTGTTGGATGAACCCGAAGCAAGTCTCAAACAGATTTGCCAACATATAAAAGGGCCAGATTATCCAACTTCAGCAGAGATCATTACGCCAAAATCTGAAATCCATGAGCTTTATAGTAAGGGTACAGGGTCTATAAAAATGCGGGCAACCTATGTCCGTGAACAAGGTGATATTGTTATTAATGCCTTACCTTATCAAGTATCAGGCGCCAAGATCTTGGAACAGATTGCTAATCAAATGCAGGCAAAGAAATTACCCATGGTCGCTGATTTACGTGATGAGTCTGATCATGAAAATCCCACACGACTCGTAATCGTCCCGCGTTCAAATCGAGTAAATATAGATGAATTAATGGGACATTTATTTGCAACCACAGATTTAGAGCGTAATTATCGTGTCAATATGAATATGATTGGTATTGATGGTCGACCTCAGGTAAAAGATATCAAAACTATCCTTAGCGAATGGTTACAATTTCGGGCTGAGGTTGTCCGTCGACGTTTACAATATCGCTTAGATAAAGTCTTAGCACGATTACATATCTTAGAAGGTTTGTTGATTGCCTATTTAAATATTGATGAAGTGATTGCGATTATTCGTCACGAAGAAAAGCCTAAGCCCGTCTTGATGCAACGTTTTAACTTATCTGATACCCAGGCTGAAGCGATCTTGGAATTAAAGTTACGCCATTTAGCCCGGCTTGAAGAAATGAAGATTAATGCCGAGCAAGATGAGTTAAACAAAGAGCGCGACAATTTAGAAAAAACCTTGAAATCTAAAAAACGCTTACATGATCTCATTCGTAAAGAAATTAGTGAAGATGCTGAAATCTATGGTGATGATCGACGCTCGCCTATTGTCGCGCGCGGTGAATCAGTGGCTTTGAAAGAAATTGATATGTTGCCGACCGAACCTATGACCGTTATTTTATCCAGTAAAGGTTGGGTGCGAGCGGCGAAGGGCCATGACGTTGATCCATTAAGTTTGAGTTACAAAGGAAATGATACGTATTTGGCTGCAATAAAAGGTAGAAGCAACCAAGATGTTGTTTTTCTTGATTCGACTGGGCGCACTTATAGTTTACCGGTACATAGTTTACCTTCAGCACGCAGTCATGGTGAACCTGTTACCGGACGTTTAAAACCACCACCCGGGGCAACATTTATAGGTATGATGTTAGGTGAAGATGAACGCTTATATGCCTTGGCTTCTGATGCCGGCTATGGCTTTGTTGCTAAAGTAGCTGATCTTCAAGTGCGTAATCGTAGCGGTAAAGCCGTATTAAAAGTACCGACCAATGCAAAACCTTTAGCTCCCAAAGAAATCAGAGACCTTGAGTCTGAATTTATTGCATCAGTCACTAATGAAGGACGATTATTGCTGTTTCCAATTGCGGATTTACCACAATTACCGAAGGGTAAGGGTAATAAAATAATTAATGTCCCCAGTAAACGATCAGAATCACGAGAAGAATATGTTGTTGATATGGCCGTATTAAATGAAGCGGAATCATTAGTGTTGCATGCCGGGAAACGCAAATTAACCTTAAAGGCGAAAGATTTAGCGCCGTTTCATGGCGAACGTGGGCAGCGTGGAAAAAAATTACCCCGTGGTTTTCAACGCGTTGATCGGATTGAAGTCGAAGGTACGGATTAATGAGTTATATTGGAAATAATTTATTAACAAATGAAAAAATTTATTATCGGACACGACGGCATTGGATCATCTTTTTTATTCCTGTTGTCTTATCTGTGATTGCATTTGTCCTGATTGATTTTCATTCTTTACTGACATTAGTCGGTTATCTTTTTTGTGCATTGGCAATTATTCAATGGCTATCATCAATTATTGATTATTTGACGTCTGAATACGGGGTCACTAATCGCCGAGTTTTGGTAAAGACTGGCTTTGTTCGTCGACATTCATTGGAAACTTTATTGCCGAGAATCGCTGGGATCAAGGTTAATCAGAGTTTATTCGGCCGTATCTTTGGTTATGGGACGATCGTGATTCAGGGAACAGGGGGGGCGCATGACCGGTTTGCTATGATCGATGACCCACTGCGCTTTCGGCGTAAAGTGCAAGAGCAGATTGATATGAGTTACCATAAGCTAGAGACTAGTCTCTAGTTTCTAGCCCCATGCTTGACAATTCAGCTCTATCCAGTAAACTAAAAATTCGATACTCTTATATGATGGATGGAATGACCATGATTACATTAACCAAAAACAGCCGTCAGGCACAAAGACTTTTGTCAACTTCCAAGCCAAATTTACCCAGTAATCAATTCGCCATCAATTTTCAATTTCCCTTCTTTTTTTCATACCGTCGATTTAGCTATTTTTGCTAATTTTTCCTCACTCACTAGAACGTAGCAAAAATTTTCAACCAAATTCCAATCTTTAGGAATAACGACATTATGAATATGAAATTTATCGGCGGAGTTTTACTCATTGTAGGCACCTCAATTGGTGGTGGTATGCTGGCGTTACCGGTTACTACTGCCCAAGGTGGGTTTCTAGGTTCTATTTTATTGTTAATAGCGAGCTGGTTTTTAATGACAGTTGGTGGTTTTATCATTTTAGAAGTGAATCTATGGTTTCCAACGGGGAACAATCTTGGTTCTATGGCACATAAGACCTTGGGCAATATGGGAAGGGCCATATGCTGGTTAACCTATCTATTATTACTTTATAGCTTGGTGGCTGCGTATATTTCAGGTGGCGCGGATGTATTGTATGGATTGTTAAAAAATGTTGGAATTCGCTTCCCAACGCGTGTTAATGAAGTAATTTTTCTTATCATTTTTGGCTATATCGTTTATTTAGGTGTACGTATGGTCGATTATGTTAATCGTGGCTTTATGACAGTAAAGTTTATAACCTTATTATTACTATTTATATTAATTATTCCTAAGGTTAATTATACCTGGTTAGCCCAATTTCATACTCGCCATTTAGTGTCAGCCATCACAATTGTCATTGCATCATTTGGTTTTTCGACAATAATCCCAACACTGCGAATGTATTTTAATAGTGATATTAAAAAACTAAGATTAGCAATTATCATTGGTAGTATGATTCCTTTAGTGAGTTATATTTTTTGGGTGGCTGCAATCCTAGGTGAAATCCCGTTGCAAGGCCCTCATGGATTAATTCATATGCTTACATCTGAGCATCCAACCACGTCCTTGGTAATGGCATTACATTATTATTTGATCAATGGTTGGGTGAAATCTATTGCTCAGACATTTACAACAATCTGTATAGCCACATCATTTTTGGGCGTATCGCTAGCCTTGTCAGATTTTATGGCAGATGGCTTAGGCTTGCGTAAAAAAGGTTTAGCACAAATATGGATCTATGCCGCCACCTTTTTGCCACCATTGCTAATTGTATTGCTATATCCTGCGGCATTTTTGATTTGTCTAAATTATGCTGGTATCTTTTGCGTAATTCTATTAGCATTATTGCCTGCGATGATGGCTTGGCGTGGACGTAAAATATATGGCAATACAGCTGTCTATCGTTTAACAGGCGGAAATTTTTTGTTGGCGCTTATCGTTTTGTTAAGTGTCGCAGTTATTGTTTTTGAATTGTTGCTCGATTGGGATTTACTTTAATTCTGGATAGGAAAACTAATTTGATTACACCATTTTTAAAATGGGCAGGTCGGAAATTGAAGATCTTGCCACACCTCGAGACATTATTGCCAAAAACAGCTAGCCAGTATATTGAGCCCTTTGCAGGTTCAGCCGCGGTGTTTTTGAATACTAATTATAAAAAGAATCTAATTGCTGATAATAATCAGGATTTGATTAATCTATTCAATGTATTAAAAGCCGAGGCTGAAGATTTTATCTCTTACTGTAAAGGATTTTTTGGGCCGGATTATAATAATAAAGAAAAGTATTATGAACTTCGCCAGTTGTTTAACACGACAGAGGACAAACGCTTAAAGGCGGCATTATTCATTTATTTAAATAGGCATGGGTTTAACGGTCTTTGTCGTTATAACTCAAAAGGTGGTTTTAACGTACCGTTTGGACAGTACCATACAGTTAACTGTCCTGAGGCTACAATGCGAGACTTTCATCAACAAGCCAAGCGAGCAACTTTTGTCTGTGCTGACTTCAATGATATTATGTGCAAGGCAAAATCTAATGCATTTGTCTACTGTGACCCGCCTTATGTCCCTTTAAATGCAACATCTTATTTCACTAAATATAGCGTAGGTAAATTCGGTCCAGAACAACAATTGATGTTGGCTAAGAGAGCCAGAGAGACTGCAGATAAAGGTGCGACGGTAATCATTTCCAATCACGATGTTGAATTTACGCGCGAAGCCTATAAAGGCGCCAAGATCATCGCTTTTGATATGGATCGTAATATTAGTTGTAACTGGAAGACACGTAAACCCGCGAAAGAATTGTTGGCTATCTTTGAGCCAAAATAGGCATGAATTCTATAAAATCACCGTCTTCGCCTCTGCACCACCAAGTTCGCGCACCAATTTGGGTACTAAAAATCCTGGTAAATTACCGGTTAATTGCTGATAGAGATGTTTTGCATATGGCTCTGGGACTTCAAAATGTGCTGTGCCGGTGACGCGATCTAATAAATGCAAATAATAGGGTAGCACTTTATTATCGAATAAGGTTTCACTTAAGTCAGTCAAGGCTTGTAGATTATCATTGACACCTTTTAACAGTACCGCCTGATTTAATAAGCTGATGTTTGCTTGATTTAGTTTATTTAATATTTGACTGACGTGGTCATCGATCTCATTGGCGTGATTACAATGAATTACCATGATGGGTTGTAAGCGACTAGTTTGTAAAATAGTGACGAATTTATCAGTAATGCGCTCGGGGATAACAATGGGTAAACGGGTATGGATACGTAATCGTTTTAGATGAGGAATTTTTTCTAAATCTGTAATCAATTTAGCGAGGGTGTTATCGTTCACGATAAGCGGTTCGCCACCGCTTAGGATGACTTCTTTGATAGTTTGATCATTTTGGATGTAGTCAAATGCTTGTTGCCAACCTTTTCTACCCGGGTTATTTTCAGCATATGGGAAATGACGGCGAAAACAATAACGGCAATTTATCGCGCAATGACCACTTAATGTCAATAATATACGTCCTTTATATTTATGTAATAATCCAGGGATCTTATTTGCTTTATGTTCTTGTAATGGGTCTTTAGAAAATCCTTCTGCAACATGAAATTCATCTGCCAATGGTAATACTTGGCGTAATAATGGATCGTGAATATTACCTAGCTGCATGCGTGCAACAAATCCCTTCGGAACTCGTAAAGGGAAAAGCTTAGTTGCGCGCTTTGCGGCTTCAAGGTGTTCAAGGCCGAGATTCAAGGTTGTTAATAACAAGGCAGGATCAGTAATAATGTCTGATAATGCCTTTTGCCATGGCTCTCGTGTGTCTTGTATCATTTGCAAGTCTAGCATGACGTGATATATTAGTTACTTATCAAGATGGCAACCATATCATAATTTAAGCAATACGAAAACGCCTAGGTAATTAAAGAGAGGAAATATGGCAAGTTACACAACCAATGAATTTAAGAGTGGGTTAAAAATTCTATTAGATGGTGATCCTTATAATATCGTTGAGAATGAGTTTGTTAAACCAGGTAAAGGTCAAGCCTTTAACCGAGTAAGGGTCCGTAATTTAAAAACGGGTCGGGTTATCGAAAAAACCTTCAAGTCGGGTGAATCGGTTGAAGGTGCAGATGTGATGGAGACAGAAGTGCAATTTCTCTATAACGATGGTGAACATTGGCACTTCATGGCGCCGGACACATATGAACAATATCATGTTGGTGAGGCGGCGATGGCGGATGCCCAGCAATGGTTAAAAGGTCAAGAGATGTGTACCATGACCTTATGGAATGGTCAGCCGCTTTCTGTAACCGCGCCAAACTTTGTAACCCTAGAAATTACTGAAACCGATCCCGGCTTAAAAGGTGATACCTCTGGTGGCGGTGGTAAGCCAGCAACCTTAGAGACAGGTGCGGTAGTGCGGGTCCCCTTATTTGTGCAAACGGGAGAGATCATCAAGGTCGACACCCGGACTGGGGAATATGTCTCTCGAGCCAAAGAATAATCTTTGACTTACTTAGATGACGATTGATTGGCAATCAAAGGCTAAGCCTGCAATATTGCGGACACGTGCTGAAATTATGGCAAAGGTCCGCAATTTTTTTCGGCAACGAGATGTGTTAGAGGTTGAGACACCGCTATTGTCACAAGCCACTGTTCCTGATCCATATATTCACTCTATTACTTGCCAACTCAATGGCTTTGCAAATAAAAATTTCTATTTACAAACATCACCTGAATTCGCCATGAAACGATTATTGGCGCAAGGTGTTGGCGATATCTATCAAATCTGTAAAGCCTTTCGCAATGATGAGATTGGCAAACTGCATAATCCAGAATTTACTATGCTCGAGTGGTATCGCCAAGGCTTTGATCATTTGCAATTAATGGCAGAACTTGATGAATTATTACAATGTATTGCCAAGACTCGAGCTAGTGACAAAATAACGTATCAGGATTTATTTATTAAGTATCTGGACTTAGACCCACTACAAGCCACCTTAAATGAATTACAAAATTGTGCTAGCTCAAATGGTGTTGCTAATGTTGTTGGCATGACTGATGCCAATAGAGATGATTGGTTAAATCTTTTGTTAACCCATTGCATCGAACCAAGCTTGGCAAGCAATGACAAACCGATAATGGTTTATAACTACCCTGTATCACAAGCCGCACTTGCGCAGATTGATAGCGAAGATCCAAGGGTTGCAAATCGTTTTGAATTATATTGGCGTGGCATTGAGCTTGCGAATGGGTTTTATGAATTAAGTAATGCTAAAGAACAACGCCAGCGTTTTGAAAATGATTTACAAATGCGTGAGCAAAAAGGTTTGCCAATTGTGCCTATCGATGAAAGATTACTCTCAGCGTTGGAACATGGTTTGCCTGATTGCGCCGGCGTTGCTTTAGGTTTAGATCGATTAATAATGCTGATTACGGATGCGCATAGCATTGATGAAGTGATGACATTTACGATCGATCGGGCGTGAGAGACTGTATTTAAATAATATATTTAAAAATACGGTAACAACAAAATTATTCAGTTTCTTAAAAAAATAGTCATCAACTATGTTGTTATTATCTTATAGTGTTATGAACTTCCCGCTGGTGTCTCAACTACGTTCTACTTTTTCCTAGAACCTTATTAATTCCCTGTCGCTGTCATCCCGTGCCGCTGTCATCCCGGAAATTACTGCAAATTGGTGAGACGAAGTCGAACTTACTTGCAGTTATTATCCGGGATCCAGGAATTGCAAACTTATCTTGTTACGATAGGCCAAATTCCTGGATCCAACTGCAACTAAGCGAGCAAAGCTCGCCAAGTTGCAGTAACGCCCGGGATGACACGCTCTTTTAAAACTATGTATACATATCTTTGCTATACTATGATCTATGAATCATTATCTATGGTGGTTCGTATAATAAGGGACAAAAAAATTATTATACCATTTCGGTATTTATTCAAGCGAGTCTATGAAGCTGATTAACTTGAAAAAATTACAGCAAAGACAATTTTTCCATGATGCAAGATACCATCAAGATATTATATCTTTATCGACTCAAAATAAGCTCAAGCATATAGTTCTTCATTTCATAAAATATCTAGGAAAATATATTTCTGATACAGAAAGGAATAATTCTCGCCTGTATGCAGATATGTTTATATGTTGTTTGACTATGGCAAATGCATTAAAGATTAGATTATCTGACATACATAATATGAAACAAACTGAAGAACTTACAAAAGATAGATTTGTTTATCAATACACACTTTCATTAAGTAAGATGGCTAAAGCTTGTGAAGCTTTAGATTATGTTGAAGCATTTCCTTCATATGAAGTTTTAACAAAAGAGGTAAATAGGCTTTCATTACTTTTGCAAGAGTATCTGTATGTAAATGAATATGATGTTAACAGTATTGTTAATGAACGATGGGGTCAAATAGAAGATAGCGATATATATCATTAAAAAATAATATAAGGAGATTATATAAATGCCATTTCTAAGTGGAGAGACAGTAAAAGAACGTTTAAACGAATTAATTTTAGATAATAAAGGTCAGCCAGCTGGAAAAAATGAAAGTATTGATTGTAATGCTTATACTTTGTGTGTTGGGCCTGAAATATGTGTTACAAATGAAAATAAGTCTAGGAATTCATTATGCAGAACTTTGGATAATAATGCAGATTTCATAATTCCTAGTGGCCAGTTTGCTCTTATATTGACTGAAGAAGTTATTAATATTCCTAATGACATCATGGGCTTTATTTGAATGAAAGCAATAATAAAATTCCGTGGTTTAGTAAACATTTCTGGCTTTCATGTAGATCCAGGCTGGAAAGGCAGACTGATTTTCTCTGTATATAATGCAGGACCAAATCATGTTACATTGCAGAGAGGCGAGAAAGCATTCTTGATTTGGTATTCAACATTAGATAGAAAGTCCAGTCATATACGAAATGATGGCAAAGAAATTATGAATATTACAATTCCGTCTAAGTATCGTAATAATCTTACTGGACAAGTTTATTCAACACAAATACTTAATAAGAGGTTAAATGAATTCGAAAAAAGAATGTTTAGATATGGGTGGTATTTGATTGGAGGTATAGCAGGGAGCTTTATTGCCGGCATATTAGTTGGAATAGCAATGGATTGGACTTATGACTATTTTGCTTTTCATAAAGGGTATAGTCAAGAGCGTCAAATTGAGAAGATAAATAATACTAAAGAACAAACTAAGCATGTTAATGATTAGAATTTGAGGTATATTTATTAGTTTTTACCTTCGGTGCTCTAGCTCTAACAGGCAAGTTAGCATCTTGTAATTTTCGTCCTAGTTTATCATCTCTAGCCACCTGCTTTAGATCTTTTTCTAGTCCTAAACAAAGCAGCACGCTGGCATAAGCACCAAATGAAACATTGGGGTCACCATGCTCAATTGCCCTTAGTGTGTTACGTGAAATATCGGCTCGTTCTGCTATTAGGGTTGTCGAAAATTTTCGACGCAGTCGCGCCAAGCGAATATTCTCGCCCATTTCTGTTAATGTGCGCTGTAACGAGGGTAATAATATGCGTTTTTCTCTAGCCATAATGGTCAATACTTTAGCCAATAATTTGATCTAATGATCATACTATTAACCATTATAGCATAATACCATGAAATGGCCAGGATTTTAATTAAAACTCTTTACTACTACTACTCCACCTCTGTCTTCCAATGTGGTTTTCGCAGTTGATAAGCGATAAGCGGAATAGCGCAAAAGATTAAGATCCCAATGCCTAAGAATCCCCAAAAGAAATCAAGGTTGCCTAGATCCATTCCTGGCGGTGGTAAAAAGCCGAAGATAATTACCAGGATGCAGGCAATAATACCAATCCCTGAAACAATAATCATGCCTACTTTACCACCGGGAATTTTGTAACTCCGGGGTGTATTCGGATGGCTGTAACGTAATTTGATCGCCGCAGCAAATAGAAAGATGTAATAAAGCAAGGCGAGCTGTGATGTTAAAGCCGTTAATAGCCAGTATGAGCTATTGACTGATGGCATGTATAAAAACACAAAGCTCAAAATGGTGACAATAATGGCTTGTGAAATTAATAACATGATCGGCATGCGGTTTTTATTGGTACGTTGAAATAATGGTGGGATACTACCGTCTTCACTGGCAACCAATAAACCTTTGGTTGGTCCTATTACCCAAGTAGAAATACCACCAAGACCACCAATGACGATCGCGATGACAATGATCGGAGTCATCCAATTCATATGATAGGCATTAAAAAATTCGCGATAGGCATCTAGTAAGCCAGTGACCAAATTTAATTGTGCGTGAGGGATGACAATTGCAATGGCAAGTGCTGCCATGATCAAAGTGACAGCAATAAGAATGGTTGAATATAACAAAGCACGTGGATAATCGCGCTGTGGGTTTTTGACTTCTTCGGCGTGGACCGCCGACATTTCCATACCAATTAAGCCAAACAAAATACCTGTCATAAAAGATAGATTATCGATATTACTCAAGTCAGGGAAAAACTTAGTCCAGCTAAAATTAATTTGACTTGGTTTTCCTGAAAACCACCAAAAGAGGCCGAGGGCTAAGATTACCAACATTGGAATGATAGTCCCGAGTAACGCACCCAGAGTACTAATGAAGCTGGATGTCTTCATATTGAAAGAATTTAACAAAGTGGCGAACCAAAACATACCAATGATGACAAGCACCATATAATCTTTGTTTTTGGCAAGCGAGGGGTCAAAAAGATAAGTAAAGATCGCCGCTAAAAAGGCGAGCATGGTTGGGTACCAGACCACATTATAGATCCATTGCAACCATATCGTGAGCAGTGCAGCCCGTTTACCGAAGGCTTCACGTACCCAGACATAAACACCACCCGTGTTTGGCCAACCGGTGGCAAGTTCGGCGGCTACCATGGCGGTGGGTAACATAAAGACAATAACGCCAACAATATAATAAAAGATAAGCGATAGCCCATACTCGGCACTGATCGGCAAGCTACGCAGGTTATCAACGGCGATGACATTGATCATCACCAGTGAGAATACAGATAAGACACGACGATTATTTTTTATCATGGTTATTAATCTCTACTAAACCATACAAGATAGCGATAAATCGTGCAAAACACAAATGGAATAGCTAGTACTCTGTCAAGTAAGTTTTTAGGCATTGAGCATCTCATCTTGTGCTTATCTTTGAACGAGGATTTCTAAAAAAATGCTCGAATTAGCTGGGCTAGTCCTGCGCTTTTTTCAGAAATCCTCGTCCAAATCTAAACACAATCTGAGCGCTCAATGTCTAAAAACTTACTTGACAGAGTATTAGTTGTCTAATCTGTACAAAATATTTCACTTGCTGTGAAACGGGTTACTCATGATAGGATATTATAATGGGCGATGAATTTTACAAGGAGTTTGTGATAGGCAATGTTTAGACAGAGTCGTGGGCGTTCTCAAAGTTATAATTCGCAATCAGTATCAGATAGGGATGCTAATGGACAAACGCAACAATGGCAAAGGATATCATCCTTTAGTATTCGCCCGCTTAATGGTAATAGTTTTACTGAGCCTCGATTAGTTTCGCGGCTAACGGATGCCCAAGTCTTAGAGCAATATGGTTTCCCAAGGCAGCAATTTCCACGGCAATCACTTCGCCGACATCGTTCTCGTTCCGCGCCGATAACATACCACCATCACCTAGATGGGGCTAGCTCTCAAGCACAACCACAAGGTCAAAGCTTCTCAAGAAATCTCCAGACATTTAGTATTTTCCGTAATAATTCACCTACTGGACGACGCTATGCAGTTGTTAAACATGAGGTAGATCAAACAAACGTAACTAATACTGGGCAGGGTTCCTCTGCCATAGATAATTATTTTGTGCCGGCAGCATAGCAATGCGCTATTCATATATACATACTATTGTTAGCGACGAGAACCAACAACGTTACCAAGTTTAATATCATGGTTCATACTATTATTAGCTAAGATATTTTCTTCCCAAGTTATTGTGTCCTTCGTAAATAACAGGATAACGGTAGAACCTAATTTGAAATAGCCCATCTCTTCGCCTTTAACCAAACGAATTTGTTCACCTGCAGAATTATTATAATCCCAAGTACGAATATCATTCCCAGTTTTTGAAGGTGTGATACATCCTGCCCACTGGGTATGAATGCTACCAACATTGATAGCACCAACCAATACCATCGCCATGGGACCAACCTCAGATTCAAAAATACATGCGATACGCTCATTACGCGCAAATAGGTTTGGAATAGTGGTTGCAGTTAAAGGGTTTACTGCAAATAAATCACCTGGGACGTAAATCATATGTTTTAAGGTGCCTGTTAATGGCATATGGATACGATGATAATCCTTTGGTGCGAGATATAAAGTGATGAAATGGCCATCTACAAATGGTTTGGCATACGCATTATTGCCACCCAACAATTCAATTAATGAAAAACTATGTCCTTTTGCCTGGAAAATACGGCCGTGTTTAATATCGCCGGCTTGATAGACTTTGCCATCAACGGGTGATAGAACACGGTCCATGTGGTTACTGATTTGACGAGCCTCTGGTTTTAATTTACGAATAAAAAAATCATTAAATGAGGCATAGGCCTTTGGGTCGGAGATTAAGGCTTCATTCATATTAACCCCATAAGTCTTAATAAACTGGCTAATTAGCAAATCTTTAAGCCATGGAATTTTGCTATCGGCTAATTTGCCAACTGTATGCGAGAGATAATGTTGAGGCAAAAGGTATTGACTATAGGCAAATAAATAACGAAATGGATTCATGGTTAATTATCTTTTCTCTAAATTAGTTAACACTGCATAATAACTTTCGAGTCGTTGTGGATTGATTTTGCCTTCATTGACCGCTTGCTTTATTGCACAGCCTGGTTCATTGACGTGTCGGCAATTACGAAATTTACATTGATTTACATAATCATGGAATTCGATAAAGCCATTGGCAATCTCAGTTTGTGTCATATGCCAAAGCCCAAATTCACGAATGCCAGGTGAGTCAATTATTTCACCTGAAAAAGGTACTTTAAATAATCGTGACGTTGTTGTTGTATGGGCACCAAGCTTAGCCGATTGTACCAATTCGCCAACAGGCAGATTGGCCTTAGGCACCAAGCGATTAATTAATGATGATTTACCTACACCTGATTGACCGACAAAAATGCTGGTTTTATCGTGTAATATGGTTTTAAGATGACGAATCCCTTGTGCCTTTAGCGTGCTGGCGGTAAAGATTTTATAACCAATATTGCCATAAAGTGTAATCAAAGCTTGCATGCTAGCTTTTTTTTCCGGGTGGTCTGCGGTGAGTAAATCATATTTATTCAATAATATGATAGCATTAATATCCGCGTTTTCCGCAGCAACTAAATAGCTATCGATCAAAAGTGGTGTTGGTTTAGGGCGCGGTGCAATGACAACAATAATTTGATCAATATTGGCTGCTATAGGGCGCTGTTGATTTTTTTCATCTGGTCGGGACAGTAATGATCGGCGTTCGGCTAAGGCAACAACGATACCAGCGGTTGTTCCTTTTACCTTGCTGAAGATAACATCGTCACCGGCAACCATAGGTGGAATATTTTGCCTCATATTACAACGATAAACGCGACCTGATTTGGAACGGACATCAACATAGGTGCCATGATGGGCGATCAATTTTCCTATCTGTTCATCACCAAGTGTTGTTGCATCCTTTTCCGATAAGCGCTCAAGCTTTTTTTGTGCACGTTTAAGCCGCTGCTCTTGCAACTGTTGAATACGTGCCCGTTGGCGTTGGGTAATGCGTCGTTTGGCCATGTGGTATAAATTTAGTTACATAAGATTTTGTTAGCATTAATAATCCTAAAATCCGTAGTTGAAATGATATTTAAGGTGTAACAGATTGATTTAGATGGCGTATTAAAAATTTTTGTGGTCACCTTGCTGGTGATGAAAAAATTTTTAAATAGCCAGATGAACCAAAATGTTGCGCTTCAAATTCGTTTCAACTGCGGATATTAGGATAATATCATTATCTTATATGTGTTGATAGCAAGAAGTACTTATAATATCCAGGGTGGAAGGGTCGTGATTTTGATTACTCGGGTAATAACACGAGGGTAATGGATTTCAATTGTCGATCCTAGGATTGTTACCCTCTGTCTCTAACGTAAGACAGTGAAAGGCCCTGAAATTAATTTTAGTTTTTAATTACTAACTTTTCGCTTCTACGCGTCTGACCCATGGGTGTAATTTTTGGAGCGATTTTGGTAATAGTTTAATAGCCTCTTTCGCTGCATGTTCATTCGGATAACGGCCATAGAGTAACTCATACCAATGTTGGTTATGTGCGATATTTGATTGCTGATAATAAATGTTTTTATCAGTAAGCCCATGTTGTTTGGTATAGCGTTCTAATTTTGTCTTGGTATGACTAGCTAATAGCTGTAAAGCATAGAAATCTTTTTGTTTATTCGTTTTGGCAGTGTGTCGATGTGGCTCTGTGGTATGCCTTTGCACTTTATTATGCGCAAGATGTTCAGTGACTGGTTTATGTTTAGCTGGTTTAGCTGTTAGATGTGTTTTAATTTTTGCTTTATGCTCATGGTTAGCTTCATGCTTAGCACGCTTGAGGTTATGTTGGTGCTGTTTTGCCTTGGAAATATTTAAATCATTATTTTGTTGTTGTTTTGATTTTTTAGACTTTGTTTCATCTGTCTTAGTTTGATCCGTTTTGCTGGATTTCGGCTTAGTTTTTTCAGTCTTGGTTTTAGTTTCTTGCTCAGATTTACTTTTACTTGTATTGGTTTTCTGGTCAGTTGTTGGTTTCGTCTGCGGACTACTTGAGGTTGTGGTATTGGTATTAGTACCATCTAATGGCATTAATGGTGGCTGCACAGTGTTAGCTGGTTGCACAGTGCTAGCTGCAGGCAAGCCTGTCGGGCCCTCAGAGTATATAACATCTTTAGGTGGCGGCGCATTTGTGAGCCATCGATTAACTGCTTTAAAGTCTTGTACGCTTAAGGTACCTTCGAGTTGTTTTAAGTTCAGCATATTGATGATATAAGCATATTGGTCAATTGAATAATTGCTTTGCGCTTCAAATAATTGTTGTACCGCAATTAATAAATCAACCATGGTGCGTGTACCCACATTTAATGCCGCTTCAGTGCTATCTAAAGAACTCTTGCGTGAGATAATGACTTGTCGGTCAGCCTTGATCTTGCTAATACCATTAATGATGTCGTTATATACTTGCCGTGTATTAACAATCACTTCACGATATGCTGTTTCTAAATCATATAATGCTTGTTGATATTCATATTTTGCTTGTTGGGTCTGCGAACTAATTAAGCCACCGGTATAGATAGGTAAATTTACTTGGCCACCGATATAAGTTTGGTCGCGATCACCTGGAGAACCAATACCAGAGTTATTAGTCCGGATCGAGTTATATTGGCCAATGACGTCAACAGTAGGCAAATGACCAGAAAAGTTGACTTTGATAGTTTCGCGGGCTGCAACTGCATTTAACCTGGCAGCTTGGACTGCATAATTTTGTCGGCCGGCTGCTTCAACCCATTGTTCTACATTCGCTGGTGATGGCATAACAAGTGGATAACGATCTTTTAATCGAGCTAAATGTCGGTAATAGACGCCAGTGATTTGGCGCAAGTCTTCGCGGGCATTTTCAACATCATTTTTCGCTTGAATTTCACGGGCGACGATTGAGTCATATTGTGCCTGGGCATCATATACCGAGGTAACCGCATCCAAACCAACATTGTAACGTTGTTTGGCTTGGTCTAATTGGCGATAAGTGGCACGCTTTTCTGCGTTAGTAAAACGTAATATATCTTCTGCTTGTAAGACATTAAAATAAGCGGTCGCGGTGCGGATCAATAAATCCAGTTTTGCGGCGGCAAAACGGGCAGCGCCAGACCTAATTTGTGCCTTGGCGACATGCAATTGGAACCAACTCGCAAAATCGATGACTGGCTGGGTTAAAGATAAGGTCAAGTTATGTTCGGTAAAGGTATTTTTACCCGTAAAGCCAGGAAAATTCACAAATGAAGTCTTTACCGAGGAATCATTATAAGTCGATTGCCCTAATAAAGAGATATTTGGTAATAGTGCCGCACGCGCTTGGGGATAAAGTTCTGTGGTTGCTAAATAATTTTGCCGTTCAGCTTGAAACACAGGGTCGCTTTTTAAGGCTTGGCGATAGACTTGCAATAAATTAGCCGCATGGGCGTTAACAACACCTAAACTTAAGGTTGCAGTTATCATTGGTATTATTACAAAACGTTTCAACACCTAGTCACCTGTGTTATTAAAATTGAAAAGCCTCTGGTTCTGGCGCATTCAACATGGGTGGTAGCACGGTTTCAAATAAAGTAGTTCGTGACCAATTATCATTATCGATTCGAGTAAAGACTTCAGCTTGCATTGCGGGTGCCTCGCCGAGAATGACGAATAGTCGGCCACCATGGGTTAAATCAGTCAAAAATTTCCTTGGTAACACCTTCATACTTGCAGTGATGGCAATAACATCATAAGGCATGTCTTTACGCCAAGATTTTGCTGCATCACCGGTTTCAAGTGTCACATTGTCTATTTGTAAATCTGTCAATTTTTGTTTCGCAGAATGAATAAAATCAGCAAATAGATCCACGCTGTAAACATGCTTGCCAAGTCGTGCCAAGAGTGATGTTACATAACCCGTCCCGGTACCGACCTCTAAAATTTTATCTTGTTTAGTAATTAGTAAGGCTTGTAACATGCGTGCCTCTTCATTCGGCCGCATCATGACTTGTTCATAACCAATGGGGATATTCATTTCCGCGTAGGCAAGCCTCTTATATTTCGAAGGCACGAACAATTCGCGGTGTCCAGTGTCGATTAAATCTAAAATTTGATCATTTAATACCTTGTCATCACGTATTTGGCGGTTGACCATATTGTAACGTGCTTGTTCAGAATATATATCTTCAGTTATCATTAATGTATACCTTAATACAACCCATGGTAAAAACAAGTTCCTGTAATTTAGGTTAGGACTTACGAACTATGCGCTATGCATTGTTAAAAATTCATACGCGGTGTTTAGTTTATTCATATCAGTTGCGCTTGCTTATTCATTCTTGCCTAGATTTAGCATCGCGTTTCGTAAGTTCTATTTTTTAATCAAGCCGTAAAATTTCGACAGCTATACCAAACTACAAAGCCTAAGGTGTTTTGTCTATTTTAGCAAGACTTATTCTCTAATGCTGTGGCCTAGAATAGATTTTATCGTTTTATAATGAACACTGCGTTATGGTTATTATTTGACAAGAAGATTTTTCATGGTTATTTAACCTAAAATTCGCAGTTGAAACGAATTGAAGCGCAACATTTTGATTCATCTGGCTATTTAAAATTTTTTTCATCACGGGCAAGGTGACCACAAAAATATTTAATACGCCATCTAAATCAATCTGTTACACTTCAAATATCATTTCAACTACGGATTTTAGGTTTAATAACAAAATCATTATCCTAAGGGCATAGAAAAAAATTTAAATATATGTTAACGGGACATATAATGAGCAGCGATCATAAATTTAATTCAATGACGTACAAAGATGTTGAAATCATCAAATGTCAAAGGATATTCCAGGGTTATTTTGCAATCGACAAATATAAATTACGCTTTCGGTTATATAATGGTGGTTGGAGTAACATCATTGATCGAGAAATATTTGAGCGTGGACAAAGTGTGACCTTATTACCTTATGATCCCGTTTTAGATCAAGTCGTTTTAATTGAACAATTTCGTCCCGGTGCACTTAAGGCAATAAATAATAAGCAAAGCCCATGGCTAATAGAAATCGTTGCGGGTGTTGTTGAAGATGATGAAGATATTGCCGCAGTCGCAACAAGAGAAGCGAAAGAAGAAGCAAATTTAACAATTAAAGATCTTTATTTGATTGGTGATTATTGGGCCAGTCCAGGCGGGAGCTCGGAAAAAGTAACAGCCTATTGTGGTTATATTGATGCAAATAATGTTGACGGGATTTATGGTTTAGCTGAAGAAAATGAGAATATAAAAGTTAATGCAGTCTCTGTAGCGGAATGCGTTAACTTAATTCAATCAGATCAGATAAAAAATGCGCACACAATTATTAGTCTGCAATGGCTATTGCTTAATCATGAATTTATAAAAAATTATTGGATTACGATAAGAAACTAAAAAAATTGAATTTTTTTAAAAGAAACTGTTGACACCATATCATTTCCTTTACATACTTTTGGCTTTGTAACGTTAAACAAAAACAAAACTCAAAAATAATGAAATAAAAATGAAGGTTTAGTTACAAAGCATTTCATTTTGATTCAATGTTTTTGAGCGTTTTTTTTAATAATAATTATTAACATCGTCTATTTAACTTAAGTTAAAAGATAGAGGGGGCAAAAATGTTGAAGAAAGCTTTAATTGCAAGTGCTGTTTTTGCAGCAACAACCGGTATGGCATTAGCAAACGGTGGGTTCGTAGCTCCACCTCCACACCACACAGGTGGTTTCTATGCTGGTGCTACCATCAGTCGTGACTTGGGCAACTGGGAAGTAAAAGCTCCAGGTGGCGCAAGCTTCGAAAACTTGGGTGGTGAAGGTATCGACGGTACCATCCTTGCTGGTTACGGCTTAACCTTCCAAGATCGCTATACATTAGCTCTTGAAGGTTGGGGCAAAATCAGCTCACTAAAATGGAAAGCTACAGCTGGCGCGGCTAACGTTAAGTTAGAGCGTGAATGGGCTGCTGGTGTTCGTCTTCTCCCAGGTATCAAGGTTACCGACAGTACCACGTTGTCAGCTATTATCGGTTGGGAATACAGCGAATTTGAACTCCGCGCGTTCGCGCCTGCTGCTGGTTTCAACTTCAAGCAAGACAGAGGTAGAAATGGCATCCAACTTGGTTTACGTATGGAAGCTATGGTTACTCAAAACGTTGGTATTCTTGGCCAATGGACTTGGGCTAAGTTTGAAAACTTCAATGTTGCAAACACCCAAATCAAGATCGAACCAGTTGTTGATCAATTCGAGTTTGGTCTTACCTACCACTTCAACGTTGCTTAATTCGAGTAACAAAGAAGGCTCAGAAAAAGCCGGGCTTGTCCCGGCTTTTTTATTTTACCCGCAAATGACACTAGCCAGTTAGGCTATTTTTATTTATTATGTCGATCAGTAATAGATTTCAACTGCCGATTCTAGGATTATCTATATAATCAAAAATAAAGATACATTTAATAATTTTTTAACCTACGTAGGCTAAGACGAATGGCAAGGAACAATAGTGCTAATTCTTACACCGCTGAGGCAATAGAAGTCTTAAGCGGCTTAGATCCCGTGAAACGACGTCCCGGTATGTATACCGATACGACACGTCCAAATCATTTGGCCCAAGAGGCGATAGATAACAGTGTTGATGAGGCGATTGCAGGCTACGCAACATGCATCGAAGTTATATTGCATAAAGATAATTCATTAACAGTATCTGATGATGGTCGCGGGATGCCGGTTGATATTCATCCCGAAGAAAAGATATCAGGCGTTGAATTAATCATGACCCGCTTACATGCCGGTGGCAAATTCACCCATAAAAATTATAAATTTTCTGGTGGCTTACACGGCGTGGGTATCTCAGTGGTGAATGCCCTGTCGCATAAGATTGATGTTACGATTAAACGTGATGGTGAAATCTTTAATATACAATTCAAAGATGGCGACAGATCTTCTAAATTAAAAGTTATTGGAACGACAAATAAACGTGATACGGGGACGACAATTCATTTTTGGCCGGACGAGAAATATTTTGATAGTGTCAAATTTTCTGTTCCAAGATTGCAGCATGTGTTACGTGCCAAGGCTGTTTTATGTCCTGGTTTGCGCATTCGGTTTTATGATGAGGCCAATGATCAGTGGCAAGAATGGTATTACGAAGATGGCTTAAATGATTATTTAAAGGGTGCCATTACAGATTTGGAAACTATTCCTGATGAACCCTATATTGGCAGTTTTTCTGCTGAGACTGAAACAGTCGATTGGGCGGTCATTTGGTTAGCAGAAGGTGGAAATTTAGTTACGGAAAGCTATGTCAATCTAATTCCCACAATTCAAGGTGGGACACATGTCAATGGCCTACGCAGTGGGTTATTAGAGGCGATGCGTGAATTTTGTGAACTTAGAAATCTATTACCACGCGGTGTCAAATTGTCACCGGATGATATCTGGGAGCAATGCTGTTATATATTGTCGGTCAAGATCCAAGAGCCACAATTTTCGGGGCAAACCAAAGAGCGATTAAGTTCGCGTCAATGCGCAACCTTTGTCGCAGGCGTGGTCAAAGATGCATTTAGTTTATGGCTAAATCAGCATGTTAAATTGGGTGAATTACTCGCTGAATTAGTGATAAACAATGCCCAACGCAGATTAAAGACAGCTAAAAAAGTTGCCCGTAAACGCGTGACCCAAGGTCCTGCGTTGCCAGGGAAGTTGGCTGATTGTTCAAGCCAAGATTATACACGATCTGAATTATTTTTGGTTGAGGGTGATTCAGCTGGGGGCTCGGCGAAACAGGCGCGGGATCGAGAATTCCAGGCAGTGATGCCGCTGCGGGGTAAGATCTTAAATACTTGGGAAGTAGACCCATCGCAAGTCTTGGCTTCGCAAGAGGTGCATGATATCGCAGTGGCAATTGGTGTTGACCCTGGCTCATCAGATTTATCAGGTTTACGTTATGGCAAAATATGCGTCTTAACCGATGCCGATTTTGACGGCATGCATATTGCTACTTTGTTGTGTGCCTTGTTTGTTAGGCATTTCCGACCTCTTGTTGAGGCGGGTCATGTATATATCGCCATGCCGCCACTTTATCGCATTGATATCGGTAAAGAAGTTTTTTATGCCCTAGATGAAGAAGAACGGCAGGGTGTACTTGATCGCATCGCCGCTGAAAAGAAACGTGGCAAGGTAAATGTGACGCGTTTTAAAGGCTTGGGTGAAATGAATCCGCTGCAATTGCGTGAAACTACAATGGCGCCCGATACCCGTCGCTTGGTACAAATGACAATTGATACCTACGAAGATACGCAAATATTAATGGATATGTTACTCGCCAAGAAACGGGCCAGCGATCGCAAAAATTGGTTGGAGAGTAAAGGTAACTTGGCGGAAGTGCAATAAGCTAGTGACTAGTAGCTAGGGGCTAGTGACTAGTAGCTAGGGGCTAGTGACTAGTAGCTAGGGGCTAGAGGCTAGTAGCTAGGGGCTAGAGGCTAGGGGCTAGGGGCTAGAGGCTAGAGGCTAGGGGCTAGAGGCTAGAGGCTAGGGGCTAGAGGCTAGGGGCTAGAGGCTAGGGGCTAGAGGCTAGAGGCTAGGGGCTAGAGGCTAGGGGCTAGAGGCTAGAAACTAGGTGTAAGTATTAGAGATTAGAGGCTAAAGTTTTATTTAAATACCCCCTCGTCCTCTCATCAATTATATTGTGATTTTTCCAAAAGCTTTGTCATCCACCCACCGCCGACATCCACCCACTGCCGTCATCCACCCCCCGCCGTCATTCTCCCACCGCCGACATCCACCCACCGCCGACATCCACCCACCGCCGACATCCACCCACTGCCGTCATCCACCCCCCGCCGTCATTCTCCCACCGCCGACATCCACCCACCGCCGACATCCACCCACCGCCGACATCCACCCACCGCCGACATCCACCCACTGCCGTCATCCACCCCCCGCCGTCATTCTCCCCCCGCCGTCATCCACCCCCCGCCGTCATCCACCCCCCGCCGTCATTCACCCCCCGCCGTCATTCACCCACTGCCGTCATCCACCCACCGCCGACATCCACCCACTGCCGTCATCCACCCACCGCCGTCATCCACCCACCGCCGACATCCACCCACCGCCGACATCCACCCACCGCCGACATCCACCCACCGCCGACATCCACCCACTGCCGTCATCCACCCCCCGCCGTCATCCACCCACCGCCGACATCCACCCACTGCCGTCATTCTCCCACCGCCGACATCCACCCACCGCCGACATCCACCCACCGCCGACATCCACCCACTGCCGTCATCCACCCCCCGCCGTCATCCTCCCACCGCCGACATTCTCCACCGCCGTCATCCCGGAAATTACTGCAAGTTTGCGAGACGCAGTCGAGCTTACTTGCAGTTATTATCCGGGATCCAGGAATTGCAAAGTCATCTTATTATGAAAAGCTATCAATCCTGGATTCCGGTTTACAACTGCAACTAAGTTCGGCTTCGCTCACTAAGTTGCAGTAACCCCCAGAATGACAGCGTTTGAGCAATGTGGTATTGATAAAATGAGTGTATCCCTCAGCCTTTTGGGGGAGAGGGGAGGGTGAGGTTGTTAGAGAATGATGAAAAATACATTATTTTCCTCTCCACTTTGGGGGAGAGTTGGCATGTCTCGGACTTGATCCGGGATGAAGGATTATAATATTCTGTTATCTGTTATCTGTTATCTGTTATCTGTTATCTGTTATCTGTTATCTGTTATCTGTTATCCGTCATCTATCATCTGGCTTCCGGATGACAAATATAATGAAGGTAAGCTATCACTATCATCATGCTTTGCTTTTTTCACATTGTGTTTAGTTTTACTGAAATTTTTAAATAGTTCAGCAAAGTCATTGCCATGCCAACTTTGTTTTTGCTTACTATATAAATGACTGTCTAAATCAGCTAAGGCATCGCGAAATTTTTCAAAATTAGCATCATCAATAACTAAACCACTTAGATGTCTAGAAATATTATTCAATGTTTTGATCTCTTTATCTTGAAATGCAAGCTGGGCCCAAATAAGCAAGGCATCACGTGTTGCATTTGGTACATTGTCTTCAGCTGCCTGAATAACGGCATCACGGGCTGTTCTAAGCGATTGTTGTTGGTAGAAAATTCCAGCTTTATCAGCAGCAAGGTTGTTTCCTTGACCTGGGTTTTTATTTCGTCGCCAAGGTTTACGCCAAATCAAAATAGTAGCCAACCATAATAAAAATAAAATTAAGGCAACCCAAAACCAAGCTGAAATTTTTGATTGGCTTAGGCTTAGTAATCTCCCAGTTTTATTTACTTGATTTGATTGATGATTTGATTGAGCTTGTATATTTAAATCATTGGCTTGACTTTTTTGTGGGGATGAATTATTTAACTTTGAATTTGACTGCATGTTTGGCTGTACACTGGTGGCAGGCAAAATATCAAATGTCTTGGCAGACAAGGTGGCATAAGCCACTGCATGCTTATTAATATTCCACCAAGGTAATTGGATATTGGCAAAATTAAGTCTTCCAGATTTTGTTGGTATATAAACAAATTTTTCAATGCGTTGACCAACAATCTGATTGCCTTGGATACGTGTCTTTAATTGTGGGGCATCTCTATAGACATTTGCATTGTTAACCTTGTCAAGCTTTAGTTCAGGCAATTGACCTGCTGTTAACCCTATCGCAGTAATTGTAATAGTGCGGGTAATCGGTTCCCCTATCTTAAGTTGCGTATTTCCCTGTGACCACTTTTGACTAAGGCTGATATTTTTTGCCGGGAGCCACCAAGTACCATTAAAATTCGCCGGCTTGGGTTTGACGTTTATAGTTATCTTAGGTGCAGATTTAGTGATAGCTTGGCTGCCGACAGTAAAAAAAGGATTCATGCTCGTTGTACTGTCTTTAAGATAAGCCTCTCCAGTTAATATGGGTGATTTAATGATTAATTCACCACTTTTTTCGGGAGTGATTAAATAGCTACGGGTAAATACATGATATGTTTTACCCTTGATGGTTGTTTGATAATGCTGATTATTGTTCAATGGTTTTATATCAGCATTGTTAACTTGTGGATCGGTTAGATTGGCATCAGCAATGTTTACACTAAAATAAATCTTTACGATATATAATAAGGCACTTTGTACATAGGGATTTTTAGACGAGATGGAGGCGTCAAGATAAATATTTTTTGAGGTTTTACCTTGTGAATTTTTGCTATTAATATTGTTATTGGATAATTGTTTTGATGATTGACTAGCTTTGACCGATAAGGTTATAGGTTTACTTGCAAGTTTACCGACATGGATGGCAGGTATTGTTATTTTGCCACCATGTTTTGGCATCAAGGTAATCACCCATTGTGTTTGCGCCTGAGTCTTACCATTGAATATACTAATTTGATTACTTTGGGCTTGCGATAAAATCATAAAGTCTTTGGTCAAGGGGCTTAAATCAGGTGTCCCGGTAAGATTAACACTGCCATTTGTTTCTAGTACCAATTGGACAGTTTGATCTTGCATGGCAGGGTTTGGGTTTAAATGTACCGTCAAGTTAGCGGCAATGGCTAAACAACTTATTGAGCATAAGGAAATAAGTATAAATAAGCTTACTATTTTACGCATAATTAATCCTCTTCATCCATCGATTGTGCGCGTAAATGATCGCGCAAGAATTTTTGTCGTAACAAGCCGCCTGGATTGTCAGGGATTTGTTGTAGCCATTGCTTGATTGCTTGTTTTTGTTCTGGCTTTGGTGAGGCTTGCTGGATATCTTTTTGGTTCTTTTGTTGTGACATCTGGTTGTCTGACGTCTCTCCTTGTTGTGGTTGCGATTTAACTTTTTGGGAACCCTTGGCTTGTGCTGTATGATGTTGACTATCAGGTTTATTGTCCTTGGAAGATTGTACTGAACCATTCTCCGTCTTGTTATTATCTGTGCTTTGTTGTGGTTTAGCTTTGTCCTTGTTTTTTGTTTCAGTTTGTGCTTGCTGATTATGGTTTTGTTTTTTCATGGCATTGCTATTTGAGTTGCGATTAGCATTTTGTTGATTTTGATTTTGATTTTGATTTTGATTTTGATTTTGATTTTGATTTTGATTTTGATTTTGATTTTGATTGTTTGCTGTAGAAGACTTTTGTTGCTTGTTATGTTGTGAATTTTTGGCTTGTTGCTGGCTGTCTTGTTGCTTTTAAGTCTGTGACTTTGAATTATTATTTTGTTGCTGTTGCTGTTGCTGTTGCTGTTGCTGTTGCTGTTGCTGTTGCAATAATTTCTTTAATAAATCTCGATTATATTTGGCATCTGCAAATTTAGGTTGAAGTTTTAATGCCGCGTCATAAGCAGCAATTGCCTGTTGATATTTACCAAGGTGGGCTAAGGCATTACCACGGTTATAAAAGCCAATGGCTGTGTCATCGCCAGTAAATGATTTAACTGCCCGTTGATAATCTTTAGCATTGTATTCAGCAACTCCACGCCATGATGGGTCTTTAAATAATTTGGCAGCGGTTTGGGGCTGCTTTTGATCTAAGGCCTGCATGGCTTGTTGGTCTTTGCGCCACCATAGATCTTGCCAACTGAATGCATGCGCAGTATGCGCAAAGGCAAAGACCAGTGGCATCAATATAAACCATAGCTTTAAATTCAGTCGTATATATTTCATTGGCAGATCTCCTCTAGCCAGCCACGACGGAATATTAAAATAGCCCATGGTAGAATAAATAATACAAACCAATGGCCCTCGTCACGCCAAAGATTGGTATGGGCATGCTCTTGTTTGCTATTTGTTAATCGAGTGGCCTCGGTACTTGCATTGGTTAATTGGTTCAAGTCTTGGTTGTTATTGCTAAAGGTGGCATAGGTGCCATCACCTAGAGTGGCAAGTTTTTGAAGCGCGGCGATATTTAATTTAGCAATATAGGTAGCACCATCAGGGTTACTGACAAAACCACCGCTTGGGCTTGGTATAGGAGCACCTTCTATTGTGCCAATACCTAAGACATCAACTTTATAACCAAGTTCGGCAATCTTTTTAGCGATGCTGTTATCACGTGAACTAGGTGTATCATCTGTAATTAAATAAATAGTGCCAGTTTGGGCATTGGCTTGTTGCATAAGCTTGACAGATTTCTGTAATGCAGCACCAATGTTGCTGCCACCTATTGGCATTATATCTGGCTTGAGTGCTGGTACCATGCTGGCGATAGTCTTGCTATCATCAGTCAAAGGAGAAACAGTATAAGCTTCATCGGTGAAGGCTACCATGCCCGTTCGACCTTCTTGGAATCGACCTAATAAATCTAGAATCTTATATCGTGCACGGGTCATTCGATTTGGGTTAAGATCAGTAGCTAACATGGATGATGATAAATCAACGGCAATAACCCGAGCGATTTGCGATCGATAAAGCGGTTGCACTTGTTTCTGCCAACTTGGTCCTGCTAATGCAAATACTGCAATCAACCATGCTATTGCTAATGATAGAATCGGCCATAATCTGTTGCTTTTATCAGTTTGTGTTAGTAGTTTTGGTAGTAGATGTGAGTCACAGACTTGGTACCAAGTATTGGTCTGTTTGAGATATTTAAATAATATCCACAGCAAGATGCAAGCAGGTATTAGCGTCAACCACCAATAAGGCCTGATGAAATGCAAGTTTGTCAAAATATTTGAATGATTAGCTAGGATATTCATCGTTGTGTCTCAATCTTGATTTAGTAATATCGCTATTTAAGTCAATTGCTTGTTTAGCTGTTATATGTCGCAGCAAATTCCTAAGCTTCAAAATACGCAAACACATAAACATCGATAATATCAGTGCGCTTGCCAAGGGCCAGGGATAAAGGGGCATTATAGGTCGAAACACATTTTTATCTGTGGTGACAGGTTCTAATTGATCTAGCCGTTGATAAACTCGTTCCAAGTCTTTTCCATTTTGGGCCCTAAAGAATAATCCCCCTGTAATTTTAGCAATTTGCTTTAACGACTTTTCATCTAATTCATTATTCGTCTTGACCGCCATTGGGCCAAATACCCCTGGGACAATCATTTGCGATGCGCCGATACCAATGGTGTAGATTTTGATGCCCGCTTTTGCAGCGACTTTGGCTGCACTTAAGGGTGACACAACACCGGAATTATTAGCGCCATCAGTTAATAAAATTAACACACGGCTTTTTTGTGGTGTATTACTTAAGCGTTTGATAGCTAAGCCAATTGCATCTCCGATCGCGGTTTGTGTCCCTGCTAAACCAATACTTGCATCATTAAGCATTTGTTCCACGGTCTTCCTATCAAAAGTGAGTGGGGTTTGTAGATATGCTTTACTGCCAAAAAGGATCAAACCTAGACGATCGCCTGTTCGTTGCTTGATAAAATTATCCGCGGCATATTTTACAATGGATAATCTATCGGTGCGCTGTCCATGAAAAGCCATATCAGGGATTTGCATACTACCGGAGATATCAACCGCTAACATGATATCGCGACCACT
Source organism: uncultured Gammaproteobacteria bacterium (assembly GCA_963748135.1). Lineage (GTDB taxonomy): Bacteria > Pseudomonadota > Gammaproteobacteria > JBGSLN01 > JBGSLN01 > CAVVHY01. The sequence continues at coordinate 63,629 of CAVVHY010000026.1, read as the reverse complement.
ACGCGGCAATGCCAATGGTTTGCCCAACCATTGCGGTCCGGCAGCCGCGATTACCAGTAAGACCCATATTAAAAATGGTATAGCAGCAAAAAATATTGAGGGTCGACGCTTTGCAAATGCTGTCGTTGCCGAGAGATTGGATAAGGCATTAAAAAAGGGGACTTTAAGCGCAGCGTGTTGAATATTTTTCGCTGCCGGCAATAACCACATTACCAATAGTGGTAACGGTAATAGGCATAGTATAAGAGGTTGTGCGAAATCAAACATTAGATAACCCTTTTAATCCATTGTTGCAAAAGCACTTGCAAAGCCTTTATATTGAGATCAATCTGTCTTTGATAAGGTGCATTTGCAAGATGTTGCCCAATCCCTTGTGTAAATTGCTGAGTTTTACCTGTACGATCTAAAAATTGTAGCCAATTATCTCCAGTCAAGCTGGCAACCTCACCGCGATCAAAACGTGCTAATGCGATTCGTCTAATCAAGGCAGAAATTTTTTCTAAGGCAAGGCTTGGATTTTCAGCATAATGGTCACAATAATTGTTTATTTCCATTAAGATTGATCGCCGTCGTTGTTGTTGTCGCCAAGCCTTGGCGCTAAAATAAATAATCGCAGCTATCAATATCAAACCAACAATAATTAACACATACCAACCAGGTGCAAGTGGCCATAGAGATATGGGTGGTGGCAGGTGTATATCACGTAAATGTGCTAAAGGGTTTTGAGTCATATGCATTATCTTTTTTTCATGCCAAGATGTTTATACAATACTTCTGCTAATAAATCATCTGTTGCTATTGGGATCATCGCAAGTTGATTTTGGTTACACATGGTTCTTAGACGTTGCTCTCTAGTTTGAAATAATTGTTGATATTGCTCACTAAATTCTTTTTGCTGTGAATTAAAACTAAAGCGTTTCTTACCATCGGTTATGGTATAAAAATTAGGTGGGGGTGGCATTTTTTCCAAAGCGTCATAAATAAAAAAGCAAATGATATCGTTATGACGGCTCAAAAGTTGTAAATGCTTTTTTGCATCATCATTAAAATTATAAAAATCGCTAAAAATTAAGATTAAACTCCCAGGTCGTGCTACATAGCGCAGTCGCATTAAATTATTTGTGAAGCTATTGTAATTATCTTGGGATTGTTCTGCTTGTGGTAAATATTGATTGTATTCAATCAACTTACGCAAAAAAAATAGTACCCCACGTTCACCACTTTGCGGTCTGAGTTCGCTATGTTTTTCATTGGCAAATAAAATACTACCGATACGATCACCTTTGTCTTGACAAGTCCAGGCCAAGGTAGCTGCCGCTAGGCTGGCGGTAATTGATTTGAATGTTACTCGTGTACCGAAATACATACTGGGACTAAAATCCATGACAAATAATACCGGACGTTCACGTTCTTCCCGATAAATCTTTGTATGTGGTATTCCAGTACGTGCAGTGACTCGCCATTCCACAGTGCGGATGTCATCACCTGGTAAATAATGTCTTACTTCATCAAAGTCCATGCCGCGACCGCGAAAATATGAGGATTGCATACCAGCTAAGGTGTTTTGACTACGGGCATAACTACTTAAATCTATGGTCAAACCGATGGGTTGCAGCTTAATAAGATCATTCAATCTAAGATCTGTGCCGCTAAATGGTTGATATTGTAAGGTTCTCTTTGCTAACAGGGTCATAATTAAGGTATTGCCACCAGGTTGAGTAATTCATTAATAAAATCATCGGTCGTAATGCCTTCAGCTTGTGCCTCAAAACTTAAGATAATACGATGGCGTAATATGTCATGGGCGACAGCTTGTATATCTTCTGGTGATACATAATCACGGCCGTGCAACCAGGCATGGGCGCGTGCCGTACGGTCTAAACCTATCGTTGCCCTAGGGCTGGCACCAAAGCGTACCCAAGTTGCCAATTTATCATTATATGCGTGCGGCTGCCGGGTTGCCATGACCAGTTGTACCAAGTATTCTTCTAAGGCATCACTCATATGTAATTTGAGAATTTGTTGCCGGACATTGTAAATTAACTCTTGGCTTACCATGGGTGCCTTTGGTCGAGTTGCTGAAGCCTCGGCAATTGCCTCTTCACGAGCTAACCCCAAGATCTTTTGTTCGGCAGCAACACTTGGGTAATCGATGCGGACATACATTAAAAATCTATCCAATTGTGCCTCTGGCAGTGGATAGGTGCCCTCTTGTTCAATTGGGTTTTGGGTTGCCATGACCAAAAATAATTTGGCTAAGGCATAGGTTTTGCTACCAATAGTGACTTGTCGCTCAGCCATGGCCTCTAGCAAGGCTGATTGTACTTTGGCGGGGGCACGATTGATTTCATCGGCCAGGATTAAATTATGAAATATGGGGCCTGGCTGAAAGCTAAAGGTGCCTTCCTGATAGCGGTAAATATCAGTCCCGGTGATATCTGCCGGTAGTAAATCCGGGGTGAATTGGATACGGTGAAAATCACCTTCGATACAATGTGATAATTCCTTAATGGCCTTAGTTTTAGCGAGTCCTGGGGCACCTTCAACTAATAAGTGACCGTCTGACAAGAGCGCGATTAGCAAACGCTCGATTAGTCTTGTTTGGCCAATAATATGCTGATTTAAGTGGTTTTTTAATTCAGTGATGGCTTGATGGCCAGAGGCTATTGCGCTAGCGGTTGTGTTTTCCATAATCCTTCTCTATTTATATTGAATCGTTAAGTAATATTTATGAATCATAATAATTAAGAACCTATGGGGTCAAGTCTTGACTTCACACATTAATAATGTGAGTGTACATGTACGATATAAATGTGTTAAGTCAAGACTTGACCCCATAGCTTGGAGGGTAGTAGATTTCAACCTAGAATCGGCAGTTGAAATTGTAGTGAGAGCGCTTAAGCTAATGAAGGTACAGGTGATTTTTGCAAAATTTTTTGAGGCAGTGCTCACCCGTACGGTGGAAAAAATTTTGCAAAAATCGCCTGTAGATTCAGACGATTAAGGGCTCGTCATAGATTTCAACTGCCGATTCTAGGTTCAATGATTGATTCTAGGATAATAGGCTTTAAATGCTAACACTGTTAACCAACTTAAGACATAGGCTACTAATCTACGATCCTGGATTTATTTATCTCAAACATGCGTTTAAGACCTTGTTGGCGGTGATCATATCGGTAGCCATTTTTTATGATTATGATAGTACGGTACAAACATATGCCGGGATGGCTGCTGCCTATTCCATGCAGGGAATTATTGGTGAAAGTTTAAAGCAGCAAATTAAATCAATCTTGATCGCGGATTTGGTCTATCTCGTCACCTTTGTCCTTGGAGACGTTGTTCACCCTTATCCCTTATTGGCAGGGTTGGCAATGATGGTCTTTGCATTTGTTGCAATGTATGTGCGTCGCTTCGGTCAACGGTTTATGTTGATGCCAATCTTTGCCTGGACATTTTTATATTTTGCAACCGTGTTTGCTAATGGTGATGTGGCGGATATGAAGACCAGTGCTTTGGCAATGGTGACAGGGCTGCTTATCTCGGCAGTCGTCTTTTTATTTCTTTGGCCAGATAATAAGACCCAACGCTTTGCCGAAAATTTTACCGGATTTACTGAAAATTACTATTTGGTATTACGTTGGTTACTTCGCTTGATGCAAGGCAAGGTAGATACTGAAGAATTTTTGGAACAAATTAATGAGCGACAATGGGGAGTGGAATATCTATTGGAGATGAATCAAAATATTATTGAAACATCACCATACCTTCCCTGGAAAGATCAAAACAAAATGTTGAAGCTTTACCTATTTGAGTTTGATTTAGCTAAGGCCTTGAGTATTATCATCGAAGCGCTAACAAAGATTTATAGTGAAGATATGATATTAGATGTGCAAACTAGGAAAAAGGTTAAAAACGTTTTATTACATCTTTGCTATATATTAAAAAACCTTAAATTAGCACCTGAGCTTCAGGCATTATCATACAATAAAAGGTTGATCGAAGATGAGAAGCATTTATTAGATTTTCGCCATCATTTATGTGAGATTGCGCAGTATGCCTCGGATTACACGATCGCCTTGTTTAATATAAATATTGGTTTTCGCATGCTTTGGCAAATCCTTTATGAGTATGGAGAGTAGAGATGCAATTACATGAAAGCACGCGTCTCGCTATTCAAGCCAGTATCGCAGTCATGCTTGCAATTATCGTCAGTCATTCACTTAATTTCGAACGTTCTTATTGGGCAATATTAACCTCGATGCTGCTGATCTCTCAGACTTGGGGTGAAAGTATTAAAAAGTCCCTGGAACGAATTCTAATGACTATTTTGGGCGGTATTACAGGCACTTTAATATATTTTTTATTAATACAACATGCGCATATTTTAGTATTTATTCTATTGCTTAGTGTTTTCTTCAATATTTATTTTATGGGCCGTAATTATTTGTTGGTGGCATTTTTTACTACTATGTTTGTGGTGTTTTTATTTGCCCTTGTGAAAGATTGGACAGTGGTTATATTAGAAGAACGGATAATTGAAACCTGTATTGGTGGCGCCATTGCCATCTTTACTACGGCATTAGTTTTGCCTATGCGCGCACAAGTGAATATACAAAAGACATTGGCTGATCATATAGGTTTATTACGTGATACGGTGGCTAGGGTTTTTGATCAAGCCCTAAGGGAAATGTCTGATCCTAACTTTAAATTTATTCGAAATTCATTACATAGAGATTTTATTAAATTGCGTCAAAAGGTCAGTATGATTAACTATGAAATGGTTTTTACTTTTTATCCACGGAAGAAATTGCGTCGTATCATGTTATCGTTAGGTACCTTAATGCATTATGCAACCAGTATGCTAGAAATGGCAACGGAACTAAATCAAGAACTCGCCAATACAAAATCATTAGACCATGCATTTGAAGTTGCTCACGCAATTAATCAAAATTTTGATGTCTTGATTAATCATCTCAATGGTAAACAGAAGTTGTCTGATGAATCATTTATATCATTAACCAATCTTATACACCAAATGCAACAGACTATGATTAATCATATGTGTCAACAAGAATCAATACAACAAGAATGGTTTGATTTAGTATCATTTTTTTATTTCGCAAAAAAATTAAATGAAGTCTTACAAGCTTTAATTGACTTACTTGAAAAGTGATTATCCTAGCATCGGTAGTCGATTTCAACTGCCGATGCTAGGATAATTCGATTGCTAGTTCAATAATAATTTTAAATCGTTCATAAGTTTCTATACACCAAACTATGAGTGTTTACTTTATTTATTGAATCATTGGGTCCATAACAATCCAATTATTACGCCGATTGCTAAAATGAGCAAAGATAGGATAGTCATCATGACCAGTTTTGAGGTTGCTACTTTCGGTGCATGATGATGTTCGTCCTGCATGGTTTGCTGTAGATCGTCTGTGATGCTATGTTGTCTCTCTGGCAATTTGCTTGGTATGCCACCTTCGGTTACTACAATCTTGGCAACGGGGTCACCTGGCTTGCGTACGGTAACCATCCCATGTTTTAAACCATTGGTAACTAACCAGTCATTCATCGGGAAGGCAAGGATACCACCAATAATGGTAGCCAGTGACATTGAACCCCAAAATGAAAGTGTGCCAGGGTCTGCGGCATTTGGATCATAATAACGCCAGATAAACATGACCGGCAGCATGCCGGCCATAATTAAATTCATTGATAACCATTCAGACATGAAAGTGCCTTTAACGGCTTGCCAATAATCGCCGCCCATCATGTTCTTCATGAATAAGGCTTGAAAGATGAATAGGCCACAAACGAAACCAGCAATATACTCGATGGCCATTTCAGCACCAGCGCTAATAGTAAAGAATGATAATAATAGCGCGGCGATAATAATACCGGTTGCATCGCCAGCTAGACAATGGATTTCAGAACCTAGGGATTGTTTCCAACGAAAGGAAATATATTGCTCATGGGTTCCGGGAAATGGTTCACGGCAAGATAATAGGTATAAGAACAATCCCAATGGGCCAGTGTAAAGGACGACTAGAAACCACGCGAGCTTCATGACACCCGCACCAGGTGTGTGATACCAGAGCGCATAGCATAGATATAAGAGCGAGAGTATGGTCAATACAAACCACATGATTAAGGCGCCATCAAGCATAGTGTGCTCCTTGTTATTATCTCTAATGCTATCTGAGAGCAATTTAGCTATCTATAAGTGTAGTTCAGATTTGAGGGTATTTCATTAATAATTAATAGTTAAAAAATATTGACTAAGCCTTGCTAATATCAAGATGTGTATATATACTATTAGATATGTGGCAGATATATGAAAAAAAGACTATTGCTAAGCAGCTTAGAAAAGCGCCTAAGGAAGTTTTGAAAAACTATGAAATCTGGAAGCGTATTGTTGAGCTTCAAAGCCCGAGTGGTCTCAAGAAGATAAAGGGATTCCATGACGAGGCGCTAAAAGGTCAGTGGAATAGCTATCGGTCTTCTAGGCTTAATAAACAATGGCGTGTTATTTATAAAGTATTGAAAGATGCTTGTGAAGTATATGTAGTGGAAGTTAATCCACATAAATATTAAAGTAGGTATTTATTATGAGTAAATTAGATTTTGTCAAAGCAAAGACGCACTGTCATCTTACGCCTGGCGAAGCCTTAAAACAATTACGGGAGTTGCAAGGTTTGAGCCAGAACGAATTAGCAGAATTAACTGGCATTAATCAATCCAATATTTCAGCGATTGAAACTGGTTCTCGACAGATTGGTCGAGACAGGGCTATTATTTTTGCTAAAGCATTGCGTGTTCATCCTGCTGTCATTTTGTTTCCCGATTTTAGTTTAGATTCAGCAGCTTAATTACGGAGTAGCGCTAAATGATTAAGTTAGCGTTACAATTCATCCCAACACCGTATCCCACTGACTCATTACACCTTGTGGTCGGAAACAATCAGCCAATGTAACCTTAGGCCGACCATTGGTGCGCCACGCTTTTAGCGTATTAATAATCGCTTGCGGATTATTGGCATCTATTCTCTGTTTACCTTGCAACAAGATTTCCCTGGCGGCACCAAAATCATGCGCCAATACAGGAGTGCCAACGGCATTCGCTTCAGCATAAACTAAACCAAAGCATTCCGGTTTCTTAGTTTGTGGGTAAAACACACAATATGCTTGTCTAATATGGGTAATAATATCTTGGTGTGCTAGACTGCCTAGCACATTAATTCCAGGCATTTGTAATAAATGTTTATACGGTTCTAAACTCGCATAACCGGGATGTGCGATATGAAGTTCATAATCAGGAAAATATTTTTTAACCTGCTTGAAGGCTGTAAGGATTTGTTCTATGCCGCGATCCGGTGCGCTAAAAAACAATAATTTATTGGCTTGAACATCGGTTTCATCGATTTGCAAAGTATCATCAACCGGATTGTAGATAACATGTATTTCTGGTGCTGTGACGGGATTAAATTTATCAATTAATTTACGAATACCTTTACCTTGCCACATCATAGAAATTAATTCTTTCTGATACTTAGAAATTGCAATCAAATGACAATTGCTTTTGGCAAAGATACGTTTATATTTCCATAACCTTCGGCCAGGGATATCATGCATCCAATAAAATAATTTAGCCTTGGGAAATCTATTGACAAGTTTTTTTATTTCGCGGCGTGGACGAATTAAAATGACAGCATCAGGCTCTTGGTTACCCTCCATAACCTTAGTTAACGGTACATAATGTACTTCATCTAAAATCGTTTCTTTTTGGCGTCCAAGTTGTGCGATAGTAACCTCATGTTTTGTTGCAAGCAGTTGCGCAACCCTGATAATTGTACCTTCAGTGCCGCCGATCTTGGCCTTGTTTTGCAAAGCGAATTGATCATAGCTGATATCGATAGCATCAATAAATAATAGTTTCATCGCGGTATTAATGTCCTATATAAGTGTCGCCCTAAGATGTTACCAAGCGTTTAATGAAAGTACAAGCACAAACCAGTCAATTCTATAACCAACGTACTTGACAGCATCAGGGTTGAGGGTGATATCATGCATCTAATTATATTCCTAATAGGATAAGTTCATGGATGTTTCAGTTATCATTGTAAATTACAATACCGGTGATTTAGTGACTGCCTGTATTGACTCTGTCCTTAAGCAACGTGATATCGAATTTGAAATTATTGTGGTTGAAAACGCGAGTCAAGATAATAGCATGGATCTTTTACGGCATTATCAAAATCACATCACCTTAATTGCCAATGAAAAAAATATTGGTTTTGGTGCGGCTAATAATCAAGCCTTTACAGAGAGTCAAGGTCAATATATATTTTTATTAAATCCCGATGCCCAATTAGATTCTGATTTGGCCCTGAGGGGTTTAGTAGATTATTTAGAGCAGCATCCGAAATATGGTTTAATTGGCACTAAAATTCTAAATGCTGATGGTACACCGGGGCCTTATTTCATCCCCAAGCACTATCCTGGTGAGCAACACATCAAACAAAAATTACCAGATTTACCAGGTGACATTGCTTATTTGATTTGTGCAAGTTGTATGATTCCACGTAACTTATATGCTGAAATTGATGGTTTTGATCCAGATTATTTTGTCTATGGGGAAGATACTGATATTTGTCTTCGAATCCGTGAGCGCGGTTATGCTATCGGTTATCTTGAAGATATAAGCGTGCGCCATATTGGTAACGCGAGTGAAGTCAATGCCCATCAATATGATCGTGTCTGTCGTAGACAACGTAGTTTACATACCTTTTATCGCAAACATTATGCGCTGGCTGATGTGAAATATTTATTGCAAAAGGCTTGCAACAAATCGCGTTTTCGCTTGTTGAGTTTGCGTTTAATGATGTTATTAAATAAGCAAACTAAGGTGCAAGCAAAATATCATCGCTATCGCGCAATCTATGATACGAGTCGCGAAGAGTTAACTCGATTAGATTAGGGTAAAAACGAATTGCCATGCATTAACGGTTCAATCTTCAAATGGCTTGCAATACTCTGCCCGACATCGGCGAAGGTGTCTCGTCGCCCGATAAATTCGGCCTTGATCTTTGGCCCAAATACTAATACTGGGATATGTTCTCGCGTATGATCGCTACCAGGCCAGGTCGGGTCGCAACCATGGTCTGCAGTGATAATCGCAATATCATCTGGGCGCATTTGTTTAATAAAGTTTGTTAATCGTAAATCCAATTCTTCCAAGGCCTTGGCATAACCAGCCACATCACGGCGATGTCCATATTTACTATCGAAATCGACAAAATTGGTGAATACCAATGATTTTTCTGGTGCCGTGATTTGTAACATGATTGTGGCATCAAACAATGCCATATTGCCATCACCTTTGATAACTTCAGTAAGACCCTTATGCGCAAAAATATCTCCCGTTTTTCCAAGAGCATAAACCTTCCCACCTTGTTCACAAAGTTGTTCTAATAATGTTGGTGCCGGTGGCGGAGTCGATAAATCTTTGCGATTGGCAGTACGGGTAAAGTTACCGATTTCACCTATGAAAGGTCGTGCAATGACACGACCAATATTATATTCATCTACTAATTTCCGGGCGATATCACATAATTCATAAAGTCGTTGCAAACCAAAATATTGTTCATGTGCTGCAATTTGAAAGACACTATCGGCCGAGGTATAAACGATGGGTTTGCCGCTTTTTATATGTTCTTCCCCAAGTTGCGCAATGATTTCTGTCCCTGAGGCATGACAATTGCCTAAAATCCCTGGAATTTTACTTTGGCTACAAAATTCCTGGATGAGTTTTTCTGGGAAGCTTGGATATTCAGGTGGAAAATAACCCCATTCAAAATCGACTGGCACCCCAGCAAGTTCCCAATGTCCACTTGGGGTATCTTTTCCCAGGCTTTGTTCTACAGCATAGCCATAACATCCTTGCGGTTCGATTTCATAGTCAATCCCAGCAAGACGTTTCCCACTGCTTGCAAGTGCAGCATAGGCTAAACCAAGTTTAGTAAGGTTTGGAATATGTAAAGGCCCTTGACGGACTCCATGAAGATCAGCTTTTCCTAAGGCGCATTGTTCTGCAATATGGCCGAAGGTATCGGCGCCAAGATCACCAAAACGTTTGGCATCAAGGCTTGCACCAATGCCAAATGAATCAAGCAGTAAAACAAAAGCGCGACTCATGATTAAGCCTTTTCTTGTTGTTGACAGTGGGTTTCACGAATAAATAAGGTGGCGATCAAGGCGATAATAAAGCCAATTGGTAAAATCAACATTGCGGTATGAAAATCTTGATTGGTGTAAACCGCTTGGCGGTGAATTATCAAATGGTTCCAATGCAAATCCATCAAATGACCAAACAATGGTTGGGATATAGCGTAACCACTTATTGTCGTAAACGATACTACGCTTACCGAACTCGCGGTAAATAAACGACTATTATTTTCTGCCACCGTAGGATAACTAATGACTTGGCTACTGGTTACCAGACCCAAGGCAAAGAATAATAACATTAATGTGATAACAGAATGAAAAGGCAAATACATGATAAGGACAATAATGCCCAATGCTAATAAGGCACCGATGGTCATTGGCGTACGACGTAAACCCACGCGATCCGAGATCCAACCAGCAAGTGGTGAACCAATGATCGTGCCGACAAAGATCATTGAAGTGATATATGAAGCTTGCGTATCGCTAAAGTGATGCACTTGTTGCAAATAAAGTCCGCCCCATAAGGCGCCTAATAATGAAATAGGTAAATTCATTAAACTGGTATAAATCCCACATAACCAATTTTGCAGATTTAAATAAGATACCTTTAGGCTATGCCAAAAACCAATCGCAGCGATACTGGCCTTGTCTTGTTCAATTTTTTGTTGATACCCAGGCGGGTAATCGGTCACAAAGGTCCAGATGATCCCTATAATGATAACGCCAAGTGCGGCATCAACCATGACCGCCTCACGCCAACCTAACATTGCAGTTAATTTGGTAAAAGGGGTTTGGGCAACCGTACCACCGATCATGGCCATGGTAACGATCAAGCCACTGACCAGGGCCATCCGTCGTGAAGGAAACCAGCGTGAAGCTAAGCGAATACAACTTAAAAAGCAAAATGCGCTACCGATACCGGTTAAAAAACGAAATAATTGTGCCAAATAAATATTGGTGGCTAAGGCAAACATGAAGGTGCCAAAGACACAAATAAACATAGCCGTTAAAATGATTTTTCGTGTGGAGAATCGATCCAGGATTAAGCCTGCCGGAAATAAAAAAATGAGGTTAGAATAGAAATAATTGGCAGACAAGGCACCAAGTTGTGTGGCATCCAATGAAAAAGATTGCATCAGATAAGGACTGATGGCATTGAACATATTCATTTGAATGAATTCGTAAAAGAAAAATAATGCAGCGGCGAAACAAACTAACCAAGCCTTGATATGAATCGTTTCATCACTCAAACGCTCGCTAGTCATGATTCTGTCAGTCGCTAATATGTCTTTCATTTTGTTCGTTGGTTTCCCTATAGGGTTGGCAATGGGTTTCACGAATCAGAAACGATGCAATCAAGGCAATAATAAAACCAATGGGAATGATAGACAAGGCGCGATTAAAGTCACTGGTTGAATATAGTGGACTGCCATGGACCATGACGTGGTTCCAGCCAAAATCTAACAACCATCCCGATAATAATTGCGCAAGGCCAGCGCCGCCCATGATCAAAACTGAGGCTAGACCCATGCCGGTGCCAGTTAACATACGCGGGTTACTTTCTGCTATGGTGGGATAGCTTAAGATTTGGCTACTCGTTACTAACCCTAAGAGAAAATATAAGATGAGTAATTGATAATAATTTAAATTGGCTAAATAAAAAGTGCCGGTGATGATAACAATCGCAATGATGCTTGCGATAATCATTGGCATACGTCTAAGACTGAGTTTATCTGAAATCCAACCAATAATAGGTGAACCAATGATCGTACCCAAAAAGATCATTGATACAACGTTACCGGCTTGCTCGGGTTGTAAATGATTTACTTGAATAAGGTGTAAACTTCCCCATAGTGCACCTAAGATCATAATTGGCAAATTCATTAGGCTGGTGTAAATCCCACATAACCAATTTTGTGCACTGCGAATCACCATCACAATACTTTTTATAAGCCCGAGCTCATTTAATTCTTGTTGTTGTTGATTAATAATTGCTTCAGCCCCAGCTGGAAAATCACGCACAACTAGCGCAATCAGGGACAATATGGCGATACCAAGTCCGGCGTTAAGCATCAAGGCATGCCGCCAACCAATGTCTGCTGCGAGTAGGGTCAATGGGGTTTGCGCTACCATACCACCAATCATGGCAAAGGTAACAACAAGGCCAATAACTAAGGCCATGCGCTTAGGGGGAAACCATCGTGAGGCGAGTTTAATACAACTTAACAAGCTAAAGGCGTTACCAATACCGGCGAGAAAATGTGCGAAGGCGGCGATCGCAAAAGCGTTTGAGTTTGCAAAGATTAATGTACCAAAAATGCAGAGCACCATGGCAGAGATGATAATCGTTCGGACGGAAAAACGATCCAGGATCATTCCGGCCGGAAATAAAAAGACCACATCACCGGCAAGGTAGGTAGCAGATAGTCTGCTTAAATTACTCGCATTGATATGAAAATCACGCATCAAATCGCCACTGATGGCATTAAACATATTGAGTTGAATGAATTCGTAAAAAAAGAATAATGCGGCAGAGAAACAAACTAACCAGGGGAGTATGGCCACGGATTGGGTTGCCAGGGCTGGTTTTTCAGCGACAGAAGTGGTCGTCATAATCTATGTCTATCCTCAATATTAAAGCGAGGGACGGCCCCGCCTTTCACTGGCGCTATTGTATAAGATTTTTTCTGAAAAGAAAAGCGCGCATAGCGTGTCCCGAGCGAAGTCGAGGGATCTCCTGCTAAATTGCAGAGCTTGAAAATATTCTAGTCTCCAGTTTCTAGCCCCTAGCCTCTAGCCCGTACAATCCCCAATTTAAAATGTTTGCGACAAGTTGCGACATAACGATCATTACCACCGATCTCGATTTGTTCACCATCTGTGACTGGGCGGTCCTCGGCATCGATACGTACATTCATAATCGCCTTGCGACCGCAATGGCATATGGTTTTGATTTCACTTAATTCATCGGCCCAGGCCAATAAATATAATGAGCCTTCAAATGGGTCGCCTCGAAAATCGGTGCGAATACCATAGCTTAATACGGGAATATTTAATTGATCAGTGATCTCTGATAATTGTAAAACTTGTGCCTTCGTCAAAAATTGGGCCTCATCGACCAAGACACATTTAATCTTATTATTGGCAACTGATAATTTATCGGCGGTGAAATGGTATAGATCAAAATCACGATCGAATGGCACAGCGTTTGCCGATAAACCAATCCGGGACGTGATGGTCCCCGAGGCATAACGGGTATCAATAATCGGTGTAAATAAAATAGTCTCCATGCCACGTTCTTGATAATTATAACTTGATTGCAAAAGTGTAGTGCTCTTGCCGGCATTCATTGCCGAGTAATAAAAGTAAAGCTTAGCCATGTATTATTTATACCTTAAAATTATCCTAAAAATCACCTAGTTCAGTTTATTCAGGGATACGGCTGGCGCCAATACGAAAATGCGCCGGCGTTACCCACTTATGGCCCATGATTTTATAGGCCAAGAGGATATATTGATGTATTTGGTTAAGATTGCGCACACCGCCGGATAGTTTAATCCCCACATCTCGGCCCTCAGCTTGGGCAGCATAAATGGCCGATAAGATAATCACAGCGGCCTCAAGACTCGCACCTTTCTCTATCTTGCCAGTCGATGTCTTGAGGAAATCAGCACCGGCAAAGATCATATCTTTGCATGCGCTGGCCAATTGTGTTTGCGATTCAAAAGCACCACTTTCTAATATCACTTTCATGACGGCAGATTCAGTCATGGCAGTTTTACATTGTCGGATAAATTCCGTTGCGAATTGGGTCATGCCACCAATGTATTGTTTATATGGCATCACGATATCAATCTCATCGGCTCCCATGCTCAAGGCATAATGGATGGATTCTGTCACCGTGTCTATGTCTTCATCACCATGGGGAAAATTAACCACAGTTGCCAATTTAACGGGACTGTCTTGTAATAATTCATGGGCGTGAGTAAGTTGATCTGGGTAGACACAGACAGCGGCCATATGTTCCTTTTTGGCGGTAGTACATAATGCAGTGACCTCATTTTCGGTTACCCTATCTGCAAGCAAAGTATAATCGAGAAACTGCAGGATATCGATTTTTTCAATTGCCTGCATCGATTCGGCTTCGATTTGAGTAATCAAACCCTCGATATCGGTTTTATCAGCGTTATTTTGCGTCATTTGCTAAATCCTGAATAAATGCAGAGACTAAGGTAAACAATTTTTCACTGGCCAATTGTGCCCCTTCTAGTGTTTTATCATGACTGAGCGATTCATTACGCATTCCAGCAGCGAAATTACTGATTGCCGATAACACCATGACTCGCATATTGAAATAACGCGCCAAGATCACCTCGGGCACGGTTGACATGCCAACCACATCGGCACCCATATGGCGAAAGGCGCGGATTTCTGCAGGTGTTTCAAAGCATGGTCCCATCACGCTGATATACACGCCTTCATATATCGGAATGCGCTTATCCATGGAGATTTCATACATTCGGTGACGTAAATGTTTGTCATAAACGTTTTCCATACTAATGAACGCCGGGCTATTGTCTTTATCAAGAAAGCCGACCAATGGGTTGGTATGCTGAAAATTGATATGGTCATTAATCATTACAATACTGCCGGGGTCAACCTCTTCGCGCAATGAGCCTGCGGCATTGGTGATGATCACTGTTTCACAACCCAAGAGCTTTAAGGTCTTGATCAGTGTATAAAAAGTCTCATTAGTGGCGCCTTCATAGTAATGGGCCCGGCCTTGCAGACAGGCAATTGGCATTTTATTCAAGTATCCAGTATGCAATAAACCCTTGTGACCTGCGACACTACAGGCCGAGAATCCAGGTAATTCTTGATAGGGGATACTGACTCTATCAGTGATATGATCGGCCAATTTGCCTAAGCCTGAACCCAGAATGATACCAACCTTGGTAGTAAAATCAGGGACCTTCTTGCGGACGATGGTGAGTGCTTTGCTGGCATTATCATATTTTTGGGTCATATTGTTTTATCCTTTAACTAAATTTTCTGGGCCAAATGATTCTGGCAGTAATGCTTTCAATGGCAGGCTCTTCACTAAGGTCACATTATTACAGATATGCACCAGGGTGTCAGGTGTGGCAAACTCTAAAATTCGTTGCCGACAGGCGCCACAAGGGCTACAGGGGAGCTCTGTGCTGCCACAGATGGCAATCTCAGCAATAGTGCCTTTACCAGCGACAATCATTTGACCAATGGCGGTGGCTTCGGCGCACTGGGTCAAGCCATAGGCAACATTTTCAATATTACAACCGGTAAAGATGTGCTGATTGGCCGTGAGGATGGCGGCGCCGACTTGAAAGTTTGAATAGGGTGCGTATGCCTGCTGGCGGATAGTCATCGCTTCGTGAATCAAGGTGTCAAGCGTGGTCATAGTCTGCTTCCTTAAGCCTCTCTTAATCAAAATGTAATATACTTTATATAATATTATTGGTGTCTACAAGACAAGATTATTTTGGAAATTTACGTATGCATGATCATAGACAGACAGATGACCTACGGGCCTCATTATCGATTAGAGAGCAGGAACCTGAATATCAACGCATCGCCCAATTGTTAACAAGATTTGATGAGATGGCACTTGGTACCAGGGTCAATCTTGCAACGATGACATCTAGCGCCAAGATCACCAAACTCAAACAGATTGACCAGGCAATGCGTGCGGCCAATCGCTATATGCTGCGGGCAAATTATCAGCGTCTTAAAGCCGATTTTAACGACCCAACCCAGGATTATCAGGCTGATCTAGCCGCTATTTTACGAGGTGAGAATCTCACTATCGGGGCCGATGAGTTTATCAAGACCCGAGCTGATGTAATAGCAATATTAGCCCAAGAATATAATCAATTACAACAAACCAGGATGGAGGCACAACTCAATGCAACACAAAGTGACCGCCTGGATCGATTAACTGAATTACTCACCACGTTTATTGCAGGCACTGATTTACCCCCTTTATTAGCCAATGATGAAATTCAAACACTGCAACGAAATTGTCAACACAATGCAGAGCGACTTAATTTTATTGGCACAGGTATAACACCGAAACAAAATGATTTATTGGCGCAAGCCGCATACCAAGATCAATTACGGATTATCGCGCTGAATATCATGTATCAAGCGCAAGCTTATTATCGAGACTATAGCCCTGAATATGATGACTATGTTTTAGTGAAAATAGGCAGTGGTGCGAATCAAATTAATTATGATAAAGCAGATATTATGGAAGATGTGCAACTAATCCATGATGCTATCGATAGCATGCGCAACCGTATTTTTAATTTAAATTTTCTTCTCGCAAAGTATCTTGATGACCAAGAATTTGATGAGGTGAGTGCTGAAAATGATAAAGCTACATTAAGGAATGCAATCAATAGTTCAAAATTGAAATTAAGGCAAGTTGATATACGGGGGCACAAACATAAGGAAGCCGTGTTAAAGGCGATTGAGCGTAATTTAAATCTGGAAGGCGATTTTGCCAGAGGGTTACATGCCGCTGGTTTCAATTATCCTGCCTCTGCATTATTGGCGCCGGAGTTAATGCGGGCCCACAGTTTGATCGCCTTGCTTGAGACGCGCATGCGTTTGGCATTAGATAGTTATTATCGGCAATTAAAGGCAAAACAACCTAATTTTAAGACTGCATATAATGCCTTTTTTGGAGAACATGGTAATAATGAACTATATACACTCGTTGATCCTGAAATCACAGAAGATGGGCGCACCTGTTTTGATAGGGCAGAGACTTTGATCTCCAGGCCACATGAAATATTACGATCCAATTATGACAGCGATGAACAACAAAAGCATTTAGCAACGCTATGTGCGATATTGAGAAAGATGCATTTGCAAGATTTACGTGCTATGCAACCGGATACCCAGGATAATCGAACCACTGAGATTTTACGTTGGCATGAACAAGTGCATACCGATGCATTAAAGTTGTTAAATGATGAAGTGAAAACAAGTATCAAACAACAAAGACATGCAGTGCGCAATGCCGCATGTACAGTGCTTAATGATGAAGGCAAGATTCAACGTCAAGCCAAGGTCTTAGTCAAATATAGTAATCCAGCAGATTTAGACCCAAACGGTTCAATTCCAGTTGTCAAACACGGGCAAGTTTTTAAAGGCAAATACACGAAATTTAAGGCAGATATAAAAGATTTCGTTGATATTGAATCAGGGATCCAAGCGAATCTCAAACAACGTTTTAATATGTTACAACAAGATATCCATTGGGAATTAAAGCTTAAAAATCCCTCTTATAGCATATCACTTTTTCAGCGAGCTGGAACGACACCAAAGCAAAGATTGATGACCTCTGCATGGGAAGCGGTTGAGATTGCTTGCGATGGTTTCCAAAAACGGGCCACACCGATTTATATTAGTGGTATTAATGATGTGACACATCTGGATTATCGTGCATCGCGGTTTTTGCAAATAGCTATGGCAGCAATTTGCAAGGCAAAGAATATTAAGTATAAAGGTTTAAAAATAAAAACTGCTGAACAACAGACATTTGATGAGTTAGTTCAATTAGCCGATAAACGCTTGGCAAAAGATTTCCATAAAGATACGCAGGCAATGTATCTGGATGAAAATCTTGGTCATACCAAAGGCGTTGTATCACGCGCATTTGAGTTGCAGCCAAATCGTCCCCAAGGAATTAAAGTGAGGTAAATATGATAACCGAGGAACAACTAAAGGCCCAAGGGCAACAAATCGCACGTGAATTGCATGAACAAGAGATGCGTGCATACCAATCTATCTTTGATGAATTAGGTGCGATGCAGCGTGCGACAATTTTGAAAACGCGAGTTTTTCCTGCTACGTATGATAAATTAAATCGCTTGCGTATCGATGAAGTGAATACCTTGAATGAATTACACATGCATGCCTTGGCAGAGAGTTATATAGATGGTGATGATCTTTTGGCAACGCTTGGCAGAAATGCTGTCTCAAATCCACCTACTGATGCCGAACTTAACGAAATTGCAAGCGTGTTGGTAGGTTCATTGCTACGTAAATATCATTACAGTGAGGTTATTGAAGCAGCCCGTGACGAAATCCCACAGAAGGTTGATGATTTACAAGCCTTATTAAGCCAAGCTAAAGACCAGTATACTGATATTTTAGATGACCTTAATTTGGAACAAACTAATTCTGCGATTGGTGAAGGCAGATTAGATAGAGTACGTCGCAGATTACCCTTGACCAGTCCTAAGAAAACTAAACGTTTGGCGAATATTGAAGACGCTGAACAAGAATTGAAGCAACTACAGCAAGACTTGATGAAGTCGATAAGCAAATTTCGTGCGCGTTCAATGTATGCGATGGGCCCTGAGTTTCGCGTGACTATTTTGCAATTAGATCGCTTAAATGCCTATGCGACTAATGCGATCGCGGCCTATCGCAACGCAGTTTTGGATGATGCAAATGACCCGAGTAGACGCAATGCGGCATTTGCTAATTTTAAAATGCAACGGGATAGGATAGCAAATGATTTAATTGTTGATGGCCAAAATACTAGTGATCGCGCTGTTTCAGCCTTTAATGAAATGCGTGATCGCGTACGGGAAAAATATTATGAAGTATTGCAACAGCAAGTCAATCAACAAGAAATCATGCGTGTTTTGCGATCATTGGAATTAAATAATATAGCTGGGGATGCAACACGGAAAAAGCAAGCAATCGCTGCTTTGCAAGCGACCTTTGCGAGAATGAGCCAACAAGCTCATGATGAATTAGTCGCCGAAGCGAAAATGAAAGGTAAGGCGGCGATGATAGAATTTAAAAAGCTTTGTGACAGTGAAAGCAAAGCATTGGCGAAGGATTTACAAGCACGGGCAATGCGAAAATATCACCCGGCCGCACGTGTTGAAGCCGACGGTCATAATTTGGCAATCTTGTCTTCCGGTCCACGATCCGCCAATCCAAGATTGGGTGATCATGTCGAGATTGATGCCACAAGCAAATTTACTCGTTCTATAGATAAAATCACCGGTCTAGTTAATGAATGTATCTCCATTAGTTCCTTGCCAAGCAATCACCAACTGCGTATGAAAAAGCTATTAAAGGCTGCCGAATTATGGGCCCATGGTATGGAAAAGAAACATGTCAATCTAAGTGGTATTGCTACGGCACAAGATCCATCGGGACAAAATTTTGATCGTAGACTTGGTTTATTTACCGGTGGTTTAGTTGGCTACTGTATGACAAAACCGAAGTCGAGCACATTACATGCCGCTGAGGCCACGGCAGTTTTGGAATATCTTGGTGTGGCTGTATCAGGTTATGCGCCACATTCGACTGCTGAACAAGCCGCATATGATAAGGCAAAAGAGTGGGTCAAACGACATTATGTGAATAAGGCGAATAAAGGACTTGTCAAAGCTCCCAGAGACCTTGATACGGTTAGTGAGGAAAACTTGGATCCAAATTTAATCCTCGGCCGTCGCAGAACAGATTTCAGTAGGTAGGTGAAGGTGATAACGAAATCCCTTCACCATCCTCTCTCCCTAAGGGCTGAGGAATCTGCGCATTTTTGAAAAAATTTATTATCCTAGAATCGGCAGTTGAAATCTATTACGAGCCCTTAATCGTCTGAATCTACAGGTGATTTTCACAAAATTTTTTTCACCGTACGGGTGAGTACTGCCTCAAAAAATTTTGCAAAAATCACCTGTACCTTCATTAGCTTACGCGCTCTCACTACGATTTCAACTGCCGATTCTAGGATTATTAAAATCATAGAACTAAAAAAATGTGCTTTTCTACGGCATTAAAGATCCTACCTATGAACCGTTTTTATAAATCATTGTAGGGCGGTATCGCGCAGCGATGCCGCCCTTATTCCTTCCAAATCTGTTATTCTATAACTGTTTTATGGCGGTGGCGATCGCCATAAAATGCGTGTGGTAGGTCGTTCCGCCTCTGACTCCTAGAAGTCGTCTGTAGACTGACCACCACACGCTCCTTATTTTTTCGTATCGTTGCCAGAGCCCTAGAGCTCGTGAATAAGGCAGAAAAACAAGGAGATTATATTATGACAAAGACCCTATCTAAAATCTATGTCGGACTGGATGTTTCTAAAGATAAAATAGATGTCTGTATCCTTCCTTCTAAACAGTCGTTCGTTATTTCAAATGATAAAGCAGGTTTTAAACAACTTATCAATGCCTTAAAGGAACCTGTTGGCTGTATCCTGATGGAATCAACGTCAAAATATCATCGTAACGCATTTAAAGCATTAAAAACCAAAGGCTTCCCTGTCTGTGTCCATAACCCAAAAAGCATTCGTCATTTCGGACTCGCCCTGGGGCTTATGGCTAAAACGGATAAAGCCGATGCGCATATTTGTGCTCGCTTTGCCTGTGTGATTGAACCTAGAGAAACTCAGCTTTTAAGCCCTGTTCGCGAAAAGTTAGTCTCGCTTGTCAATACGCGCGCCAAACTTGTTAAGGACCTGTGCCGATACAAATGTCGGCTCGATGGTGCTGATAGAATAGAACGGAAGGTTTATACAACCGTTCTCAAAACCATTGAAAAGGAAATTGATAAGCTTGAAACCAAGGCAAAGAATATAATTGCTCAGCATGAATCCCTGCAAAGGCTTGTCTCATTATTGAAAACGGTTAAAGGTATCGGTGAGATTATTGCTATCACTCTCGTCGCTAGACTTCCTGAGCTTGGGAAGCTCTCTCATGGGGCCATTTCAGCAATTGTGGGGGTTGCTCCTTACAATAAGGACAGTGGACGATATAAAGGCAAACGTAAAACCTCGGGCGGCCGAGCGGATGTACGTAGGGCCCTTTATATGGCCGTCATTGTGGCAACCCAGCATAACCCTATTATGCAAGCTTATTACAATCGTTTGTTAGCCAAGGGCAAACTAAAAAAAATCGCCCTTGTCGCCTGCATTCGAAAGCTCATTATCACCCTTAATGCAATGGTTCGGGATAATGTTGACTGGCAGCCAAAACCAACGACTTTAATGAGTTAATCATTAAAGGAATAAGCCGGCTTTTAACTCCGGCTTGATATAAGTTAGCTATCTTTGGAGCTACCTTTTTGATAGCTTCAGCGTTTCTTTTTTGTCTGAATTTTATTTAAAATATAGATGCTTTTAAGATAGTTGCTACATTATTATATCCGCCCACGCGTAATGACAGTGTTTTAGCAATGTGATTCTGACAAAAATGAGTAAATCCCTCGCCCCCTTGTGGGTGTGAGGAGTGTGAGGGGGTTTCTAAATTAAATATTTTCCTTAATTCTTAATCCTGCAATGGCTGTCTATGCTTTTTGGATGCCAACCAAGTATAAACAGTTGGCACTACAAACAAGGTAAACAGCGTACCAAAGCTCATTCCACCAATAATAGTTAAGCCGATCTGATGCCGGCTATTTGCGCCTGCACCACTGGCCAAGGCGAGTGGCACAGCCGATAAGATCATAGCAAAGGTAGTCATTAAGATAGGTCTTAGGCGAATACTCGCTGCTTCAATAATCGCTTCACGGATTGATTTACCTTTACCTTGCAATTGATTGGCAAATTCAACCATCAAGATACCATGCTTACTGATTAAGCCAATTAGTGTCACCAATCCGATCTGTGTATAAATATTCATGGTGCTGCCACTCAGTTTTATCAATAATAAGGCGCCAGCCGTTGATAACAAGACTGTACACATTACAATTAATGGGTCACGAAAACTTTCAAATTGAGCCGATAGCACTAAAAAGATAAAGACGATGGCAAAGATGAAGGTCAGCATCATAGTACCGTTAGCTTCCATAAATTGTCGTGATTGACCAGAGAAGTCATATTGCATATCAGACTTCATGTATTTTTTAGCTATACCTTCAATCGCCGATAATGCTTGTCCAAGGGTATAACCAGGCGCTGGGACTCCAGTTATGGTTGCAGATCGCATTTGTTGAAAATGGTTTAAACTTTGTGGCATAACCTTTTCTTGCAATTCAATAAAACTTGAAATGGGGACGAGTTGTGAACTCTTGGTGCGCACATAAAGATTATCTAAGGTTGCTGGCGTGTCGCGGTAATCTTTAGTTAATTGTGGTAGTACATAATAACTGCGTCCATCCATATCAAAACGATTAAACTGGGGTTCACCTAAGGCTAAGTTTACTGTACGTCCGATCGCACTCAATGGCACACCCAAATCCGCAGCCATATTACGATTGACATTAATATCGATCTCCGGCTTGTCGATCTTCATATCGATATCAACATTTTGAAACATGGGGTTGGCGGCGACCGCTTGCTTAACCTTTTGGGCAACCTTATTTAATTCTTGATAACTACCGGTTGATTTTATGACGAAATTAATTGGCATAAAACTGCTGCTACCAGGCAAACTAAATGGATTAACTGGGAAAGCCATAACGCCTGGGATTGCCATCAATTTAGGATAAAGGGACGCAATGATTTGATCTACAGTTCGCTTACGCTGGGACCAATTTTTTAAAGTTAAAAACATCCAGGCTGAATTGACACCATTGGGTACCCCAAGAATAGATAACCTTAACTCAGCACTAGGTAACTTTTTATAAATATTATTGATCATGCGGGTGTATTTTTCTGTGTATTGCAAATTCGCGGTTGCAGGTGCCGTAACAAATGTCATGATTCCACCTAGGTCTTCTTTAGGTGCTAATTCTTCTGGTATGGAACGATATAAAAAGACGCACCCGATGATGATAATGACAATCCCGACTGCAACAACACTTCGGAAACGTAACATACCGGTAAGTGATTTACGATAGACACAGGTTAACTTATGCGTTACGCCAGTGATCGCATTTTCAAGACGAGACTTTTTGCTTTTATCTGAAAATATTTTAGAGCACATCATGGGCGATAAAGTGAGGGCGATAAAGCCAGAAATAATCACAGCCGCTGCTAAGGTAAAGGCAAATTCTTTAAATAAGGCGCCTGTTAACCCTGTCATAAAAACGATGGGGGCATAGACTGCCGCTAGTGTTAAGGTCATGGCGATGATTGCAAAACGTATTTCGCGTGCACCAGTTAAGGCTGCTTGTACTGGGTTCTTGCCTAGTTCGATATTACGTTGGATATTTTCAGAGACCACAATCGCATCATCGACCACCATCCCAATTGCCAATACGAATGCTAAAAAGGTCATGGTATTAAGTGAATAATTCATGGCAAACATCAAGCTACAAACACCGATGAGTGATAGTGGGATTGTAACTGCTGGAATAGCAATAGTGCGGAAGGATCCCAAGAATAAAAAGATGATTAAAATTACAAATACAACGGCTTCAATAATGGTCTTTTTCACTTCTTTAATCGATGCTGAAATAAATTTGGCATTGTCCCAGACAACTTGTGCCCGCAATCCTTTCGGAAATTGCTTTGCAATAGTCTTTAATTCTTGCTTGATTTTATTTGCAACCGATAAAGGATTGGCATCTGAACGGGTAATAATCCCCATGACATTGGTCTGTTTGCCATCAAGTAACCCAATTACGCGACGCTCCGGCGTGCCAAGTTTGGCGTAGCCAATATCTTTGATACGGATTAAGCTATTTTGATCTTCACGAATGACTAAATTATTAAATTGGTCGGCGTTTATTAAATTCGAATCAAGTACCGTATTGAATTCTTGTGTAGTATTTTCAATGCGGCCAGTAGGTGATTGTAGATTGTTATTACTCAATGCACTTTCAATATCAAGTGCAGTAACACCTCGCGATGCCATTAAATAGGGGTTTAACCAAATACGCATGGCATAGCTGAGTTGGCCAAAGACCTTTGCTTCACCCACACCAGACAATGTACCTAATACTGGTTGGACACTACGTACCAAATAATCATTGATCGCCACCGCGCTGATATTTGGATCTGAAAAGGCGATGAAGAGAATAGGCATGGCATTGGGATCATCTTTGCGGATCACTGGGTCATTAACATCTTTGGGTAATTGCCAACGCACGGAAGAAACCTTATTGACCACATCAGCAACTGCGGCATTAATATTATAGCCTAACTTAAAGTGGGCATGGATATCACTTTCACCTTCGGTGTTACTCGAGGAGATGTAATCGATGCCTTCAACGCCGGCAATGGCATTTTCAATAGGTGTGGTGACTTGAGTCTCCATGAGGCTTGGACTGGCACCGGGATAAGCTGTGCTGATGCTAATTTCTGTGGCATCAATCTTGGGGTATTGCCTAAGTGGTAATTTAAAATATGAAATCAAACCTGTCAGCAAGATAATCAGGCTTAAAACCGTGGCAAACACCGGACGCTTAATGAAGATGTCAGTAAAACTCATGCAAGACCCATCCTAAAAATATAGTTATTGCGTGGCAATAATATGATATGGCAATAACGACTTAGCCAGCCTTTTCTAGCATGACTATGCTACCATCATGTAACTTTTGTAAACCCGCGGTTACGATTGTATCACCAGCCTTAAGCCCATGGGTGATAATAATGTTTTGCTTGCCTCGACGTCCTAATCGCACAGGCGTTTTGATAGCCTTATTGTTTTCCAGGCGATAGACATAGTTGCCTTGATCATCGTATACAATTGCGGTTTGCGGCACACTCACGGCTTGTTGCTTTTGTCCTATATATAATTCAACTTCAACAAAGGTTCCCGGAATCAAGGTATGCTTTGGATTAGGTAACTCTGCCCGCATAGTTAAGGTTCGAGTGGCTTGATTGACCTTAGATTCCATGGCAATAATTTTGCCATCATATTTGGATTGACCAAAGGCGTTGGAACTTATAACAACTCGCTGCCCTGTCTTGACTGATGATAGATATTTTTCGGGCACCGTGAAATCAACATACATGGGATCTGTGTCTTGCAGATTAACAATACTTTGACCCTCCGTGATGTAATCACCAAGGCTGACTTGGCGGATACCTAGATAGCCATTAAAGGGTGCCTTAATCAGGGTTTGATCTAATTGTGCCTTGGTTTGATCGACTAAGGCCTTGTCTTCTTGCAGTTTGGCGGTCGCCGTGTCGAGGTCGGATTTTGAGATTGCCTTGGTGCGATAGAGTTTACTAAGTCGATTAAAGGTACGTTGGCTGAGTTTTAAAGCCGCGGTTGCCGATACCAATTTGGCTTGCAAAATATCTGGGTAGATTTGTACTAGCGGTTGACCTTGGTTAACGTATTGTCCTGATTTAAATAGGATTTTAGTAATTCGACCATTGGTCTCAGCCTTGACAGTGATACCTTGCTGGGCAATTAAATTACCTGTGGCATAGATACTATTTTGTTGGGTAACGTCCTTGGCCTTGGCGACATTGACCACTACCGGCGGCATTTTATTGCTTGCAGCCATTCCTGCAGCCATAATAGTTGGACTGGTGATCAAGATGCAGAGGGTGAGTAATAGCCTATTGAGTTTATTGATAGTGATGTGTGCCATGTTCATTAGCAACCTTTATTGAGACCCATATTTAATCTAAGTTTTAGCGAACTTAGTAGTATATAATGAGTAGCCGTGAGATGCTAAGGGGGTAATAGCTCTCTAGGTTTAATCATATCATTCACCGCAAGATATCATCGTTAACTCATATCAAAATAAGTAGCAACACTGTTGTTTGACAATTATTATACAGAAAGGTAAGCTTTAGCCAATATCCTGCCTATACCACGTGAGGAACAACAGCATGCTAAAATATGTTCGCTTTAAGCGTGAAACCCTATCTGGATTGCTATCTAATGGCGGCAATCCCATTGGCAAACAATATTCAATGCAATTGGGTTTGGATATTGCCGCCGCAAATTTTAAATTCTATTACGAATTACTGGTTGTTGTTGGGTTTTATGAATATTCTTTGATTTTTTCAA
This sequence comes from uncultured Gammaproteobacteria bacterium, assembly GCA_963748135.1. Lineage (GTDB taxonomy): Bacteria > Pseudomonadota > Gammaproteobacteria > JBGSLN01 > JBGSLN01 > CAVVHY01. Next base: position 37,474 of record CAVVHY010000026.1, on the reverse strand, counting down.
CAAGTATCAATTATGATTTTTATGCCCGTAGTCGTTTTGCGCAAGGTCCAGATCCTTTCACATGTAATTGGTGGTCATCTCCATCATTCGAGGCTAATGGCACCATTGCGGAATATATGCTACATCTCATTTGGTTCCAAAGTCTACTCGAACGAAATCCAACCTTACAAAAGGCATTGAAAAATTATTATAAAAAAGGTTGTTATACCGGTTTACATAAAAGATTAGTTGGGCAAGAACATCGCATCATCTTTGAGTTGATGCATGATATCTTCGCTGCAGAGGATCGTAATGATATGCAAATGGCAATCTTTGATCCAGCAGACGCGGCTAAAGAAATTAAGGCCGATAGCAAACAAGTCGCTGATCTTGAATCAGACCATGCCAATAATGAGAAACGTTTGGTAACGAGTGGGCAAGGGCCTACTAAAACAACACAATTAACAGATGAAGAATTTTTTGCTCTTAATAAGCTCATCACTAATTATGATGGACGATATCCGCAGCTTGAAGACCATGACCATGTTGACCTTTTACTTGCAACGTTAGAGCGGACAAAAACTCCTATCGGTAAACCCCTGCGAGATATGCTAGGGAAATTTAGACAATATCGATTGCAATATCATCAGCGTGGACTCTTGTATAGGATAACAATTCTGCTAAATCTCAAAGTTAAAACTATTTACAATCATTTTGTATTAACATTAGGAGCTGCTGATGGCAAAGATTTAGCTGGGGTAGTCCAAGGGGAACAAGATTGGTATTATGATATATTCCAGCAAGATCCAGGAAGGCTCAAATATGTTGTTGCTCGATTCTGGCAGGGTCAGGAGATATTAAGTGAATATCGTCGCGAATTATCAGATCGGTTACCGGTTCGTTTGGACCTTACATTGGCTGATATAAAGCATCTGCTATCATTAGATAATTTTGGTAAAGTTCAAACCTCACTTTTCAATCACTATGCATTTAGTTTCAGCATTAAACTATATAAATCAACTGGCGATGCACGAGAACATTTTGCCACGGGCTCGTTTACTATGAGGTTGCTTAAAAATAGTCTGCTTGGGTATATGCCGCTTAATGATGCAATAAATGAGGATAAGGCAGTGGCCTGTATGTCTTTACAAGTGGCGATGAATGAAACAAATATCACCGGGCAAGATAAGGCAAGTACCTGGGTATTTTTACAATTTGAAAAGGTCGGTGAAAGCCATAAAGGTCCACTCAATGAATTACCTAGTTTACTTACTTTGGATGAATTAAATAGTGTCTCAAGTTATGAAGTCGAGCTGTGGGTTACCGAAGGGCAGCGATTAATAAATCAACTTAGCCATACTACTGATATACATGAAGCGGATGCTAACGGTTTATCAGTAGGTCCATTTAAAGTTGGACCATTAAATGATATGTATGAGCCAGTACTAGTAGAACGTGGATCCCAAACAAAACAACCCATTTCAATAGGGATGACGGTATTTAAAGATATGGATTTTCCTGAGTGGTGTGATAAGCATATGTCAGCAATCATTGAAAACTATCAGCGTATCGCAAAACGCCATGGGTTCAAGGATATTAAAGTTCCAAACTACATCTTATTACAAAATCAATCAAACCGTAGGTATAAGGCAAAGGCAGCCAGCGATGAAAGTGAGCAAACAGTGCAACTGTCTGAATTAGATCAAGCCTTGAAGATTTTTGGCTATAAAGATCTTGACGAATTTCATCAATTAAACTCAAGAGAAAAGACAGGCGAATTAAAACTTCGCTATCGTGGATTAATTATGAAGGCCCACCCGGATAAGGCACCTGAAACGAGTGATCGTAGCCATGAAGATACGGATAAAGGTAAAGCTAAAATAAAAGGTGAAGAATATCCATCAACAGAAATTAATGCGGCAAGAGATTTATTGATACGATACTTAAGTGTCAGTCAAACCCAGATAAAAATGCATTTACCGAATAAGTCTGGTAAAGACCAGTTATTTACAATCCGAACGGATAATTGCCAAGATTTCGTCGAAGACTTTGGTTTAATAATCGAAAATGTGACTTGGGGTTCACTGTCTACCAAGAAATTTATATCAAGAAAAACGGTTGATCTGGGCCCGATTGAAGATATTAAGCGTGCATTGAAGGGTGCAGATTTAACTGAAAAAATTACAGGTATACGTAACGCAGTTGCAGGTTATGTGAGTGGAAATAAGCAGCCTGCAAATAAAACGCTACAGCAGTTTTATAGTGAAGTGCTCGAACACTCGCAACGCTTGTTAGTAGAGCTTGAGAAGATTTTAGATGTGGGTGCCCCACATGCGCAACAAGCTCAGACAGATAATTCTCGATCCAATAGCAATACAATGAGATTGGATTAATTAAACTTTAGTTTTATCAGGTGGTTGGGGTTAAGAACAGAAGCTAGAATTATTTTAGAAACCCCCTCACCCTCCCCTCTCCCCCAAGGGGGCGAGGGAATAAGAGGTAGAAACCCAATGCTTAGAGTTATTGCAAAACGAATATTTTATGCAAGGCCAATAATATTTATAAACCAATAGTCTTTATATCTGCTCACCCCGAAGGGGTGAGCTCCACATTTCCCTCGCCCCCTTGGGGGAGAGGGGAGGGTGAGGGGGTTTCTAAATATAATTCTTGAGACTTTGAATTGACCATGGTATTGTAAATCAGACTTAAACAACGTCATATCAAGGATGAAATGACATGGCTAAAAATATAATTCAAACTAATGCTAGTTATCAAAATGATTCTTATTCAAGCATAGGGATGTCGAATAAACATAAGTCGCAATCTGAATCCCATAAATTAATTGCTAATACAGAATGTAGTAAAAAATCTGACGCTAAAACTCACACCGAGCCTAGCATACAAACAAACATAAAACCGAACACCAAACTATCCAGCCAACATTGCATTCAATTGACACCTATTGGTGCTGTCGTGTGTCATGCAATAACACGGTTAATCGCGGGACAAAGACAATTCGCCTGTGAATTTGGTTTAGCGGCTGAGCGTGTATTCCCTGAAAGTTATAAATATATCAACTGCAATGAAAATCAATTACGACAGAATATTGCCGTTTGGCTGGCAACCCAGGAAGGCGAAGGGCATTTAATAAAACTCTTTGATGAAATTATTGAACATCAAATCGGCTTGTTTCATGCCTTGGATGGGATTGTCTGTGAAACATTGTGGCAATGCGTAAGGCAGCAAACTGGGTTTGATAGAATTTATAATTATTTCGCTAAACATTTGAAATTAATTGCAACTAAGCAAAAAATTAATGACTACCATCAAAATCAGCATCTGCGCTATCAACATATCATTGCACCGGCACTTATCGATAGTTATTGTAGGTATCGCGAAGGTAAGATAAATCATGTGAGGCCAGATGTATGAGACAACAGAGATGTCTTGCTATTATCTTAGTTATAATTTGTAGCCTATGCCTTAGTTCATGCGCAAGCAATTTGCATGTGCGGTTACAAGCCGGCAAGCGAATAAACCTTAGTAAGCAACAACAGGCATTACCTGTAACAGTCAAGGTTTTGCAACTTGCGACAATAGATAGATATAAACAAGCCGATTTCCGTGACCTATGGCTGCGTACACAAGCAACCTTGGGTAGCCAATTACTCGCAACACGAGACATTATCGTAGCCCCAGGTACTCAAACTACAATAACACTTAAGCGTAAACAAGATGTGAAATATGTTGCAGTTGTTGCCATCTTTAGGCAACCAGCAATCGCCAAGTGGCGTGCGATGAAGGCGTTAGGTACGAGGTATGGCAAGGCTTGGCAGCAAGTTAATATAAATATCGAAGGCAATAGAATAAGTGTATATTAATAATTAATTTCATCAAGATAAATTAACATGGCATAGAAAAGAAATTCAAGGATGAGTTATGTCGTTACCATTTAAGCCGGTCTGGGTTGAAGGATTATTACTCGGGCAACAACATCTACAACAATGGGATTATTATCTGCACCAGCGTATGCAAAGCCGCGAGCAAATGATTGCGCCCTTTAGCTGGGGGTTACACCAGCTCATTATTCTCGAAGAGGCACTACAGAACCACAAATTTATTATCCAAGAATGCACGGTTATATTTAATAATGGATTTTATGTTGAGTATAAACCAGGAAATCATGAGCCATTGGTTTGTGACATACAGGTTCAAGGACAGACCGAGATCAGTGTGTATTTGGCGATTGCATGTAATGAATTGATTAAGGGTATAACTGGTTATCCACAATCTGAATCGGCAACGACCTGGGAAATAGAATACCTTCATACAGCAGATCAATATGATCCTAAGCGAGAGCGAGAAGTACCCTATGCGAAGCCAAAGCTAATTTTGCTGACAGATATTCCAAATAATACAAATCTTATAAGTATGGAAATTTCAAGATTGAGGATTGATGAACATGGAATTAACTTGTGTCCTGAATATATACCTGCAATAACACAAATAAAGGCTTCAGCAAATTTGCTGCAACAAATAAAAGTCTTTAATCATTTATTATTAGCAAGGTGGCAAACACTGCAAAAGCAACAACAGATAGTTAAACAAAGTGCTCATTTTGATACGGCAGCGCAAATGTTAACAGGTATGCTAATTGCCGTAACGAAGGCATTATTGCAATTAGCTGATCTCGAGGATAACGGCTGTCTGTCGCCAAGACATTATTATCAAATCTTAATAGAATTAGCAGCCACGTTAATAAGTGAAGAAGATGTCTGTTGTTGTAATGATGTCCCTCGTTATCGGCATCAAGACCTCAGTGACACATTTAGTAACTTAACGACACATATTATTTATTTAATAGACAAAAATATACCAAGCGTTAGCAGTCAATTAAAATTGATTCGCCAGCGTGAAGATTTGTATGAAGCGGAGTTTGACCAAACCTATTTGTCTAACAAAGACGTTTATCTGCTTGTCCATACTGGAGCAGAGATAGTAAATGACGAGTGGCGGAAAACTTTTATCCAGGTAATCAAGATCGCGGCAAAAAATCAATTGCAAGTATTTATGACATCTGCGTTGCCAGGCGTTAAATTACAGTACTGTAAAAACATTCCGAAGCAATTAATGGGTCATCCAGGTTGTGAATACTTTGGTTTAATACAAGAAGGAGATGTCTGGGATCAAATTGTTAAACAGGGCGGTTTGGCAATCTTTGTGCCGAATCGATTTCAAAAGTTAAGACTGGAGTTATTGGCGATAGAGACAGGTTCGTAATGATTTCATCATAAATGTAGAGTACAAATCATGGAAGATTTAATTTTAACTAAAAAAAACTTACAACAAATCTGCTATCAAATCTTTAGCCTATGCAAAATATTCTATTTTGAGACGGATATAACCGTGAGCTTTGATACATACCGTGATGCAATGATGCAGGCTTTCAATGAGTTTGATGCTAGGTGTCAAGGCATTGGAATAGAGTCGGATCAATTAGAAGCAATTAAGTATGCAATGACAGCATTTATCGATGAACTGATCATGCGCTCTAATTGGTCGGCAAAGGATCAATGGATGTCGCATTCATTGCAGGCATATTATTTTGCCGAGCATTTGGCAGGTGAAGGCTTTTTTATAAGATTGGCTTCCTTACGTCAAGATCCCATGCGCAATATCGATGTGTTAGAGATCTATTATCTATGCCTAATGCTTGGTTTTGAAGGTAAATATTGTTTGCAAGATATGGCACAATTACAAGCAATCCAAACAAGCCTACAGCAGCAAATCAATCATGTCAGAGGTCATCGAAATATCTCGGCTGTGCCGCATATTCAAGTGCAGGGAAGATTTTTAAACCAGTTAGATAAAGAATTACCTTATTGGATTATAGTAGGTTTGACAATCGCGATCATGCTCTTAATTGTGCTTGGAGATAATTTAGCTATCAAACATCAACACAAGGCAGCAGTTAATCTCCTTAATGACAATATACTAAAAATTAATAAACAATTAAAGACATATGAAAATCATATGCGTGGGTGAGGATAATGATGCAGTGGCTAAAACAGATCGGTAAATTTCTAAAAGAAAAAAATATATTAGTATGCCTGTTAATTTTATTTGCTTTAGCTTTATTATGGTTGCTATTACCTCATATGGGCTTGACCTCGTATAAATTGCGCATTAGCCTGATACTTAGTTTACTAGGAATATTTATCTTGGTGAACCTGGTACGTATCTATTTAAATCGCAAGCGTGGGGCCAATTTAGAGCAAGGGATGAGTCAAGCCAATGATAAAAATTTTGCGCGTCAAATGGAGCTGGATGCCTTAAAGGCACAAATGCATTCAGCCATCGCTGAATTAAAGCAATCTAGCCTAGGGTCAAGGTATTCTGGCAAATCATTATTATACGTGTTGCCATGGTATATCTTAATTGGCCCATCGGCAGCAGGTAAGACAACCTTATTACGTAACTCAGGCTTGGATTTCCCCATGTCAAATGAAGATGAGATCAAGGTCAAAGGTTTTGGTGGCACACGTAATTGTGATTGGTGGTTTGCCAGTGAAGGCATTGTGTTAGATACCGCTGGTCGATATACCACAGAACCAGATGATCGAGCAGAATGGCTAGGGTTTTTGAACATATTAAAAAAATGTCGAAGGAAGCGGCCAATCAATGGCGTGATTATTGCATTTAGTCTGCTTGATCTACTTACCCTAGATGAAGCTAAATTATTACAACATGCCAAGATTATTAGAGACAGGATTACCGAACTCTATCAAGACTTAGGGTTTATCGTACCCTGTTATTTTATTATTACTAAGTTTGATCTATTGAAAGGCTTCGTCGAATACTATGCAAATTTGACTGATGCACAAAGGACGTCTGTGTTTGGTGCAGCAATAGATAACCTCAGGGCGGTATCTCTTGTCGAGCAAATAAAGCAGGGCTTGGAACAGATTTATCAATTTTTAATACGTGCCCGTGATGAAAAACTATCGTTGGAACGCAAGACATATAACAAATTTGTTATCTATGATTTTCCAGAGCAATTTAAGGCATGTTGGCCTCAACTGTTGCAATTCTTTAATGTGTTAAGCAAGGTAAATCCATATCAACAGCAACCGGCAATCGTAGGACTCTATTTTACAAGTGGTACGCAAGAGGGCATGCCCTTAGAGCAGATTACTAATAAACTTAGCCAAGCCTTTGGGATGCCTGATACGCCGGATCATAGTCATGAAGCGAATAGCCAATTCAAGCAATATTTTATTCGAGATTTATTCAAGAAAGTTATATTTGGCCAATATGAAATAGCCATTCCCATAATCAAGCATACGAAGAGGCAGCAAAGAATAAAGCTTTGTATTATTGTATTTTTACTTGGCTTAATCAGCACAGCCATAATCGGTGGTTACAGACAATACCAGTTTGCAGTTAAAAAATTGGTCACGTCTATAGAGCTTGCCCAGACATTAACTGAATATTATATAGATGCCCACTCGAAACATATAACTAGGCTGGACTCATTAAGTCGACTTTTCAACTTTTACCAGACATTAACATCTCATAAAAGCAATTCATTAATATCCAAATTATTCATGCCAGAATCAAATAAGCATTTTATTTCTGCATACAAAACGTTATTCGATAGAGTAATGATCTTGGAGTTTTTAATTCCTGTTAAATATCAATTACTCAATACATTAGCAAATCAATATTATCTTTGGCAACAGACCGAACACCATAGTCTAGATCAACGTGGTTCATATATGGCGACATTCCAAGCTTTTATCATGTTGTCATTACCACAGTATATGCAATCTAAAAATAGTATTAAACAATTAACTCAGTTATGGTTTAAACACATAAATGATAATCGCAATGCAGCATTGATGAGCAATAGTAATATTCAACAGTCAATGCTGAAAGAGTTTCTATCTGACTTACAAGCTAATCCCAAACAATATTATAGCTATGCTATGTCAATGGAGACATTGGATTTAATTAAACCTGTACAACGACAATTATTAGATAAAACATTAGCAACTAATTTATATGGACTCATACAATATCAAGCTTTACAACAATTAAGTTGGTTAAGTTTAGATAAGTTTAGTCAACGGTATAATTTAACCTATTTGCAATCGAATTATAAAATCCCCGCTTTATTCACTAGACACGCATGGCATGATTATGTTGCACCTAAGATCCATGAGCTGGTTTTCAGCAATGGAGATGGTTGGTTGTTAACAAAGTCGATCACAAAGGTGGTAACTGAGTCTCATCAGGTCATTAATAATGGCAAGGCTCGAAGATTAAGTAATCACATTAAGCAAAAATATTTTCAGGCATATAACCAAAATTGGCAACAGTTCTTAATGTCTATACGTATTGACCAAGTTAATACATTAGCGCAGGCCACAGATATGCTTAAAACAATGAGTGAGGCTAATGGCACTATGCAAGATTTGTTACAATTAATAAATAATAACTTGATTGTGAATAATGGCTCATTTAAAGGTTCAAAATCGCAGTCTATTAATAAAAAGCAGATTAAAAATTACCTAAATAGTCTGCGTCAAATTCAAGTTGAATTACAGCAATTAGCAAATTCACCTAGCCCTGCTGATCAGTGTTTACAGTTGGTAAAGACAGTGCTTGCAGGTAATGGTGCCAATACGTCATTTGTAAAGGCATCATTAATGGTGGATCATATACTGGAGCAACAGAATATAAAACCGAAGACGAAGTTATGGCATCATATTTTATTGATGCCAATCATTGTCAGTTGGCAAACGGTATTACGCAACGCGGGTATTAGTTTAGAAAAAAAATGGCAACAACAGATTTACCCTAATTATGCTCAAGGATTACAAGGTCACTTTCCATTCGCGCGTAGCGATAATGATGCCAATGCAAGTGATGTTATTAATTTACTAAGCCCGCGACAAGGATTGTTGGTGCAATTTTATCATCAAAATATATTGCCACTCATCAATACAGAGAAAAAAATATGGATTGCTAAGACATGGCTTGGCTATGGAATACCGTTTACAAAATCCTTTTTATCTCAATTAAAGTCGATGCTGGATCTTGGCAATCTACTTTTTAAATTCAATGGCAATGAGCTTGATCTTAGCTATCAAGTCTATCCGATTCCAACCCCTGGCTTGACGAGCATTGTCTTGGAACACAATGGGCAAAAATTTCAGTATCACAATGGGCCACAAGAATGGCGTCGCTATACTTGGCCAAGTGATTGGCAAAATGGAGATACCGCATTGGTCATCTATCGTATGCATGATTCCTGTGTTGCAGATATTACTAGCACCGGATTATGGGGTTTATTTCATCTCTTGGCTAAGGCCAAATTAAAATTACGTTCTCAATCAGTAGTACAAGCGACTTGGAGAATGCATTGTCATGGTGCAAGCTATTCAGTATGTCTGTTATTTAAAATTGATAAGCAAAATAAATTGCCTGAGTTGTTAACATTTAATGAGCAATTACCAAGATATATTGTTGCTAGCGAAAAGGAATAGAGATTTTATCGTGTGCTTATTATGAAAATTAAACCTAAGACAAGAAAAGTTAGTCGTAAGGCAAAAAAGGTTATCCCTAAGGCAGAGAAGGTCATTGCTAAGACAAGACAAAATAGTCACAAGATTAATGAAAAAAATCATACGGATTCAAACATCGCTTGCTTTGGTAAATTACCATATGCCAATGATTATATTAAGTATCGGCTTGATCAGCCAAGGTTTTTCAACGTTGATCATTGGTTATATCAAGCCTATCAACATTTATGTTATGAACAGCAAGGCATATGTTCACCAACATTGATTAAAAAACTTCCAAATTATTATTTTATTGAAGTCCTTGATGATAGCCAAACACCCCTGATTGCTTGCGTTAAACCAAGTACCGATGCGGTTGGACGTGATTATCCATTTACCACGATGCATCTTGTAACGCAAGATGTAGCAAAGCAATATGTAAGTATTATCCCATTAATGTATCGTGAATTTTTTAACACAACGAGTAATGTTGGCAATACCATTAAATTCTCTTGTCAAGATAAAGATATGAATTTGCTTATCAATAACATATTGACTTCATTGCCTATGGATCAAGTTAAGTGTCGGCTACAAGATATTATTATTAAATTAAGAAGTATTACATTACGAGAATTGGCAGCAGATTATCTACTTATAAATCAACGCTTATCATTTATTGAATTGCTTTATGGACATATAGCCAAGTTGCGACAATTAAATAGGAAGAATACCGATATGAGTTCCAAGTGTTACAAATTGCCTTTGCCCCTGATGAAGGATAATTATGATTATATAACCTTTTGGTTATTACTGCTGAAAACTATTTATAAGAATATGAATCATAAATATTATGTGATTTGGCATGATGGCATGGGTGAAATTTTTCCGATGATGTATGTCTACTTTGGTTCTGTTCCAGTAGATTTTATAGCACAGATGCTATATCAAGGAAGTAATCATAATAGTGGTGATTGTGATGTCGATGATGATGGTAATGATAATGATTGTGGTGGAAATGGGGGTTATGGTAGAGATGATGGTTATGATGGAGCTGGTTTAACGTCTGATGCAAAAGATAGGGTTATGCCTAGTACAGACGCAACCATAGACACACTCACAGACACAGATATTTTGGCTATGAATCTTTTTGATTTTGTATGTCAGATGTAAGTGTTATGTTTAGATCCCCCGCCCCCACAATTCATAGAACAGAAAAAATGTGACACAGCGATATTTTTTTAAGGCATTAAAACGTTGTCATCAACTATGTTGTGATTTTTCCTAAAACCTTATTATTTCCCCACCGCTGTCATCCTGGAACTTACTTGAGTCCCGGAAATTAGTGCAAGTAGGGCGGTATCGCGCAGCGATACCGCCACAATGATTTATAACAATGGTTCATAGCAAATTTGCAGTAATCTCCGGGAGACAGCGGCGGGGAAATAATAAATTTTTTCAAAAATGAGCAGATTCCTCAGCCCTCTGGGGAGAGGAGAGGGTGAGGGGGTGTCTAAATAATTCTGTCGGCTAGCCATCTCCCCCAGAATTGATAGTTAACTCATGACTGCTTATTTGCCTCGTGTTTCAATTCAGCAAATTGTCTTGGCCATGCATGATACGGTTTTAAGGCTGCGGGCAAGACCTTTAAGGCCTCTTTGGCTGCAGTTAAGGATGGGTAATCCCCGTAAATCAATATATACCATGGCTTACCATGTAAATTGGTAGAGATGTATTCTGTTTTATTTGATAATTTATTTTTGGCAATAAACTGTTTCAAATGATTCTCATGGCTCACCGCCAGTACTTGCAATGTGTAATGATGTTTATTGGCCGTTGCAATATCTGGTTTAATAAAATGTTTGCTGGCTAAATGCTTAACCTCATGTTTACGCTTGAGTTGAGCTTTTGAGCTAGATTGGTGCGGCTTTTGTTTTGAGACAGTTTGTTTTGAAGAGATTGCTTTTGCACGGGTGTTTTTTGAAGCCACTTGTTTTGCAATCGGCTTAGCTTTAACTGTAGCTTTAGTTGTGTTTGTAGCTGTCACTGTTTTACCTTTGTTATGATGTTTAACTGCATCTTTATGCACAGTCTTAACGGCAGGCTGCTTGGATTTTTGTGCCTCGGGTTTGGTTGCCTTAGGTGTGCTTTGACTTTCACTACCTGCAGCTGGTTTTTTGGTTACGGCTCTAAATACATTGCCTTGTGATTGATAGCTATTAACATCATTTGTTGATTGGCTCGAATTAGATTGCGTATCAACTAGACTAGCCTGATGTGAATTTAGTTTTATCGGCTGACCTGAACTTTGCTGACTCTCGATAGAGGCCTGTTGTTGCAGCTTTTGACTATGTATTGCAGCATCATTTGTTGCAGCATTATCAGCGGCAGCATTACGGTTATTATCCGTCGCATGGTTATCGTTATCAAGGCTAACATGAGTGCTGTGATAGGCATAATCTTGTGGGTTGACATCAATCGCTCTTTTGTGCTGATTGTTTTCTGCCAATTGGAGCGGTTTGCCTGATTTAGGCACAGCAATGGTTTGACTATTTTTACTAAAAGTTAGCGTGGGTTGTTTTTGTGCCTCTTGATTGCCTTGCCAATGAGAATAATTTTCATGTGATAAAAACATCGATGCCAAAACTACTACGATTACCATTAAGGCACCACCGAGTATCTTGGCTTGATGTTGATTCAAAAATGATTGTTTGAGCGCCGGATTTTGCCTAGCGATATTATCTAATAAGGTTTGTTGTGCATAACGATTGATTGCATCTGGCAAGCCATTTGCTGATTGGAAGATTTGTTCAATCTCAGCGATAGTGAATGGCATGGAACCACTTAATCCTGCACGCGATAATCTGTGCTGCAAATACTTGCGTGTTTCTTCGAGATTTAATGCTTGCAGATCAATAGTGTGTATCAAGTCATTACTCAACTCATGTTTTGCCAAGTCATTTAAATTTACTTGTAAATGTGTTTCACCCAGTAGTAAGACATGAAAACGCATTTGATTGGTCGATTGCTGTTTGATTAGATAGATTAGTGTTTGTAAGACTTCGATCGGTAACAAATGGGCGTCATCAATTACCAAGATGCAAGGGCGTTCCTGATATTGAATATCAACGATGACAGAATCTAATTTTTCTTCGACTAGTTCTGTGTCTTGCTTAGGGAGTTTGAAGCCATCAGCCAAAATATCAATGAGTTGATCAATACTAAAATCTTGACTTGCAGTGACTTGATGGATAAACATCGAGTCGCCAATATGTTTGTTAAATAAATAGAACCAAGTACTTTTGCCACTGCCTTTGGCACCGATGACCGAGAGTAATGCATTCTCAGAAAAGATTAGGTGGCGAATTAATTCTATGTGTTGTTCCCACCGTGGGATTAGCATGGCCATTTCATTGTCTGGAATAGCAGAAAAAGGGTCGCGGTGTAGTCCATAATGCTGCCAATAAAATGTGTGTTCAGCATTCGGTTTGCGTTCGATACGTTCATTATTTGTTGATTGACTCGCCATTATCTTGCTTCTCCCTTATTTTACGCTAAACGATCCCTTTAATTTGTTTTGCTTGTACAGGCATCTTGCACAATTTCCGTTAAATTTTGTAAACAAAAGTTACTGCTAATCTTAGATTTGCCGATACCAGCTAATAATACCAAACGTCGCCGATTAGCCATAATCTTTTTGTCGTATGTCATATATTGCATGATAACTTTAGGCGATAGCGCATCAGGTGGGCGCGTCGGTAATTGGCAATATGATAACAGATTTATTATCCGATCCGAAGTACCGTGGTCCAATAAACCCTCACGTTCAGATAAATTCGCCGCCATAACCATGCCTATGGCAACCGCTTCTCCATGGAGCAATACACTATATTCTGTCGCTGCTTCAAGCGCGTGTCCAAAGGTGTGGCCAAAGTTTAAAATCGCCCGTATCCCTTGTTCCCGTTCATCCTGGGCGACAATATTACTTTTTAGTTGGCATGAGCGTGCAATACAATAGGCTAACGCCTTTGGATCGCGGGTCAAGACGGTAGCAATATTGCTTTCTAGCCAAGTAAAAAAGTCGGCATCCATGATCAAGCCATATTTTATTACTTCAGCGAGGCCGGCATGAAACTCACGTTCCGGCAAGGTATTTAAGGTATCTGTGGCAATTAATACCGCTTGCGGTTGATAAAAACTACCAATCATATTTTTGCCTAAGGGATGATTAACGCCAGTTTTGCCACCCACTGAGGCATCGACTTGGGCTAACAAGGTGGTTGGGATTTGTAGAAAATTGACGCCGCGACGATAACAACTGGCAGCGAAGCCAGTGATATCACCAATCACACCGCCACCGAGGGCACAAAGGGTGGTGCTGCGATCATGACGTTGCTGTAATAATTGATCAATTATCTGGTTAACCTTAGTCAGGGTCTTGTGTTGTTCTCCGTCATGTAAAATAAGGGTGTCACAATTTATGTCGAGCTTAGCTAAAGCGGATTTGACCGTCTGCAGATAATACTTTTCGACAATATCATTGGTGACAATGAGACACTGCTGGCTCTGGAAATGTGGTTTGAGTAATGCCAAGTGTTGATCAAGCATATCAGTAATATAGATGGGATAATCATGTTGTTGGGTTTGGACGATAATTTTTTGCATGGCTAATCCTCGTTAAAAATTCATGTTGGCCAAAATTTCTTGGGTAATCTCAGCCACTGAGCGGGCATCAGTTTGGCAGACATAATCAGCCAGTTCCAGGTACAGCGGTTCACGTTCAATATTCAATGCAACTAATTTTTGCTTGCGGTCATGAGTCATTAGTAAGGGTCGATTACGTGTCCTTTGCAAGCGGGCCAATTGTTCAGCTACGCTTACCTGGAGATAGACTACGGTGCCTCGGGCAGCTAAATGTGACCTATTGCTGGCTGTGATTACGGCTCCACCACCGGTTGCCAAAACTATCCCTTGCTTCGCAGTTATTTGTTCGATAACCGTTTGCTCGCGTTGTCTAAAGCCGGATTCGCCCTCTACATCAAAGATCCAGGGGATGGTTACGCCAGCATTTTTTTCGATGACTTTATCAGAATCGAAAAATTTTAACCCTAAGCTTTTGGCCAGGGATTTCCCGATGGTTGTTTTGCCTGAACCCATAGGCCCGATTAAAAAGATATTTTGTGATAGCTTCATAAAATTTCGTAGTTTATTGTACAATTCTGGGCGTAACAAAAATCAATAATTCGGTCTTTTTGATTTCCCGTCGCGTATGTCGAAAAAGGTAGCCAATAATAGGTAATGAACCTAAAAATGGTACTCGTTCAACACTATTATTACTATTTTTTTGATAAATGCCACCTAAAACAATGGTTTGGCCATTATTCACTAATACTTGGGTTTTGATTTCCCGGGTATCGATCTCTGGAATATTATTGACGATGGTTGTCCCCCGTTTATCTTGGTTGACTTGCAAACTCAAGATAATCCGCTTATCTGGTGTGATTTGTGGGGTTACCTTGAGGCTTAACACGGCCTTTTTAAAGGTAACCGCCGTCGCTCCACTGGAGGTCGATTCTTGAAATGGTATCTCTGATCCAGTTTCAATAAGCGCGAGCTTTTGATTGGCAGTCACTAAGTGTGGGCTAGAGATGATCTTGGCATCACCTTCACTTTCCAAGGCAGATAATTCCAAATCAAGTAAGACATTGCTACTTAGCCGTGCCAGGGCTAAGCCAATAGAAGTTGCACCACCTAATTGACCCACACCGGCGGCTGGTAAATCAAAGTTTAACCGTTGCTGAAAAGGGACGTTACTGGCGGGCGTACCACTACGCATATTACTTGCACCTGCCAAGGTCCCGCTAAGTTGATTTGGCTTGGTAAATCCCCAGCGAATCCCCAACTCATGTTCAAAATGGCGATCAAAATTTACAATACGGGCTTGAATGGCCACTTGTTGGATAGGCTTATCAAGTCGGTGCACGAGTTGTTTGATAAATTTTAATTTGTCAGGGGTATCAAGTACCCATAAGGTATTGGTTTTAGTATCGGCATGAATAGTGCCATGTTTAGCTAACACTGAGTTACCTCGTCCCTGGATGATGTTTGCAAGCTCTGCTGCGTTGCCATAATGGATTTGCAGAATTGCCGATTTTAAAGGTTGCAATTGTTGCATCGCTTGTTTGGCATTCAAGAGTTGTTGTTCACGTATGATAATGTCCTTGGCAGGGGCGATAAATAACACATTACCAATATGTCGCGTACCAAGACCTTGGGTTTGGGCAATGACATTTAATGCCTGGTTCCAGGTAACCTTTGTTAAACGCAGACTCAAATGACCGTGAACAGAAGCACTGATGATAATATTAATTTTGGCAATATCAGCTAAAAGATGTAATGCCCCTCGAGTACTAATATCTTGAAAATTCAAGCTCAATAATTTTTTATTATAAAGCGAGCTTGGTTGTTGATAAAGATTCGGCTGTTTGCCATACACAGTAATACTAATAAAACCTAAAATTAATAAGCATAATATTTTTTTTAAACTGTTAATTATAGAGCTTTCCTTGCAAAACCTTCCTTTCAAAATCATTCTCCATTTTTATTAAGCGTTATGGATTGCCGATGACCGTGCGTGAGTAATTGCAAATGTCCTCGGTGTAATGCTGTTATTCTGGCGTGTTGTAAACCGAGGAGATCACCACGGGTTACTTTATAAATTCGTTTATCGGGCGACAAAATGATAGCCCACCAATCATGCCCTTGATAAATACTACCGATAAACCTCAAGTCGGAAAGTACAAATGCAGTTAATGGGGCATTTGGTAAGGTAGCTAGATGGGGTTTAGCTATTGCAATATTAATTTGAGTTCGTTGAAATGGGTTCGGTAATTGACGCCGGTGCTTACTAGCAACAAGTGCAGATAAACTAACGAAGGGATATAGCTTTAATAGCATTGTTAATTGCAATTTTCCCTGGTAATGTATTTTGCTATGTATCATTTTGTTGGTATTTACCGTGTCTTTTGCAGTCGAACGCGTGAGTGTGGATCCACTGATAACGCTAATTTGTTGGCTGGACATAAGTTGCTTGATAAACAATGTTAACTTATCAAATGAGCCGATTAACGCAAGTTGAATATGTGCAATGTCGGGTTTTACTGTTGGTTCCATGGTTAAAGGTTTAAAGGTTTTGATTTGAAGATTATCTTCCTTGGCAGCAGTAGTTATCACTACTAACGCATTCGCAATAGCGGTGGCTAATGATACGGGCTTTATCATATGGTTAATCTTCTGTTGAAGCAGATTGCATTGAGTTTTAATTGTCTTTAATTTTTTTGTTTGTTGTAATTTATGTCGTTTACGCATTTGCAAGTTTCGGTATTGGGCTTGAAGCTTGGTAAGCATTTGTAATTTATCATGTACCGTTAAACAGTAGCCAAGAGACATTAAAAGCAGGCAACATATTGTAAGGAGCATAAATTTAAGCTTTGTTGACCATGTGGCAATGGTTGCTAGAGAATATATACTAAACTTTAACTGCATATATGCACTCGAGTTGTTAAAGCTTGCAAGCTGATGGTAAATTGCAAATGGAATTCAGGATCGGCATGAGTATAGTGTAGGTTAATTAATCTTGGCACAGCAAACTGAGTCATATGCGAAATATTTCTGAGTAAGGCAATAATGTTTTTGGCTGCCTTTGTCTTGCCACGAATAAAAATGGTGCTTCGGGTCTTTTTAATCACCGTGATGTAGGTCATGGGTGGCATGGCCGAGGCCAATGTTTCATAGAGTAAGGTTACTTGTTTACGTTGTGCAGTCAATGTATGCAGCGATTTAAGTCGCGCTTGCAAATGTTGTTGCCGCTGTCTTAATTGTCGAAGTAAAGCGGTTTTATAATGTAATGATTGTAAATCCCGATGTAATGTTATGTTTAATATTGTTTGGTTATTAATAAGCCGATTAAAATGATATTGCCAAAAAATAATAACCATAATCGCAATAATAATACTTACAGCAAGCCAGCAGATAAATTGTCGCTGTTGTGCTTGTCTTGCTTGTTCACGCCAGGGTAATAAATTTAACTTCAACATCGATTACCCCCTCTTAAAGCAAGACCACAAGTTAAAAAATATGCCGAGGCTTGATTTGATAATGGCAGTTCAACCAGATGCTTTGGAATAACCATTGCCTTGAACGGATTTGCAAGCAAAACAGGAAGTTTTAATTGCTCAATAAGCTGGTTTTGTAAAGTTGTCAACTCGGTAATGCTACCCACTAAAATAATTTGGTCGATTGCCGTTGCATCATGATGGGCATAATAAAGTTGCCAGGTATGAGTTATATGATTGAAGAGTTGTGTTGTGTAGGTTTCACTATGGATAAAGATAGGGATTTGTTGTTGTATTACGATCATTTGTATTTGCTGAGCATCAATATTAATGATTGCCTGGGTTGCCGTGGTAGTTGTCAATGGCAGTTGTGACTCGATCAAGCTGCACGCCCGGCTAAGACAGTGAGATTCAATATCGACACAAGTGAGGGTTAAACCAGCTTCGGTAAGGGCTTGCTGGTATAATGCAATGTCTTTGCTTCGAGCAGCAGCAAGAAGAACCTGCTGTTGATGGTCATCATCCATTGTCGCAGGTAACAATTGATAATCTAATTGTATTTCATTTAACTGAAACGGAATGCTTTGCTCGGCGGCCAATATGACTTCAGCCTCTTGTTCTGCGGGCGTTAAGTTAGGTGCAATCGTAATAATTTTAGTTATTACTAAACTATCGGCCAAGGCAATGGCTGCCTGAGTAATGGTAAGGTTTGTTTGTCTGATACATAGCCGGATGGCATCGGCAACTAGACTGGGGTTTTTAATCTCCTTGGCAACAACCGCACGATGACTGAGGTTTGTGGTAGCGATCGCTTCAAGTTGAAATCCTGTGGCCAATTTGGAAAGTGCCACTAATTTGACAGATGACGAACTAATCTCGAGACCAGCAAGCAAGCCCCGATTGCGGCGTAATAGCTTTTGATACACAACTAATCCTTGTTGTTAGATAACTGAGGACTTAGGCAATGCAAGCTATGCCTTGTTTGCCTGGCTTAGCAACATTTTTCGAAAGTCCTATAACTATCCATTGTTTCTGATAAACGGCCATCTTTGCGGTTTATCCTGACATCTGCCATTATCAGTGATACAATCATCTGTTAATATTTTGGCAGCCGCCTTAGTGGATGGCGCTATATAGCCATTTTAGAATAGAATCTTATATTGTTGCAACTGTTGTAGACTAGTGTTATGTCAATAAAGCGTTTATTCAAACATAGCCTTTGGGCATTATTAAGCATGATGATCACCGGTATCATCCTGGTTACTATCGTTATTATCTATTTTGCTGTGCAATTACCGGATGTGGATCTATTAAAAGATGCTCGTTTACAAGTGCCATTAAAAATCTATACTTCGGATGGCAAATTAATCGGTGTCTTTGGCGCTGAGCGCCGCAATCCAATCACAATTGATCAAGTCCCGAAACAATTAATTCAGGCAATTCTTGCCACCGAAGATCAACGTTTTTTTGACCATATTGGTGTTGACCCAATGGGTTTAATGCGCGCGAGTTTGGAATTAATTACCACTGGACAAAAGCGGCAAGGTGGCTCAACCATCACAATGCAGGTGGCGCGTAATTATTTTCTAACAAGCAAAAAGACTTACACGCGAAAGATCAAAGAAATATTATTAGCGATTAAGATTGATCATCAATTTAGTAAAGACAAGATCCTTGAACTTTATTTAAATAAGATCTATTTTGGCAATCGTGCCTATGGTATTGCGGCTGCGTCGCAGGTCTATTATGGTAAACCGTTAAAACAATTGAATCTTGCGCAACTTGCGATGCTTGCTGGTATCCCCAAGGCGCCATCAAAATTAAATCCATTGGCAGACAAAAAAGCTGCAATGGAGCGTCGCAATCATGTTTTGCAACGCATGTACGAGCATAACTTTATTGATAAAGCGACATATTTAAAGACCATCAAACAACCATTAACTGCAACTTATCACGGTGAGCGTTTGTCATTGGATGCGCCTTATATTGCTGAAATGGTGCGTGATGCCATGTTGGCGCATTTTGGTGAAGAGGCGTATACCGATGGTTATAGGGTTTATACGACAATCAATAGCGCTGATCAAATCGCTGCGCAAAAGGCATTGCGGCGGGCATTATTAAGTTATGATAAACGTCATGGATATCGTGGACCGGTTTCATATCTTGTCTCAAAGCAAGCAAATCAAGCTTTGACTCGAACAGAGTTACTTACAGCGGTGAATGATTTGCCAAGCTATCATTATTTGCGTCCGGCCGTGGTTTTGCAAGTATTTGATCATTCAGTTGTCGCCTTGCTGGGTAATGGTAAAGAGATCAATATTCCTTGGGATGGTTTAACTTGGGCCAAGAAAGAGATAAAAGGACGTGCCTGGGGCAAGGCCCCTGAACAAGCAAAAGACGTAGTAAAATTGCATGATTTAATTTATGTGACGAAGACTAACAAAGGTTATTGGCGTTTAAGCCAAGTGCCACAAGTTGAAGGAGCATTAGTTTCACTGAATCCAAAGGATGGGGCTATCCTCGCCTTAGTCGGTGGCTATGATTACAATAAAAGTAACTTTAATCGCGTGATACAAGCACAGCGGCAACCGGGTTCGGCATTCAAACCGTTTATTTATGCTGCGGCCTTGGCTAAAGGTTACACCTTGGCAAGTACCATTAATGATGCCCCTGTGGTTGTTAATGATCCTAGCGAAGAGACGCTTTGGCGGCCACAAAATGATTCACGCAAATTTTATGGTCCTACCCGTTTGCGGATTGGTTTGATCAAGTCGCGAAATCTGGTCTCGATCCGATTGTTACAAGACATTGGACCTACATATGCAATTAATTATGTGGCCCGTTTTGGTTTTGACCCCAATCGCTTACCCAAGAGCCTATCATTAGCATTGGGTAGTGGAGTGATTAGCCCACTGGAGTTGGCGACGGGGTATTCGGTCTTTGCTAATGGGGGTTATCGGGTTAATCCTTATATTATTGCGCGGATCACTAATGAAGATAACGATACGGTTTATCAAGCGAATCCTAAACAAGCCTGTGAACAATGTGCTAGTTTGGATGATGAGAGTAGTAACCCAATTGCTGAGCCAGTTAGGGCACCGAGGGTTATCTCGGCACAAGTTGCTTATTTGATGACGCAGGCTATGCGAGATGTAATACGACATGGCACAGGTCGACGTGCCTTGTCGTTAAAGCGTAATGATTTGGCAGGGAAAACAGGCACTACCAATGAGCAAGTTGATGCCTGGTTTTCAGGATTTAATAGTAATGTTGTAACAACGGTTTGGATGGGTTTTGATAATCCACGGTCATTATATGAATATGGCGCTCAAGCTGCCTTACCGGTATGGATTACCTATATGAGCCATGCCTTAAAAGGTATGCCGGAACAAAGTATGCCAGAACCACCGGATATTGTTTCTGTTCGCATTGACTCTAAGACGGGGTTGTTGGCGCGACAAGGTCAGCAACATGCTATCTTTGAATTATTTCGTCGCAAAGATGTACCCACGCAATTAAGCCCGGCGGAAGATATGGGGTTAACAGATACAGATACGGCTAATAAGCAAGACCTTTGGCAAGAGCCATTGTATTAGCTAGAGACTAGAGGCAAGGTTTTTTTTATAAACCCGGCTGTCATTTCCCCGCGGCTGTCATCAACTATGTTGTGATTTTTCCTAAAACCTTGTCATTTCCCCGCGGCTGTCATCCCGGAAATTACTGCAAGTTTGCGAGACGAAGTCGAGCTTACTTGCAGTTATTATCCGGGATCCAGGAATTGCAAAGTCATCATATCATGAAACGCTATCATTCCTGGATTCCGGGTTGCAACTGCAACTAAGTTCGACTTCGCTCACTAAGTTGCAGTAACCCCCGGAATGACAACGTTTGGACAACGTTGCCTTCACAAAAATGAGCAGATTCCCCAGCCCCTTGGTGGAGAGTTGGGCATGTCCCGGACTCGATCCGGGATGAGGGGGGTGAAATCTTCTCTCACCCAAACGTCACCGCCAAGCCAACTTCACCAATTGGGCCCATATTCAGCTTAATATGATTGGGTAGACGCTGGGAATCTTTGAAATCAATATATTGATAAGCAATGCCGCCAAAGATGCTGGTAGAGATATATTGACTAGTAAAGAAGGTATATTTTAAATCGGCGTTGGCCGTGACCACATCCAAATTGGTTGCATCAGGGATTGATGAAACCGCATGGGCAACCAAGGCTAATGTCTTGGTAAAGTCATATTCACCACCGACACCAAGACGTCCAGTGATTTGCGTAAAATGGCGTGTGTTCGCTGGAATTAAAGGCGCACTAAAGCGATATGAAAAATCAAGCACGGTTGCTTCTGCCATAGGATAAATAATTAAGCGATCATTTAACAAATAAAATTTGTAATAAACACCCGCACGATAAAGATCAAACTCAGTTGAGACATTTAAGTTTGTTCCAGCGGGTATAAATACCCCGTGGCTCATTAAATTTTGTGTTAACACCTTGCTGCCATCAGGACGATTATATTGATACATGCCGTATATACCTAAGCCACGCCAGTCAAACAAAATGGCGCCATTACCCAGGTTACTATGATTAATACCTATCTCATTAAATTTGGGACGATCAATAGAAGATGTGCCAGGGCCACCGCCAATGGGGATTTGCATAAACCCTGATAAGGGTGCGTAGCCATAATAGCCCAGAATAGTCACATGTTGCGGTAGCAAGTCACCGGCACTAAAGGCATGACTTACAGAAATAAAACCGAAGCTAGCGATCAATGCTATTAATATTCTTTTCATGGTTATCACTTTATAATTAATTATTATTATGGATTAAATCATTTTAAATAGTAATTAGCTAGTATACCTAAAAATATCATCATTCCTAGCCAATTATTGTTAATAAAGGCTTTAAAACATAGTCTTGGTTGGCGGTCTCTTATCAAGTATTGTTGATAAATGGCAAAACCAGCGGCGAGTACCACACCTATAAAATAAATTGCTTTAAAAGACATGATTAAGCCTAAATAAATCAATAATATTAAAAATGTGAATTGTATTAGTGCCACAATAAATCTATCAGCACTACCAAACAAGATTGCAGTTGACCTTACGCCAAGTTTTAAATCATCTTCTCTATCGGCCATGGCGTAACACGTATCGTAGGCGATAGGCCATAATACTGCGGTGATGAATAACAACCAAGCAATAGCTGGCACTTGCCCTGTTTGCGCGGCAAAGGCCATGGGGATAGACCAACTAAAGGCTAAGCCCAAGATAAATTGTGGCACATCTATAAAACGTTTCATAAAAGGGTAAACGACAGTTAATGCCAAACCGATAATTGCCAAGGCAATTGTGAGCGCATTCAATTGTGATACTAAAATTAAGGCGGCAATACATAACAAACAAAATAATACGACGGCCTCTTTTGGACTTACTTTTTTAGTGGCTAAGGGACGTTCGCGGGTACGGGCAACAAAACCATCGATATCTCGATCGGCAATATCATTGATTATGCAACCCGCGGATCGCATAAGTACAACACCAGCAATAAAGATGAAAACGATCTTTGCACTAGGATGCCCATGACCAGCAATCCAAATCGCCCATAAGGTTGGCCACAATAATAAATAAATACCGATGGGTTTATGCAACCGCATTAATAAGGCATATTGTTTGAGCTTTTCTAACATAACAATTGCTAACTTAAATTAATCAACCAAGGGGTAAAGAATTCTTGCACCAGCAAGGGTTGTCCCGATAAATAATACATCGAACGGCGGCCGCATACCTTAGATACAGATGTTGGATAATCCTTCAATGTCTCGGCATGCCAATAATCACTTGGTTGTAATAGTGTAATTTCAATTGCATCACGCTGCATATTTGGATGGGTAAATAATATTTCGCCTAAAGGTCGTGTACCTAACTCGCCGAGTTCTTGAGTCACACTTTTTATCGTTGTCTCAGGAATAATGGATCGGGCAAATACCCAGGGTTTGCCATCACACATTAAATAGACTTGACGTATAAGCGGACTATCCAAGTCGGTATCAATAAAGCGTTTGCCTTCATCGGATAACGGTGGTTGCCAAGTCTCTGAATCAAGCCTTACTCGAAAATCTGTGCAATGTGCACGTAGACGTTTGGTTAACGAGTCGCACTCGAATAGCCAATCCTTAGCATCTTGAGGCAGTGCCAATGTGGCTATTTCATCAGCCTTATACCAATTTGGTAATGTTTTATTCAAAGATATTGCTGTATTTGATACCTTCAAACGAGTATCTCCTTTGATTTAAACCAAAATAATCTAGGGCTTGGTTGAAAATTAGAACAATTAACATTATATATATATTGATTGAAGGCATGATAGCATATGCTACACTAACTGATATAGGCAATAGGCCACAATATCTGTTAAAATAATCACCTTTTATTCATGGGGTTGCTGAAATATATTAAGACTAGATCAATGCGACCAACACAGATTGTAAAGAGGTAACGATAAATGAGTATTTGGGAATGTCGAGTATGTGGTTTTATCTACGACGAAGCACAAGGTTTACCCGAAGAGGGCATTGAGCCAGGTACCCGCTGGGAAGATATTCCCGAGGACTGGACTTGCCCCGATTGCGGTGTCTCCAAGGCCGATTTCGTCATGCGTAAAGTTGCATAATCAAAATCAATTATCATAACAATATCACAACATAAGCATTTTTCATGGATTTATATACTGCCACCATTACATTAATCCTAGTCATGGATCCCCTGGGGAATATCCCGGTATTCATTACAGTATTAAATCCCGTCGACCCAGCAAGACGTTGGCTTATTATTCTGCGTGAATCTTTGATTGCGTTTATTACCTTGACTCTATTCTTGTTTTTTGGGCAAAACATGTTGCATGGCTTGGGAATTTCGGAGCCCGCGCTTGGCATTGCTGGAGGTATCATTTTATTTTTGATAGCCCTACGGATGATCTTTCCCCCAAAAAAGATCAAGAAGAACGCCAAGTTGGTGAACCGTTTATCGTACCGTTAGCCATTCCATTAGTTGCAGGCCCTTCGGCCATGGCCGTGGTCTTATTACTTGCCACACAGCATCCCGATAAAACGCTGGAATGGTTTTTATCATTGTTGATCGCCGCAGTAGTGGTTACACTTATTCTATTATTCTGTAATCCGCTCCGAAAAATCCTCGGCGCCAAAGGCTTGATCGCCGTTGAACGTCTGATGGGCATGCTACTCACCACCGTTGCCATCCAAATGTTTTTGACCGGGATCAATGATTATTTCAAATTGGGGCATTGAGTTTGAATACCTCAATAATTAAGCCTGAACATTTATTCTAAAGGTATACTATGGTACAACTCTGCTCAGGTTAATCAACTACTAATTAATTGAGGAGCTCACCAGGTGAAAAGACTTGAAAAACTTAAAATGTCTCTGGTAGACCAACAAATAATGGGCCAGATTTTTTTTAATTATCCTAGAATCGGTAGTTGAAAACGTAGCGAGATCGCTTAAGCTAATGAAGGTACAGATGATTTTTGAAAAATTTTTTGAAGCAGTACTCACCCGTACGGTGAAAAAAATTTTGCAAAAATCGCTCGTAGATTCAGACGATTAAGCGCTCGTAGTAGATTTCAACTGCCGATTCTAGGATTATAGTGGGCCTAGCCGCAATCCCGAGGATCCACGTTTTCCTAATTCTATCGCTAAAGGCAGTTCAAATTGGTCTTTTGATCAAGAAGAAGATGGCGAATGGCAATACAATGCCCCGGGAGTAATGCCAGGTAAACGATAACTATTTAATTCTATTGCCGTTACACCAAACGCTTCATCAATGGACTTATCATAATTACGATGACACCAATCACGCCGGCAATGATGGCAATTTCATTAAATACATTATGATATAACTGTGCGGCGAGCACAGGATCATGGATCTCTGCACGCGGAACACTGGTTAAGGCTGCAATCTTGGCGGCAATATAATTGGAAAAAGAGCCATCAGCTAAGTACCAACAACCCATCATTAAACCGACTAGTTTAACCGGCGATAGCCGTGTCACCATGGCAATACCAATCGGTTCTAAACAAAGTTCACCCGTGGTCATGAATAAATAACCCATGATTAAATAAATCATAGATGCCAATTGATGTTGTTCTGCGACCTTTGCCCCAGCGGCAACGATAGCAAACCCCAGTCCAAGTTGAACGATGCCTAAACCAAATTTGACGGTAGTTGGAGGTTCAACGCGATAACGATTGAATACTTGCCAGAGATTTGCTAACAAGGGGCCGAATAAAATAATAAACACCGGATTAACGGCTTGAAACATTGCCGTTGGAATTGTGTAACCAAATAGCGTGCGATTAATATCGCGCTCGGTAAATAAGTTTAACGAACTGCCTGCTTGCTCTTGGAACGACCAAAAGATCATTGCCAATGCCATAAAGATCAAAATTGCAAAGATATGATTGCGTTCTTTAGGTGGGCTTTTTAATGCCATGATGATTAAGCTGCCAAAAACAATAATGCCGGTTAATAATAACAACCAACCGGTGATATGAATAACAAACAATGCAATCACGAGTGGCACCATTAATAAAATGCCTATATTGGTTAAGGTGCTAATGTTGATAGGGATAAATGCGCTAAACTTCATGTTTAAAATATCAAGACTTGGTGGTTTGCCATGTCCTTGCATATGTTTCATGCCACGAATGAAGACCAATAAGCCAAGCAACATACCGACACCTGCTAAACCAAACCCATAACGCCAACCATAAAGTTGTCCGACAAAACCACATAAGATGGGTGCAAAAAAACTGCCGATATTGACCCCAACATAAAATAACGTAAAACCGGGATCACGTCTGGGGTCAGTAGGGCCATATAATTTTCCTAAAAGGCTGGCGACATTTGGTTTTAATAAACCATTGCCAACGATTAATAAGGCTAGACCCAAATAAAAAAAATCCAATGATTTTATCATTAATGAAAATTGTCCGAAGGCCATTAAGACTCCACCAAAAATAATGGCTCGACGATAACCAAATAAGCGATCGGCGATTGTGCCGCCAATAATTGGTGTGATGTATACCAAAGTGCCATAGGTACCATAGATTAAATATGACTTTTGATCTGAAAACATCAGCGCATTCGTCATATATAATATAAATAATGCGCGCATGCCGTAATAGCTAAAGCGTTCCCAGAGCTCGGTGAAAAATAGAATGTAAAGACCTTGCGGTTGCTTGCTGTAACCTTTGATTTGTTTATCTTGGACTTGGCGATTAATACTCATGTAGCACCTGGTCAATGATGGCCAGAGCTGTCTCAACTTGTTCTTGGCTAATAATTAAAGGTGGTGCCAAGCGTACCACAGTGGCGTGTGTTTCTTTAGTTAATAAACCGAGTTTCATTAATTTCATGCAGATTTCGCGTGCGCTTGCGATGTCAGGATTGATTTCAATCCCAATAAATAAACCTTTACCTCTAACTTCCTTAATAACAGGTTTGTTGATCTTCATTAAATGATCCAACATTAATTTTCCGAGTTTTGCAGAACGATCGGCGTAATTATCTTCCATAATAATATTTAAGGCTTCTAATCCAACGGCTGCACCAATTGGATAACCGCCAAAGGTACTGCCATGGTCGCCGGGCTGAAATATATCCATGACTTCGTCATGGGCGAGAAACAAAGATACTGGGATTAAGCCGCCGCCCAAGGCTTTACCTAAGATCAAACCATCCGGATGGATATCTTCATGTTGATGGGCGAAAAGTTTTCCGGTGCGACCAAGACCTGTTTGGATTTCATCGCAGATTAGCAAAACATTATGTTGTTTACAAAGTTTGGCACAAGCCTTTAAATAACCCTCTTTTGGCATGATGATGCCACCTTCACCCTGGATAGGTTCAACTAAAAACGCAGCCGTGTTTTTATTAATGGCTTGTTCTAAGGCAGCAATATCACCATAGGGGACATGTTTAAAACCGGGTGTCATCGGACCAAAACCCTCTTTATACTGATCCTCGGATGACATACTGACAACCGTTATGGTGCGCCCATGAAAATTACCTTTACATGCAATAATCTCGGCTTGATCCTTGGCCACGCCTTTTTTATTATAGGCCCATTTGCGTGCCACTTTTATCGCTACTTCAACGGCCTCGGCACCACTATTCATCGGCGCACCTTTATCATATCCTGAGATTTCACAGGCGCGTTGTAAAAATTTGGCGAGTTTATCGGTGTAATAGGCACGAGACACGATGCCTAGGGTCTTGGCTTGTTGCGTCAAACATGCAACTAAACGTGGGTGACAATGGCCGTGGCTAACGGCAGAATACGCGCTCATAAAATCCAAATAACGATTACCTTGATCATCATAGACACAGACACCTTCACCTTTAGTTAATACCACAGGCAGTGGATGATAATAGTGTGCGCAATAACGTTGTTCTAATTCTATGATTGGATTCATAAACTAATCTCCTGGCCCATTGTCAAGGCAATCATTAATTCATATGTTAAGCGTTCGGTTTTACGTTGCTGGTCGAGGTGAGGATTGAATTCGACGATTTCAAAACCTAATAAACTTTGGTGTTTGGCAAACATGGTTAAACAGCGTTTTAAGTTATGTGCAGATATCCCTTCATTCTCGGGTGTGCCGACACCTGGTGCATCTTTTGGATCAACGCCATCCAGGTCAATACTAATTCCAAAACCAATTGTATCACGGCTTACGATATCTTTCGCCTCGCGCATCACCGTATCAAGGCCGTATTGTTTGATTTCATCAATATAAAATACCCGTACACCTTGGTGCTTAACAAATTCAAGTTCGCCTTTTTCATAACTGCGCACACCGATAATACAGACATGTTTCGGATCAAGTTTGGGAAGTGAATTTTGAATCGTGGTTAAATCAGATTTGCCATATCCTAGCAGTGCTGCCATCGGCATGCCGTGGATAGCTCCAGTTTCGGTGGTTTGGTGGGTATGGCAGTCGAGGTGGGCGTCGATCCAAATCAAACCCAGCGGCCCTTGTTTATGTACTGCCTGATGAACTCCACTCCAGGTACCAATAGCACATGAATGATCACCGCCAATAACCCCAAATAATCTGCCTTGTTCGGTTAACTGTTGCGTCTTATCAGCAAGCCGATGGCACCATTTTGCGACCGCAATCGTATTTGGCAGATTTTGATAATCAGGCTCAGGATAAAACAATGGTTGCCAATGAGGGTTTATGCCATGAGCCAACAGGGTTTGCTGATAATTTGAATCACGGATGCATTGTGGGCCATCGCCGCAGCCTGGATTTGAGGCGGCGATCCCGGATGCAGCGCCGAGCAATTCAAGTTGTTGCAACTTGTTGGTGGTCATGGTAATCGATTTCCTCATTGATATAATATTAATTATAATCCTAAAATCCAGTTAACTACATAGTACAAGATGGAAACAACCATCTTCCGGCGATCTGGCACTAGAAATCGCACCGCATAGCTGACTGTTTACACAATCCCAAGAATTTGTTGAGTAGTTACAAATCCAGAATTGGGTTTGAATAGGCCTCTCGGTTCGTGTGGCGCTCCCTAGGGGACTCGAACCCCTGTTTTCGCCGTGAGAGGGCGACGTCCTAGGCCACTAGACGAAGGGAGCTTTAATCTAGAATCGGCAGTAGGTTTAACTACCGATTCTAGGTTTAATGGTGTAGTTACATCTTAAACAAGATGATATTATACCCATCAGATACTAAAATGCGAATATTTGATTAGGAGATTAGTTATCAAACGCGTTGTTAAGAGATTGGCAGCCATATTAAAAGGTCAAAGTCGTCGACCAAAGGTTGAATTGCCTGCAAATGCCAAGCTTGTCCCACGTGATCAACACAATATTTCGCGCAATAACATCAGTGATAATGCGCTAAAGGTGTTATATCGCTTAAAAAATTCGAATTACCAAGCCTATTTGGTTGGTGGTGGTGTGCGTGATCTTTTATTGGGTCGTGAACCTAAAGATTTTGATGTTGCCACTGATGCCAAACCGGAACAAGTCCGCAAATGTTTTCGTAATGGTCGCTTGATTGGGCGTCGTTTCCGTTTGGTCCATGTGTTATTTAAAAACGAGATTATTGAAGTCACTACTTTTCGAGCGCAGCTAAATGGTGATGCGGACGACGAAGAGTTACAAACCGAGCATGGCATGCTCTTGGCGGATAATGTCTATGGTACCTTTGCTGAAGATGCTGCACGCCGTGATTTCACTATCAATGCCTTATATTACAATATTGCTGATTTTTCGGTAATTGATTGTCATGATGGCATAAATGATTTAAGACAAGGATTATTGCGTGTTATTGGTGATCCGGAGGCCCGTTATCGAGAAGACCCGGTGCGTATGTTACGGGCTATCCGATTAGCCGCAAAATTGGGTTTTCGGATTGAAGAAAAAAGTGAGCAACCGATTTTACATATGGGACATTTGTTGACAAATATATCTTCGGCTAGATTATTGACCGAAGTGGAAAAATTATTTATGTCTGGGACTGCTGAGCAAGGCTGCCAATTGTTGCGTCATTATAGGGTATTTAAATATTTGTTTCCCTTAACAGAGCAGATCCTCGGCCATGAGCAATATGAAATAGGTACCCATTTATTAAGTTTTGCCTTAGCTGATATGGATAGGCGAATTGCTGAGGAAAAACCTGTATCAGTCAGTTTTATCTTTGCCGCTTTTTTGTGGTATCCCTTACAAAAAGAGATAACTGATTTATTAGCGGATGGTCATAATATCTCTGAGGCATTGCATCATGGCATGAATGAAGTCTTAGTTGCACAGAATCAACATGTAGCATTACCGCGTCGCTTGACGATTATTATACGAGACATATGGTTGTTGCAGGAACGTTTTAAGAGGCGACAACGCAATCGTGTCTATAAGGTACTGCATCATAAGCGGATTCGGGCAGCGCTGGATTTTATGGCTTTGCGTGTGCGGGCGGGTGAAGATATTGCGGAGATGTATGAATGGTGGCAACAGATTTATAATGTCGATGAAGTGGCACGTACAGAAATGATTAAGGAGTTACACAAACGACCGCAAAAAAAATCTCGTAGTAAACGTAAACCACGTAAAAAAGAAGCAAATTAAAATGTCCATCGCTTATATTGCATTGGAAGTAATAGAAATAATCCCATCCAACAATTGCAAAATTCAATAGTCGAACTCAAAAATTTACCTCATACACGATTGCTGGATTGTTCCAATTTGTATTGGAATAAATTTATTGGTAACGATGCTGAGCAAGAGTGTCTGAATGCGGTGGTTGCGATAGAAACGGAGCTTGCGCCTATAACCCTTATGCAATCATTATTGCAAATTGAACACCAACATCATAGACAACGGCGCATGGATAAAACTTATTGTGCACGCACCTTGGATTTGGATTTATTACTTTATGGTAATGAAACGATTAATGAACCAAGTTTGACGATCCCGCATCCGCGCATGACTGAGCGTGCCTTTGTAATCCATCCTTTGGCAGAGATCGCCCCGCAATTGGTGTTACCGACAGGAGAAGGTGTGACTGCATTATGCCAGCGTTTGGTTTGGGATGCTCGTATTGTTGCACTTGAACCGAGTTGCTAGAATAGCGCAATGCGAACTCATTCTTGCTGAGACTTTTTACTTGATAACCCAAATAGAAAGACCAATGATAAAAATATAATGATCGATAAGCCAAATACATATAATAGGAATGTCATGATGTCACCTTGGGCCGCGAATTGATTAAAATAAGAGAGTTTGCGGTGACCTATCCAATTGAAGGCTGGGACAAAGGCAAACAAACCGGCGCAGATTAGGGTGATGACAATATATATAATGAGTCTAATCTTCATGTTGACAGTCTCTCCGTGTGTACTAATCCAATTTTGTATTATCCTAGAAATATGAGTCAGAATCTAGGGGTTTTATTGTTGTCCTTTAGAGGGCGCTAAAAAAAGTAGAAGGTCCTAAACAGGCATGTTTAAAAAAGAACATGTCGTCCAGAATGACGCGAGGTTATTTCTCTATCGCTGTCACTACAATTTCGACTGGCCGATTTTAGGATAATAGATAACATCATAATATCGATGGTAATGCTTCAACACACCTGGTCAAGACTGCTTTAAAAGCAATTTTGGTAAATCTTACTAGACACTTGAGTATCTTATTTATATCGGGGGTGGCTGTAAGATTGCTTATGGTGTGCTTGAGTAAAGATGTAAGAGTCGTGAGTTTGCTTAAATGCTCAGTATCAGGATTTGCTTTGCCAACACTTGTAAGTCCGAGGTTCAAAGGCGGTACTGGCGCATCATTTTGTGTCACATTCTTTTTATCGGATATTGTTTGATCTTTGGTACACTCTTTTTTAGCATTTGATTCTTTAGCCCTGCTTCTTAACGCAAGAATCTTTTTTAGTTTATCAATTAGTAGTGTTAACTCTTTAATTTTAGCTAGATATATTTCAAGGTTTAGTTGCAATTCAGAATGACGTTCAGGTAAGACCGTAAATGTTATTTGGCATTCGCTGCGATTACCTTGACTCGTTTCAACAAAAATCGTCACAGTGGTTGGGTCAGAAGTAAACATATGGGTGATGCTATTGTTTAGATCTTACGCGTGGACTAGCGGCATCAGCCACGCGAGGAGAGACTTCCAGATTTAAACCTCGTAATCGGGGGCTGGTGTGAATAGAATCCGCATGGGTAAGTTTTTTGGTACGTCCTGAAAGCGAATCAGTATCGGCACTTCTTCTTGGAGATACCTTGCTGTCTGCTGATAAAATATTGCGTACACTACGATTATGTGCGGAGCCAGTACGGGCTAACTCATTTTTATGCTTTGGTGATAAGCATTTTTCCATTCCGACACTTTTTGAAGCTTTAGTATTTGCTTCAGGTTTTGGTATGTTCAAGCACTCTTTAATGATCATCCTGATTTTAGCTAAGCCTGCAATCAGTGGATAAATTTGATTAAGTAAGGAATTGATGTAATGCTGGATTAATTGCGGGCCATTTTCTTGTTCGCAAAAGATGTTATCAAACACAGTAGTTAATTTTTTGTTTTTGGCAGTGTTTTGATAGATTTTTTTATTCAGTAATTGTTGCCTTTGAGTCGATGTGACCGCACTATCAGTTTGCCCGCCATAAAACATTGCTAATGGGAACGAAGTTCTTCTTGCTGAGGAATCATTTGTTTGGCTGTCACTCGTTACTTTTAGTTCCATTGTTTTGATTTCATCATCGTATGCAAAAAGTTCATCTACGGCTTGATGAAGCGTTGCTAATTGTGGAAATAGTTTAATTGGTTGATAATAATTTAAGACGGCGCCTGCATAAACACCTATAAACGCGCGGTTGCCTTCACCTATATTGATACTAGTGTCAGTACGAAGTAGTAGTAAATTATCGGCTTGGTTTAAAAAATTAATGATGTTTTTTAAAAGACTATCTTCATCAGAAAACGAAAACCGAGCAGTAGATTCGCCAAGCCTTGCTAATTTTTTTAAATAATTTTTGGTATTTTCTAAAATTAATTTATAGAAATGTTCTAATTCTCCGCTATGAAGACAATCTCCATCCGTGTAGCGCATGTCTATATCGCTTGAAGAGGCAAGTAGCCTTAAAATATAACGATATTTGATGGGCTGATGCTTTTTGTCAACAATTGGCCAGCGATCAAGGAGATCATTATATCCGTTTGCTTTTAAGCGGGCTCGTACTAATTCATTAAGCCTAGTCAGTGTTTCAGCTCATAGGCTGCTAATGCTTCTTTATTTTTCTCAAGAGTATTCTTGACAACGTCGGTATACTTGCTAGTTTTTTTGCTATCTGTGGTTATAGTATCCTCGATTATCTTATTCTGTTTCGTCTCTCTCGCATCCATCGCTTTTAAGAAAGTCTTTGTCATTAAGCAGGGTTCAGGTTGTTGGTCATAGACGAGTTTGATGATACTACTCAATTGCTCAAGCAATTCATTGTATTTAGAATTTATTCGTTCGTGGCCAAGGATAATTGCAATTTGGCGGATCATTGTATCTGTAATCTCAACTTGCGCCGTGGGATCTAGTCGTTGATTTAACATAAATTACATAAACTCCAGCTTTTAGCTATACAGTTTCGAGATAGCTAGTTGGATTTGATATTTGGTAACATAGCATATAATTATTTTAGTGCAAAGCACTGGTCATGATTATTGTTGATAATTAATACTAATTCGGGTTAAAATTTCTAATGGAAATCTTTAACGAACAATACGTTGTTAAAAATTCGCATGAAAAATGATTAATTATTTATAAACTGTGCTTGATCATTCACTTTTGCTTTGCCTAGCGTCATTTTTAGTGAGGCCTAATTTATTTGAGCAAGGGAAGCGATTTTGCTAGATTTCTTTGCTTTGTTTGCGTATCAGCATTTGGTTTAGTACTGGCTGATAAATGGCTGATCGTATCTTCGAGCAAAGATGTAAGTTCGCATAACTTCAATAAATGCTCGACATCTTTGTCTTCTTTCCCATTGTTAGTACGTCCAAGGTTTAACCTAGGTACTCGTGGAGCAGATTCTTTTACATTATTTTTATCACATGTTTCTTGATCATTCTTAATTTTTTCTTTGGCACTGCTCCTTAATTCAAGCATTTTTTTTAGTTTATCAACCAACAATTTTAATTTTTTTATTGTTTCCAAATATACTTCTAGGTTTACCGGCAATTCAGACTGAGATTCAGGCTTGACAGTAAATGTTATACGGCGTGTGTTGCGGCTACCTCGAGCTGTTTCGGCAAACAAGGTTGTTTCGGTTGGATCAGAGATGAATAGACGGTTGGATTTATCCTTTGAATCTAACCAAAGACTGGTAGTTTCTTCGTCCCCGGGGAGAACTTTCTAGGCTTAAACTTTGAAGACGAGGGCTAAGTAGAGAATCAGTTGGTCTAACCCTTTTAGACAACTTTCGCCCTGGACTTGAAAGCGAGTCAGTGTCTACACTTCTTGGAGATTCTAGGCTTGCGTCTAAGACATTACGTAAACTATGATTGTGCAATGAGTCAGTACGTGCTAGGCCACTTGAACGATGGCTGTTATTCGGTGAAGCTGGCACATCCGTTTCATCATTGTTTGAATCATTATTTTCTTTTTTATGTCTAGTGATTACTAAACATTGTTTAATGGCCATTCTCAGTTGAGCTAAACCTCCTATTTGTGGATATATTTGGTTAAGTAAATGGTTTATATAATGCTGAATAAGCTGAGGACCGTTTTCTGGCATGTTAAAAACAGTATTAAAGGCTTCCGTTAATTTTCTGTCTTTCGCAGTACTTAAATCAGTATCTCACGTAGAAATTGCTGTTTTTGAGCTGGTGATTTCACACTCTCTGGCGCTGATCCAAAGCCAGACGCTGGTAATAAACACAAACCTTGTTTTTTTTTAACGGTTTTTTTGTTGATATGGCGCTTCCTGTCTCTTTGTTTCTTTACTTTAGGGCCTTGTTCAGGTGAAAAAAGATCAGTTAAAGCCTGATCAAGATCCTTTAATTGTGGAAATAACTTAACCGGCTTATAATGGTCTAAGACCAACCCGGCATATACACCTATGAAGGCACGATTACCTTCACCAATGCTTAAACTACCATCGGCGCGTGACAAAAATAAATTATCGGCTTGGAATAAAAAATTAATAATGTTTTTTAAAGGCGTATCTTTATCTGAAAATGAAAAATGTGTTGTAAATTCGCCTTGCTGTTTTAACTTTTCTAAATAATTTTTGATGTTAGTTAATATTATTTGATAAGAAGCTGCCAATTTTTCGCTAGACCAACTGTCGCCATCCATGGTATCTGGTTTGATATCATTTGCGCATGAAAGACATCTTAAAATATATCGATATTTAATTGGTTGGCCATTTGCATCAACGATAGGATAACAGTCAAGAATATCTTTATACCCATTTGCTTTTAAGTGTGCACGGACAAGTTCATTAAGCCTAATCAGTGTTAGTAATTCATGTGCTTTTAATGCAGCTTTATTGTTCTCAAGGGCGCCTCTGACAGTCTTTTCATGAGTGCCAGTTTTTTTGGTATCGGCATTTATAGCCGCATTGATTTTTATATCCTGTTCTCTTTCTATTGCATTTATGGCATTTAAGAAAGTATTGGTCATTAAGAAACGTTCCGGTTGTTGATCATAGACAAGCTTGATGATACTACTTAAGCGCTCAAGAAACTCATTATATTTGGAATGTAGTCGCTCATGGCCAAGGATAATCGCAACTTGACGTAGCACTGTATCGCTAACATCTGTTTGCGTGGTAGAATTAGTCGATTGACTCAGCATAAATTATTTAAACTCCAGCTTATAGCTATCCATTTTAAATTAGTCTTTTCAATTAGTATCTTTGGTTAAGATAGCATATAATTATTTCAGTTCAAAGCACGACTTATTACTATTTTGGGATTAATTCATATTTGGATAACAATGTCCGATGGCAACCTTTGGTGGGGTGCTATAGCAATATATTTTGATATAGGAAGATGATATGAATGAGGCATTCACAATAACCCAGCTGGCAAACTATAAATATTCGTCAAAAAAAATTACATGTTTGACGACTTATGATGCCAGTTTTGCCCACGTGTTAAGTGAAGCGGGTATCAATATCTTATTGGTTGGTGACTCTTTAGGAAACGTTATACAAGGGGTAGAGAGCACGCTTCCTGTTACCATGATCGATATGATTTTTCATACTAAATGCGTTGCACGGGGTAATACGCATTCATTAATCTTAAGTGACCTGCCTTTTATGGCTTATGCGACCCCAGAACTAGCCATGCAAAATGCCGGCCGTTTAATGCAGGCTGGGGCGCATATGGTGAAGTTGGAAGGAGGGGCTTGGCTTTATGATACCGTGGCTATGCTGACTGAGCGTGGGATACCGGTCTGTGGTCACTTGGGCCTGCTGCCACAGTCGGTCTATAAATATGGCGGTTATCGCAAACATGGTAAGGATACTGCTGAGGCGGAACAGATAATTGAGGATGCGCATTGTTTGCAAGAGGCTGGCGCAGCTATGATAGTACTGGAATGTATCCCTGCTGAATTGGCCAAGACCATGACCGAGGCGTTGACGGTTCCAACCATCGGTATCGGTTCAGGACCTGATTGTGATGGGCAAGTTTTAGTTCTCTATGATATACTCGGGCTTACGGCATCGGCGCCAAAATTTGCGCCGGATTTGCTGGCCAAACAACAAACCTCGATCAAAGAGGTTATCCAACAATACATCGCGATGGTGACAACCAATCATCTCGTAGAGACAAATTGAGAATTTCATGCAAACGATAAAATCGATTTTAGATATGCGTTGCGCGATAGAGGCATTTTGTGGACAAAATAAGAAGATTGCCTTAGTCCCCACGATGGGGAATTTGCACCAAGGTCATTTAAGTTTAATCCAACAGGCACAAATACTCGTCGATAAGGTTGTGGTGAGTATTTTTTGTGAATCCCATGCAATTTGGGCCAAATGAAGACTTTGCAAATTCTCCTCGGACATTGACTCAAGATATGACATGTTTAGCGGAAAGCCAATGTGACATATAGTATTTATCCCAAACCATGATGAACTTTATCCAATACCCCTTGCTAAACATACCAAAGTCTCGGTCCCAGAATTGTCTGATGATTTATGTGGTATAAGCCGGCCGCAATTCTTTTATGGTGTTAGCACGATTGTCTGTAAACTCTTTAATATCGT
>CAVVHY010000025.1:0-123780 GCA_963748135.1 uncultured Gammaproteobacteria bacterium | reverse complement strand
CGATCCGATCAATGGCCTGCAGGGCGGCGTCGATCTCGAGCTGCTTGGCAGCCACCTCGGCGTCGCTGAGAAATCCGCCGGCCGCCTGCACCACGTTACCCCGGATCGAACGGATCAGGCCGCCAACTTCGGCGAGAGCCGAATCGGCCGTCTGGACGATCGCCTCGCCGGGGCTGTTGTAGCTGGCCGCCTTGATGGCCGTGATCTCGCCCCTACAGACCAGCGTTTCGGCTGCGATCAGCCCGGCCGGGTCGTCGGTCCCCGAGTTGATCCGCTGCAAGGTTGAAAGCCGCAGGCTGCTGACTTGCAGCGACTGGTATGCCTGCTGCAGGTTGTGCTGCGCGGCCAGGTCGATTCCAGAGAGACTGCTGCCAATACGCATGGTGCGATCCCCGGGAATTGTCGGACGGGAAACAGAAGAGTGGATAAGCCGATCGGCCGACCCTAAGGGGCACGAGATACTGAAGTGTAGCATATCGCCGCAAGTCGTGTATCCCCAACAGGTTGTGAATCCAGGCCTGACAAACACTGAATCGCTCGGGTGGATAACCTATAGTCGCAAGAGAGGGATTTTTCTGGAGGAGGATACCATTATGCATCGAAACTTCCTGACTGTCTGTCTGTCCACCGTCATCCTGCTGGGCGCCGCCTGGGCCGTCAACGACGCGAGTTGCACGGCGCAACAAGTGACGCCGAACACCACTACCCGGCCAACCAGCACCAGCTATACCTATACCTCGATCCGCCAGATGCCGCTGTTGGAGCGTCCGGACCGCCCGGGCCACTTCTACGGCAACACGGTCCGCCGGATCCATCGCATGCGGATGCGGTCCCGCTAAACAGGTCGCGTGATTCGTGGCACTTGCCGTCACCGCGGAGCCGCCCCCCGGAGAGCGGCGGCGGAGGGGGCAGTTCCTCTAATCCGTCTGCAGTCTATCGAGAGGCCGCCGGCACACGCCGCCGCTGCCTCCCACCCTGTGACGGCATTGATTGCCGGCTCGCCCCGACATTAGACTATCGCCAGGCGTCTGCACGTCGACCGCACCAGCAACCGGTACTCGCCCGCCAACTCTGCCAGCCCAGGAGGGATCCCATGGATCGGACCACGACCCCGACGCGATTTTCTCAAAGAGACCGCTGCCCTGGGCGCCGCCGTGGCGGCGCTGCACGCCGTCGACGGCCCCCGCGCGGCCGAGGCGGCGGACACCCAGCCCCGACCGATGCCGACCATCCAGTTGGGTAACCTGGAGGTCTCGCGGCTGATCCTCGGCAGCAACTCGTTCTTCGGCTGGGATCACGGCAATCCGCAGGGCAACGGCCGGGAGATGACCGACTACTTCGACGACCAGCGGATCATGGCCGTGCTGGACGAGGCCGCCGAACACGGCATTACCGCCGCCTGGGTGCCCTGCTACGATCGTTGGCTGCGGCTCTGGCGGCAAGGGCCAACTGAAAATCTGGATCGCCCAGCCCGACAAACAGCCGTAAGTTCTCAATAACCCCGTGAAGTTGGTCTTTACTTAGAAGGCGGTTTTGGTGTTTTCTATGGGGCATGGACAAAGCCAAGCCGATCAAGGTTGCCGGGATCGAGGTGCCGGCGGAGGAACGGACGCCGCTGGTGGACCGCTTGCTGCGGCTCGTCGAGGAGCAGCACGCGGAGATTCGGGCGTTGCGCGACGAAATCGGCAGGCTCAAGGGGCTGCCGCGGCGGCCGAGCATTCGGCCCAGCACGTTGAATGCGCCACACCCCGATCCGAAGCACAAGAAGAAGCGGCGGGGCAAGCGGTCCGGTTCGGCCAAGCGTCGGAAGACGGCCGAGTTGGAAATCCATGAGACCATCCCCCTGCCTTTGGACGGGCTGCCCGAGGGTACGCGGCAAAACGGTTACGAAGACTTCGTGGTCCAGGACCTGAAGATCGAAGCCCATAACGTGTGCTATCGGCGGCTGCGGTACCTCTTGCCCGACGGCACGAGCCGGACGGCCCCGCTGCCGGCGCACGTCGAAGGGCATTTCGGTGATTTCTGAGCTTTCAGTAAAATCTCAGTTAGTTGTTTGTTTACTAATAATGGCGGAATAGACATTGATTCCACACCACCAGCAATCCCTATTTCAGCGCGACCATTGATAATAGAGTCATACACACATGTTGCTGCTTGGATGCCAGTAATACAATTATTTGAAACTGTATATGCAGGCATCGTTGCCGGCAAATCACTGGCCAAACCTATTTCTCTAGCCAATTGTGGAACCTTTGGATTATGAATTACTACGCCAAATACCATTTCATCAATAAGCTTTTTATCAATGTTCACTTGCTGCATCAAGCCAGCAATGACTTTGGTACCAAGATCTAATGCGGAATAATCTTTAAAGTCCGTCCCTGCTTTTATAAATGGTGTACGTACCCCAGCAACAATTGCAACGCGCTCACTTTTATTTCCCATAATGATCTCATCCTTTTGCCTTTTTACCACTAACCATTGCCGCCGATGCAAACACAAAATAAGTGTCTGGATCTTTAGCCTTTTCTAAAAACACTTGTGTTAGTGTGTCTAATTGTGACTGAGCATAACCAATATCTAAAAATTCTTGTTTTGCAGAATATAGAATTAATGGTAAAAATGATTTCTGTCGCTCAGTCAACAAAATAGGTTGATGCACACCAAATTTAACCTCAACAAACCCAGCTTGTTTTATTTTATTAAATAATTTTTTCCCAAAATCTCCATCTTTATCATTCTCTTTAAATATTTGTTGTATCATTTCTGAAAATTGGACATATTCCGGAAATTGTGGCTCGGCAAAATGACCTGTATGCCATGGCCCAACGCATACTACAATACCTTCCGGTTTAAGTAACTTTGAAAAGGTTGTGATAACCTTTTCTGGATGCTGCAGGTGCATAAGTAAAAAACGCGTATAAATTAAATCAAACTGACTTGGTAAATTGCTGATATCATATGCATTCATATTTTTAAAACTAACATTATTTAAATGTCCCGTATTTTGTTTTGCGATCGCCAATTGCTCTTCACTCATATCTATACCTAAAACAGAACCCTCTGACCCAACCTGCTCAGCAATCCATGCCGTCATAATCCCTGTACCACAACCTAGATCAAGTACATTCATTCCTTTACGCAAACCTGCACCCATCATAAAACACTGAGTTGGGGGATTATAAATTTCGTTTAATATTTCTAAGCGAATTTTATCTGGCTCACCTACTTGTAAAAAATAATGTTCTTTTCTAGTCATGTTTGCTTCCCTAAGTTAAATCATATACTCTTTTAGTATAGCTAGGGTCTGTTTACAATTCATTCGCGCGAACGAAAATTGAGGAAACTGAGATCAAATTGTCAATCGTTTGAGACGAATAGCCGGACTATTTAACGAAAACGATTGACAATTTGATCTCAGTTTCCTCAATTTTCGTTCGCGCGAATGAATTGCAAACAGACCCTAATTCTTAAAAATATATTCGAAATAACAAACTGCAGGCATAGATCATTTAAGAGCCAACACAACCCTCGGCCAGCGCTCATGAATGGCCTGCATATCTTCCGGGGTAATCGTGACAATATAAATACGCCATTCATTACCGCAGTGCGCTAACACACCTTGTAACCATTGTCCTCGAGTCATAGTATACCAATGCGGTTGGGCAATAATATCTTTTACCATAAATTGATTAACTGCCAAACTCACAGGCTTTGGGAAGTAAGCATCCCACTTGCCTTCTCTAATTGCTTCCAAACGCGCCCAGCCACCCAAAGGCAAATCACCTACCTGTTGTTGCCGACGACCCCAAGGTAACAGTTTAATCTCCCCGTGTTTTGTCCGCACTGGCAGCATGGCATCAGGGTTCTCAAAATATGTCTTAATCTCATGACCCTTATAGGTATATTGAATTCCATCACACATGATATTCTCTGGAAGCTGGTGGCCTATAATCCTAGATTCGGCAGTTAAAATCATAGCTTTTTATTGCTTATTTAGGACTATAGTTTGTCTATGTCCATAAGGCTTCCATGCCGGTGCGATAACATTCGGCATCCGTGACCGGTTTAACAATCGTGCCGGCCCTACTGTAAATTCACCAAATCGATCATTGACAGCATCAATCACCTGATTACGTAAATAAAGCCTGGCATCCTGTTGGATAAATAAATCTAATTGCTGTTGCATTGGCTTAGGATCCACGGCTACAACGTGAACTTGGCAAACGGCGCATTTATGCCAATGTTGCTGAATGATTTGTCGAGCTAAACGATAAATCGTACCACTATCATTCGTTGCAACCACGGTGCTACCTTTACCACCAAGCCAACCATACTCATAACTCCGCAAACCGGCAGCAAAGTGTTGCGCCTCTAACTGATGCCGCCTAAGCCTAGTTGCCAATTTTTCACTCATATGTTGTAAAAAATTCCAAACTACGTCTGGCTCCGTTGTATTAGGTGGCATGACTTTACCGTGGCCCATAGATTTGGGAGCTGCGACACTGGTGTGAATAGGTTCGGGGTCCTGGCCTTGACACATGTACCAGATACGTCGTCCGATATTCCCAAAACGCTTTGCCAAGATACTAATGGGTAATTGCGCAACCTCACCACATGTATAGGCACCATAACTTGCTAAAAATCTTCCAATCCCTTCAGCGATACCACACAGCTCAGTGACTGGGACATCCTGTAATCGAGCCTTGGCCTCCCAAGGTGGAATGACATTAAAGCCATTTGGCTTTTGTAGCTTGGCTGCATACTTGGCAGTCGTCTTATCACCACTAACACCAACCGAGCATAAAACCCCTGCTGTTTCAAACACAATTTGTTGCGCCATATGACCAATACGTATTGGCGTACCATGCAATTGCTGACAGTGACTTACGTCAAGAAAGGCTTCATCAACAGAAAAAACCTCTAGATCAGGGGTTATCGTGAATAACGCCTCCATAATCCGGGTTGAAACCTCTGCATATCGCTCCGGTCTGGCAGGGCACTGGATCAAAGCAGAACAACGCTGCTGCGCCTCGCGCATACGCATCCCTGTTTTAATGCCATAAGCACGTGCCTCATAGGAGCAAGTAATAATACATGTCCCTTGTTTACCATTGGTGACCGCAACAGGTTGACCACGTAACTCTGGCCGATCCAATTGCTCAATAGAAGCAAAAAAGGCATTCATGTCTAATAAAATGATCGCTCGTGGCCAAATCAAAGGAGAATAAGCTCGGCCTCCAAGCGCACGATTACCAAAGTGAAATGTCACTTAACAACCCTCAACAAACCAATAAATCGACCCTGGATCTGTACCCGGTCAGCGTCATACACCATGGGTGACAGTGCTGCATTAGCAGGAATCAAAGTAATCGTGCCATCTCGGTTGCGTTGTAATCGTTTTAAGGTGGCTTCTTGATTATCAATCAAGGCAACAACAATATCACCATTATTTGCCGTATCACAATGTTCACAAATGACGATGTCACCATTAAAAATGCCCTCTTCAATCATGGAGTCACCTTTGACTTTGAGCGCATAACGATTTGTTGCGTAACCAAGCAATGCTTGCAAATCGACACTCTCTTGCTGAGCAATTGCCTCTATCGGTTGTCCGGCAGCAATTGCCCCAACCAGAGGCAAAGCCATTGCTTGATTAGGGGCATCGACCAAAGCAATATTACGCCGCCGATTTGGTATTAAGCGAATCAAACCAGCATCAGCTAAGGCCTTAACATAACGATAGGCAACACCTTTTGATTTAATGCCAATGCCATTAGCAATCTCATCTACGGTTGGAGAATATTGCTCCGTTAAAATGAAATCTTGAATAAATTCGAATGTCTTTTGTTGTGCACGAGTTAGCATAATATATCCTCATTTTGTTCTCACATAACTTATATCATAGAGAACAAAATGAGCAAATGCAAGTGGAAATTTAAACTTAAGTATCCGCACTGAGTTTATCAAAAAATAAGGCGGTATCACGAAACCTACCGCCCTATTCTTTGTGAGGACAAACCACCGCTGGTTACTAATTGCTCGAACCAGGTGGAGGTAAAGTATTTGTG
This sequence comes from uncultured Gammaproteobacteria bacterium, assembly GCA_963748135.1. Taxonomy (GTDB): domain Bacteria; phylum Pseudomonadota; class Gammaproteobacteria; order JBGSLN01; family JBGSLN01; genus CAVVHY01. Next base: position 117,709 of record CAVVHY010000025.1, on the reverse strand, counting down.
GTAGAAGATGAACTCGATGTTTGAGAAGCTTGCGGAGTAGCTGACTGAGAACTACCTTGCGATTGGTTCGTGGTCTCCGAACTGTGTATTTTTTCCAAGCGTTGATCAATTTGATCATTTAAATCCTGATACTTGGATTCATCTTTAGGGGTTACCGAATAAGGCTGCGGTTTTGGGCGAGAACCTCGGTGATTACCCCCCATTTGTGTCATTTGGCCATCAGAACCATAGCCTGGGTGGCCATAATCATCGGGTTTATAATAATAACCACCGCCATCATACGGTTGAAACGCGCCTTGACAACCAGCAAGCAAAACAAATGTAGCTAATATACTACCGTGAAATAATTTTTTCATAACAGATTCCCTTTTAACTAACTCACAACCAAAGATTTAGCAAGCATATACTCAAGCCTGTTTACAATTTAATTTTGGCAGCGAAATTAAATTGTAAACAGGCTCTATTGATAATCCTAGAATCGCCTGTAGATTCAGACGACTAAGCGCACTCACTACAATTTCAACTGCCAATTCTAGGATAATATCTTAAGTTTACGATTATATTTGATAGCGTATTAGGTAATCAAGCAGTAAAATGTGTGGCTTGATGTGTTACTAACTAAAAATAGCAAAATGTTATTATGAAACAATACTTCCTGAAAATATTCTGGCTTTTAACACTATTTACATGCTCTGCTCAGGCAGCAGAAAATATAGTCAATGTCTACGCCTGGGCTGGTGAAATCCCCACCAGCATTATTCAACAATTCGAGCACGCAACTGGAATTAAAGTTAATTTTTCAACGTATGACAGTAATGAAACTATGTATGCCAAGATCAAGGCCACAGACAATCCTGGTTATGACGTTATTGAACCATCCAGTTATTACGTAGATCGTATGCGCAAAGAAAACTTGCTTGAAAAAATTGATAAAACAAAACTACCTAATTTCAAAAATCTCGATCCAACATTACTCAATAAAGCATATGACCCAGAAAATAATTATAGTATTCCTTACCTTTGGGGCGTGACTGGCATTTTTATAAATCAGAAATATTATCCACCAAAATCAGTTAATTCGTGGCAAGATTTATGGCAACCTCGTTTTAAAAATAAATTGATGTTACTAGATGATCCTCGTGAAGTATTTTCAATGGGATTATTAGCATTAGGTTATTCAGTAAATGATAATAACCCTGCTCATATTCGACAAGCATATCAAAAATTAAAATCCTTATTACCGAATGTAAGGCTTTTTAATAGTGATGCAATGCCTTCAATTCCCATAGATGAAGATGCAAATATTGGCATGGCATGGAACGGCGATATCTTTCGCGCGCAAACAGAAAATAAGCATATCAAATTTATTTATCCCAAAGATGGATTTGTTGTCTGGTCAGATAACTTCGCCATTCCAATCAATGCGCCGCATTTAGCAAATGCCTATAAATTTATAAATTTTATGCTAACAGCAAAAGTTGGCGCTGAAACGACTGAAGCATATGGCTATGCAACAGCCAACAAGGCAGCAAAAAAACTATTACCAGAAGCCATTAGAAAGAATGCAACGATATTTCCTGACCAGCAAACATTGGCACGCGGTCAATTTCAAACTGATATTGGTGATCAAGCCTTGGCCTTATATGAAAAATATTGGCTACAATTGAAATTAAGTGCGTAAAATTATACTTACAAAGATACTCCGGTCAGCGTAGAAAATTGATTAGACATTAGCCTTGAGGTATTATTTATAAATTAGATTCGTTCCAATCTGTGTAGCGGTACCAAGTGCATAGCCCATCTCATAGCATCCTACTACATTAAGCAAAAGCAATAGCATTAACATGATTTGAGTTAATCGTTTTACACGCCAAATAAGCTTTATTCTATCCATAGTGCTTACAACCCTGGTATTAAGCATAATTCTAGAACGGTATCAGCCTCAACTGCCGATTATAGGATAATCATAACAAAAAGCCCTATGGAAGCATAGGGCTAAATGAACACCATATTAATGAATATAATCCTAGAATCAGCGGTTGAAATTGTAGTGAGAGCGCTTAATCGTCTGAATCTACGGGCGATTAAGCGCTCTCACTACAATTTCAACCGCTGATTCTAGGATAATTATTTACTATTGCCGACCGCAGATCTTATCTGCTAAATAACCAACTGAACCGGCATAAAATGTTGAATTGTTATATTTTAATAAGACTTTAAAATTATTAAAAATCATCAAATCAGGACCACCATACGGCCTAAGTACTGAAGCCATCAAATTTTGGTTTGGAAAATGAAAACCTCGTTTGGGCTTCACGCCTAAACGCTCCCATTCCTTAACTGTCATTTGATGATCATAGCCAATCAGACTTTTATTAATGTTGCTTGGTAATGTAACTTCAAGCGACCATGGTTGCCCGGTATGCCACCCATTGATCTTTAGATAATTAGCGATAGATGCAAATGCATCGCCATAATTAGTCCAAATGTCTTTTTTACCATCATGATTATAATCAACTGCGTATTTGCGCCAACTTGATGGCATAAATTGCGGATATCCTGATGCGCCAGCCCATTCTCCTTTGAATTTACTTAAGGGGACATGACCATCATTTAAGATATGCAAAGCTAACAATAATTCCTTGCGAAAATAATCGGCACGACGATCATCATAAGCCAATGTCGCTAAGGCATTGACTACTGGGAAAGTCCCCATATAACGACCATAACTCGTTTCAATACCCCATATCGCTGTAATGAAACAAGGATCGACACCGAAATCACGACCGACATTATTAAGCAAGGTATAATTACGCTTATACTCCCGTTTACCAAGCGTGATACGATAAGGGTCAATCCGAGTCCTGCGATATTTCCTAAACGTTATCCTACGTTCCGGTTGGGTCTTGTCAAAATGCAAAATCCGTCGATTAGGTTGATGGATATTAGCGAATACAGTATCAAATAACTGTGGCCTTATGCCTTGGTTGATTGCCTCACTACGTAATTGAGCAACCCAGGTATTCCAGTTTGGTTTCGCCTGGGCCTGCTGTGACATTAAAAATAACATTGATAAGATCAAGACACTCAGTAACAATGTGCTTAAGATTTTATTTATTGTGTTTGTTTTTTTAATAACCATCTCTATCCCCCCGCTCTGCAAAAAAATAATCCCCGAACTCTTTTTAAAATGAGCTTTAAAATAAAATATAGCAGTAAAGTTTAGCTTTCGCTGGCAGTTTAGTGCATATAGTGCACATATTTAGAGATTTTTTTAAAACTTTTTGTTTCTACAAAGGATTTAATCCTAGAATCGGCAGTTGAAATCGTAGCGAGAACGATTAAGCGCTTGTCGTAGATTTCAACTGCCGATTCTAGGTTAATTTTGGTAAAGCATTATGACACTTTACTAAGTTAGGACTTACGAAAAACGATGCTAGGCGAGGCAAAAGCGAGTGACAGACCTATCTATACCAAGACTATGTTAATTGCTCTAAATCACTTAACATCGTCGGTATCAATTCACTAACGGTAGGATGGATATGTACTGCGTTTTTAATCGTCGTATAAGGCGCCTTGGCATACATCACATCAAGGAAAAGATGGATAATCTCATCACCACCAACACCTAACACCACAGCACCTAAAATCTCATTGGTCTTGGCATCAATGATAGCCTTCATAAATCCCTGCGTCTCACCTTTTATCTTGGCACGCTTAACGTTTTTCATTAATCGCGTTGCAACATAGGCTTGACGTCCAGATTGCTTAACTTGTGCCTCGGTCATGCCGGCCCTGCCTAAGGGCGGATCAATGAATAAGCCATACGTTAAGATGCGGTCATTCAGTGTCCGTGACTGGCCTGATAATAAATTATCGGCAACAATTTCATAATCATTATACGCCGTATGGGTAAATGGACCATGACCATTACATTCACCTAAGGCCCAAACGCCTTCAACATCCGTTGCCAATGTATCATTAACATTAATAAAACCTTTATCATTAACACTGATATCTGTATGGTCTAAGCCAAGGTCATCGGTATTGGGCACCCGACCTACGGCCATCAGTAAATGACTACCAACAATTTGTTTATGATTTCTGTCTGGGCAAGTTAATTTAACTACAATATCCTCATCTTGCTTTTCAAATGCAATACATTCATTATTTAATTCAATATCAATCCCTTCGGCCGTTAAGATTTCATAAACGCATTTTGATACGTCTTCATCTTCTCGAGGAATTAACCGATCAGCCTTTTCAATAACAGTGACTTTGGCACCAAAGCGTCGATAAATCTGAGCAAACTCAAGTCCAATATAACTACCACCAATAATAATTAAATGTTCTGGTAATGTGTTTAAGGTCAAGATCGAGGAATTAGTTAAATAGTCAATCTTATCAATCCCTGGGATTGATGGTGTAGATGCCCGCGCGCCAACATTAATAAAAATTTTGTTTGCCGTGAGCATTTTACCATTCACTTCGATCGAATGATTTGATTTGAATTTGGCATGCCCTTCGATAACATGACAATTATCAGTATTTTTTAGCCATTGCTCAACACCGGTTGTTGCATCATGAACAATTTGGTCTTTGCGTGATTTAACTTTATTCATATCAACATCAATACGGCCATTGTAAACCACACCAAAATCACCAGCAGTTCGACATGTATGAATGACGTGTGCATTTGCGACTAGTGCCTTGGTTGGGATACAGCCATAATTAACGCATGTGCCGCCAAATTTTTGACGTTCGATAATAGCCACTTGCATACCATTATTTGCTAATCGAACTGCCAAAGGAGGGCCCGCTTGTCCGGTACCAATAATGATCGCATCGAATTGTTTTGACATAACGACTCACCTTAGTTATCTGTTTTAACCTAGAATCGGCAGTTGAAATCTATTACGAGCCCTTAATCGTCTGAATCTACAGGTGATTTTCACAAAATTTTTTTCACCGTACGGGTGAGTACTGCCTCAAAAAATTTTGCAAAAATCACCTGTACCTTCATTAGCTTACGCGCTCTCACTACGATTTCAACTGCCGATTCTAGGTTTAAGCAAATAGAAAAAATTGAGAACAATAAATCTTAGAATGACTACAAATAATTCTTACAATTATTTAAAGTATAGTTGATATTTCAGATGATCTTAAAATCGTTTGTTGCAATCATAGCGAGAACGCTTGAGATAATAAAGATGCATGATTTATATGCCTGATGACGAAAATTAGGATAGGGTAATGACCAAAATGGCAATACCCTATCCTATGAAATTAAAGCTTAACTCTGTAATTAAGATTTGCTTTCACTTGGGTCTATTAAGCTACCACCTACAATCTTTTTGCACATCCCTTTCGGAACGTCAATCCATTCATGTGAACCACTATTTTTTTTCGCTAAGCCGGCACAAGCATGATATTCAGTTCGACATGAATTCATCCCCTTTTTAACAATGCCAAAACAGCGTTCTTGACCTTTCTTGGGCGCACCTTTGCAAGAATTGTATTTTGTGCTTGCCACAATCAATTTACTGGCCGGTATCGTGCCAGGCGGTGTAGCAAAACTAGTTGCGCTAATTACACTAAAAGTACTTGCCGCAGCAATTGCCATCTTTATGCCCACATTTTTTTTCATATCGAGTCTCCTATTTTAATAGTATTAATAATCCTAGAATTGGCAGTTGAAATTGTAGTGAGAGCGCTTAATCGTCTGAATCTACAGGCGATTAAGCGCTCTCACTACAATTTCAACTGCCAATTCTAGGGTAATCAATTTGTTAGAACTTGGCCCTTGTACTCATTATTTTTTTGGAATCACCAGTACTGCATCAGCAACAGGTGTAAATCCTGGTACATAAAGCATAAAATCATTGATTTTCGCATAGAGCTGCGTCGAACTCCCACCATCCAAATTCAAGGCATCGATACAACCTAAACCACCTTTGGAGATAGGTTTCCTCATTAGCTTCGCCAACTGTGTTGTTGTTATTGGGAGATTTTGCGTTGCCACTAGTACTACTCTTCCCTCACCTGTAATACCTAATGCACTGCGAACATCTAAACCAGCTTTTAGGGAAGGAATACGGCCATTAATGATAAGCCTAGGCCCACTTTGGATTGCAAAATGGATATGCCTACTTGGTCTATAGGCGCGTTGCGACACAATATGTGGACGATTTTTTGAAATATAAAACACACCCCACCAACTTATAGATTTTATTGGATTACGAATAGTACCATTTTTGATTCGCAGACCAAGCGGTTTAAGTTTAGGATTAAAAAAACCGCCATTAATGCCTATGATGGCATGATTAGCATTAACGAGTGATTCGACCAAGGCAATTTTTTTATTTTGATCCGATGCTAACGCTAAATCTAAATTGTAATAACGAAGATTTATCCGAAATGCATGCACCACACCATAGAGCGGGACACTCATGGGATAAATTTTAGTATATTCCAATCCTTTTGCTAATGTTCGCCATTTTGTTGCTTGGGCGATAGCTGGTCTATACCATGCCATTGTTAATACCAAGCTGGCAATGAACAAAATAATAAAGCGGTTAAATCGGATAAACAAAACATACCTCGTCTTGCGTCATATTTGTTGAGATAGTAACATGCGAGCAGAGATTTAGGAATATAGATTGCTTATATACAAAGGCTTATGAATGGCGATTTGCCCATGTGGTTCAAAACTTGAGTATACAGAATGCTGTGGACAATATCTGTCTGAAGCCACCTATCCTAAAACTGCCGAGGCATTAATGCGCTCAAGATACACCGCTTATACACAAGCTAATATTGAATATATAATCAATACCATGGCTGGCCACTCCTTAGTCAACTTTAATCCGGAATCTGCCAAGACATGGGCACAATCAGTAACTTGGCTTGGTTTAACTGTCTTACGTTCACAGCAAGATGAAAAAGCAACTACGGCATACGTGGAATTTATTGCTCGGTTTAAGCAAAATAATAAGTTAGAGTTATTACATGAGATTAGTGAATTTGAATTAATCAAGGGACGTTGGTATTACATAAAAGGTAAGCCAGGTAAAATTGGCCGTAATGACCCATGCCCGTGCGGTAGTGGCAAAAAATATAAGCACTGCTGTAATAAACTCTAAAAATATATAAGAGTTACGAAAAACGATGCTAGGCGAGGCAAAAATGAGTAAGCAAGCGCAGTTTATTGATAATAAATGAGCATTGCGAGCGAATTTTTAACAAAGCATAGCGCGTTTTGCGTAAGTCCTAACATAAAAAAAAATATAAACTATACTAAGTAGTAAGCCACCTCACCTGTGGATTATAAGGGTAGGTGGATATATACGCATTGTACATATAATAATAATAAAGGAGATGTATCTATGAAGGCTTCAGATTTGTTTCTGCGTTGTCTTGAGGCCCAGGGAGTTACCGATATCTATGGCGTACCTGGTGAAGAAAATGCTGACCTAATGATTTCCTTATTAGATTCTAAAATCAATTTTCATGTGACCCGCCACGAACAAACAGCATCATTTATGGCAGATATGCATGGCCGTCTCACTGGCAAACCTGGTGTTTGTTTATGCACCTTAGGACCTGGGGCAACAAACATGATAACTGGGGTTGCAAACGCCAATATGGATCATGCGCCACTAATCGCTATCGTGGGCCAAGCTAGTACAACTCGTTTACATAAAGAATCACATCAAAATATGAACTCCGTCATGATGTATACCCCCGTAACAAAATGGGCCACAACTATTCGCGATGCAGAAGTCATTCCTGAAGTAATACAAAAGGCCTTTAAACTTGCAAGGGAAGGGAAACCGGGCGCGGTGATGATTGAATTACCTGAGGATGTAGCTAAAATCGATGTTGATGTAACCCCTATCAAACCTGAAAAAACTGATTATGAATCGGGGGTCGCATCACATAATATTGAAAAAACGCTTGAATTAATCGCCAAAAGTAAAACACCCATTCTTTTAATAGGTGCCGGTGCTACCCGTAATGCATGCGATGAAAAAATTAAAGCCTTTATGGAACATACCGGGATTTATGCAGCGGTGACATTCATGGGTAAAGGTTCAATCTCAGCGCGACACCCGCAATCGTTATATTGCGTTGGACTTGGTGTCAAAGATATTGCAATTGAAGCCTTTGACCAAACTGATTTAGTCATTTGCATTGGTTACGACATGGTAGAATGGCATCCAGATCGTTGGAATGAAGGCCATAAGAAAAAAATAATTCATATCGATGTCATGCCTGCAGAGGTTGATAAAAATTATATCCCGATGGTTGAACTTGTTGGGAATATTAATAGTACACTCGATCAAATCAATAACCAGCTTAATAAAGCCCATAAAAAAGATACTAAACAATTTGCCAAGATCCGTGAACGAATTACTGAAGACCTAAGTTTTTATGCCGATGATCAAGCATTTCCCATAAAACCTCAACGAATATTGAGTGATTTACGTGATGTAATGCGTGATGACGACATTTTAATAAGTGATGTGGGAGCACATAAAATGTGGGTTGCCAGACATTATCAAACCTATGTTTCGAAAAGCTGCTTTATTTATAATGGCTTTTGTTCGATGGGTGGTTCTCTACCCGGGGCTGTTGAAGCCAAACGTTTGAATCCAGATAAAAATGTAGTTGCACTTTGTGGTGATGGCGGATTTGTTATGAGTATTCAAGCATTAGCTACTGCCGTCAGATTAAAAACCCCTATTGTAGTAGTATTATGGGAAGATGATTATTATGGTTTAATTAAATGGAAACAAGAGGCTGCCTATCACAAGTATTCTCATGTAAATTTAGTCAATCCCGACCTGGTGAAATTAGCTGAAGGATTCGGTTGTAATGCAACACGTATCAATGATGTTGAAGAGTTAAAAGATAAGTTAAATAAAGCATTTACAGAAAAGGATGTACCAACTGTGGTTGTTGTCCCAGTCGATTATGCTGAAAATATGAAATTAAATAAACGGCTCTCGGAAATTATCAGTCATTAAAAACTAACGATGGGATATTATTATGGTTAGAAGATTATTTTATTTAATATCAATTCTTGTATTTGCAATTATAATTGGCCTCTCATTTGCCTGGCCTAATATCTTATATTCATTAATAATCCTAATACCGATATTTCTTTTGGGAATATATGATATATTACAAAAAGAATCCAATATCTTACGTTTATTTCCTTTAGTAGGTCATTTACGTTATTGGTTGCAAGATATTCGACCCCAAATACAGCAGTATTTTATTGAAACCAATACCGATGGTACGCCGTTTTCTCGGGAAGATAGAGAAATGGTTTATCAACGTGCAACAAAGACTTTGGATACATTACCCTTCGGTACCCAACGTGATGTACATGCCCCTGGCTTTGATTCTATAAATCATTCTTTATCACCCAAAGTGGTACCACAATCAGAGGCAAGGATTATTGTCGGTGGGCCACAGTGTGAAAAACCATATGATGCTTCTCGGCTCAATATCTCTGCTATGAGCTTTGGTGCCATTAGTAAAAATGCCGTGCGAGCACTTAATCGAGGAGCGAAGATGGGGGACTTCGCCCATAATACAGGTGAAGGCAGTCTATCACCTTATCACCTTCAAGAAGGTGGTGATATAATTTGGCAAATCGCCTCAGCTTATTTCGGCTGTCGCACCAAAGAAGGTCGCTTTGATGATGAAGTCTTTAAGAAAAAATCTCGATTAGCTAACGTTAAGATGATCGAGATTAAATTATCTCAAGGGGCCAAGCCTAGTCATGGTGGTGTATTACCCGCGGTAAAGATCTCGCCAGAAATCGCTAAAATTCGTGGCGTCGAAATGGGCAAGGATTGTATTTCGCCAGCCACCCATCCTGAATTTTCAACTCCTAAAGGTTTATTAGAATTTGTAGTTAGATTAAGGGAATTGTCAGATGGCAAACCCGTTGGTTTTAAACTTTGTATTGGCTCTCGTGAAGAATTTCTAGGTATCTGTAAAGCCATGCTTGAAACTGGGATTTACCCAGACTTCATCACGGTAGATGGTGCTGAGGGTGGTACTGGTGCTGCCCCAGTCGAATTTACCGATTTTATCGGTGTGCCATTGAATGAAGGCTTAGTTTTTGTGCGTAACGCACTCGTTGGCACAGGCTTAAGAGAACACATTAGAATTATCGCCAGTGGTAAAATAATCAGTGGCTTTGACATGATAAGTAAATTTGCGCTTGGTGCGGATATGTGTAACTCAGCCCGCGGAATGATGTTTTCTCTTGGTTGTATTCAAGCAAGGCGTTGCAACAAAAACACTTGTCCGACTGGTGTAACGACACAAAAACCTGATCGGGTCTATGCCTTAGATGTTGATGACAAGGCACCTCGGGTGCGTAATTTTCACGATGCGACAATTGAAAGTGCACTCGATGTCTTGGGCGCAGCTGGTCTAGACAGGATCTCTGATTTAACACCTAATTATCTCTACCGTCGTGTGGATAATGCTAAAGTCTTACATTACGATGAGATTTATCACTTCCTGGAACCAGGACAATTATTACGTGAAGAAAATTTACCAGCGCCACTTAAAGATGCATGGATAAAATCCCATGCCGATCGTTTTTGCCATTTAGAGACATAATAATAAGGGGAATAATATGAGCATCAAGACAGTAAATCCTACGACTGGGAAATTAATAAAAGAATACAAGGAAATGTCTGATAAGGAGCTTTCAGAGATTATAGATGCATCACATGCCGCCTTCTTAAAATGGTCTCAAACCAGCTTCGATGACCGGGCCAAATTAATGCGGAATGCCGCTGACTTATTAAATAAGAATAAAAAAGAGTATGCTGACATCATCACGATGGAAATGGGCAAACCCACAAAGGCAGCACAGGCTGAGGTTGAGAAATGTGCCTGGGTTTGCGATCACTACGCTGATAATGCTGAAGAATATTTAAAACCTCGAATGATAAAAACAGAAATGGCCAAAAGTTATGTCACTTATCAACCGCTCGGTGTGGTATTTGCTATCATGCCGTGGAATTTTCCATTTTGGCAAGTATTCCGTTTTGCTGCCCCCACGTTAATGGCTGGCAATGCTGGTATCTTAAAACATGCCCCTATATCGACTGGCACTGCTTTAGCAATAGAACAATTATTTGCTGATGCTGGTTTTCCTGAAAATCTTTTTCGGAGTGTCATCGCCGATAATGAGGGGGCAGCGAAGATCATCGCCAATCCCAAGGTTATTGCCGTGACCTTAACAGGGAGTGAACGGGCAGGCAGTGCAGTAGGTGCAGAGTCTGCAAAAAACCTGAAAAAGGTTGTCCTGGAACTTGGCGGCTGTGACCCCTATGTGATCCTGGATGATGCAGATCTTGAATTAGCTGCGGAAGCGATAGTTACTTCTCGCATGAATAATTCTGGTCAAGTTTGTATTGCTGCCAAGCGTATTATCGCAACAGATGCCGTGCGCGATAAGTTACAACAACTTTTGGTTGAAAAAGTCCAACGCTATCAAATGGGTGACCCTACTGATGAAAAAACAAATTTTGGGCCATTGGCGCGTGAGGATATAAGAAATGAAGTCCATAAACAGGTACGCGAAACCATTGATAGTGGTGCGACATTAATTACTGGTGGGGTTGTTCCTGAACGCAAAGGATACTATTATCCACCTACAATTCTTTCAAATGTCAAAAAAGGGATGACGGCCTTTGATTCTGAAATATTTGGCCCGGTTATTTCTATTGTCCCTGCCAAAGATGAGGACGAGGCAATTGAACTTGCCAATGCCACCAAATATGGTTTAGCTGGTGCAGTATTCACCAGCGATACTGACCGCGGTGAAAAAATCGCAAGAGATAAGATTCATGCTGGATCAGTGGCGGTGAATACCTATGTTGCCTCTGATCCAAGGGTTCCTTTTGGTGGGATTAAATTATCTGGCTATGGCAGGGAATTGTCTGCTGAAGGCATAAGAGAATTTGTGAATGTAAAGACGGTTAGTATTAAATAAGCTAATATCATTAAATCAAGATACAAATTATAAAACATGCATTCACATACAATAAAAGCCATAAGAGAACGGATACAATCACCTAAAGTTAATTATTTGCGTGATTTCATTTATGGTGGTATAGATGGCAGTGTCACAACATTTGCTATCGTCGCAGGGGTCATGGGAGCCACCTTAGCACATGAGGTAATTATTATTCTCGGCATGGCCAACCTGATCGGCGATGGTTTTTCAATGGCAGCAAGCAATTTTTTAGGAACTAAAGCTGAAGTAGATGAATATAAAAAATATAAAGCTATTGAACAGTCGCACATTAAAATTTACCCAAATGGAGAACGCCAAGAAATAATAGAAATATATAAGGCAAAGGGCTTCAAAGGTGATGCTTTAACGCAAGTTGTTGACTATATTACTGCTGATGAGAGTTTATGGGTTAATACTATGTTAACAGAAGAATATGGTTTGGCGAGGGTAATACGTAACCCATGGCGAGCAGGATTAACAACATTTATCGCCTTCATAGTCTGTGGTTTTATACCACTTCTCCCCTTTTTTATTAATATTCCTCATGGATTTCTTTGGTCTATCATTATGACAGCTTTTATATTTTTCCTAATTGGATCTTTTAAAAGTTATTGGTCGTTATCAAAATGGTGGTGGTCAGGTTTATCAACCTTCTTCATCGGAAGTACGGCAGCAATTATTGCATATCTTTGTGGTTTTATTTTAAAAGCATATACTAATTGAAATAACGCAGTTTGCAGATATTCTCAATTTAACTAAATAATTATTTTTAGATACATAATTTGATATAATTAATAATTTTTGAAGCATCATAGCTTTTTGTCATTTATATATCCCATTTTTTTCAATAATCCTTGCAATATTTCCAGATTATGAAAATCTATCTTTAAACTACCTTTATTACCTTCGTAATCTATCGCGACTTTACATCCAATATGGTCTGCAAGGTTGCGCTCTAAATGTTGGATATTTGGATCTTTAGTAAAAGCTGGCAATGGTGATTCTTGCAAACGCTTGACCTCTTGCTCAACTTTTCGCACACTCCAGCCAGCCTTGATAGTCTTTTGCGCCAATTTAAATTGCGAACCTTCAGGTAGGCTTGCAAGTACCTTGCCATGACCTTCCGTTAATTGTCCATCAATTAACAGCTTTTGCACTTGTGGTGACAATTTCAGTAACCGTAAACTATTCGTTACTTTGGTGCGTGACTTACCAACAACTGCAGCAACCTCTTCATGTAAATAGCTAAAGTCATTAATTAAGCGTTGATATGCTTGCGCCTCTTCAATAGGATTTAAATCGATGCGATTGACATTTTCGATGGTTGTTACTGCCGCAGTTTGTTCATCGCTATAATAATTCACTAGGCAAGGTACATTATCCAACCCCGCTAATTGTGCTGCCCGCCAACGGCGTTCACCTGCCACTATCTCAAATTGTTGCTGATCAATATCAATCGGACGAACAACAATAGGTTGAATCATACCCGCCGATTTGATTGACTCAGCCAGTTCGTTTAAGGTGTTGGCATCGAATTGCCGTCGCGGCTGAAATTTACCACGTTGCAAGCGCTCGATCGGTAAATATTGTAGATTGGGTCTTGTTTTTGACATATTTGATACGTTTAATCTAAGTCACAATAAATCAATGACTATTATTGCATTTTTTGAGCAAATTTCAATGATTATTTTTCTGGCTGAATTGGTAACCCCTAGATTCTAGGTTAATGGCCAAACCCACATAATCATAGGAATAGATACAATTAAAATGATAATTTCTAATGGTAAGCCCATGCGTAGATAATCAAAAAATTTATAACCCCCCGGGCCCATTACTAAGGTATTATTCTGATGGCTGATTGGCGTTAGGAATGAACATGAAGAGCTGACAGCAACGGTCATTAAAAATGGATCAATATTCATTTGCAATAGTTTAGCAACGGTCACTGCAATTGGCGCCATCACTACAGCCGTCGCGGCATTATTCATAATGTCAGATAATGTCATCGTAATCACGAATAATATCGCCAAGATAGCTACTGGCGGTAAAAAACCATTTAAACCAGTGATGGCATTGGCAATCATTGTTGTGGCGCCAGTTGTTTGCAAGGCATGGCCAATCGGTATCATAGAGCCTAACAATACGATGATAGACCAGTCAACCGGTTCATATAACATGCGTATGGGGACAATTCGAGTTAAGACATAGAGCAACACGACGGCAGTAAATGCGATTTGGATAGGCAAAATATTAAATGAGGCTACGATAACTCCCATAAAAAAGATGGCCAAAGCTATCCAGGCACGTGATGGACTGCCGAAACTAACACCTCGTTGAACTAAGGGTAGCATACCCAAATTAACGGTACTTTCTTGCAAGGTCTCCGTCTCGCCCTGTAATAAAACGACGTCGCCTGCTTGCAAATTTATATGTTGTAATCGTTCCCGAAAAGAACGACCTTGCCGGGATAATGCTAATAATGTCAATCCATAGCGGGCACGTAAGCGCATACTTTGCGAACTACGACCTTCGATTCGCGAGCCTTGTGGCACTACTGCTTCAATTAACTCATTCTGTTTAGTGCGAAATATATCTGATGAAATCTTAGCATTAGGGATAAGTTTGGCACCGATTGCGTTAACTAAATCATCAATTTTTTTATGTGAGGCTTGAATGATATAAATGTCATTGGGGTGAACAACCTCATTACCAGATAATTTAAAACGCTTACGTTTTTTCCGAATGCGGCCAATAACATTAATTTCACCTTCGATAACTGATTCTATCTCTTTAATTTTTTTATCGATCAACTTAGATTCTTTTGGGATTTTTATCTCGGTTATATAATCCTCCATATGAAATAAATCTTCAGTCGAAGTAGGCGCCTTACGCACAGGTAATAACCGCCAACCAATAAATATAATAAAAATTATCCCAATGATAGCAACCGTTAAACCTACCGGGGTGAAATCAAACATTACGAATGGTGTACCAGTGATGCTTGCACGATATTGCGCTATCAGCAAATTTGGTGGTGTTCCAATAGCTGTAATTAAACCACCTAATACTGAGGCAAATGCGATGGGCATGAGTACAAATGAAGGTGAGCGTTTTTGTTTTATTGCCGTTTGAATTGCGATAGGCATCATCAAAGCTAAAGCCCCAACATTATTCATAAAGGCCGACAAAAATGCTGTCAAAATCGATAATATGCCGATATGAAAAATATCTTTATTTATAACTGGCAGTAGTCGTTTTATGAAGTTATCTATAATCCCCGTTTGAGTAATTGCATTAGAGATAACCATGACACAGGCAACTGTAACCACAGCGGGATTGCTAAAACCTGTAAAGGCCTGTTCAAATGGAATCAAGCCTAATACTACGCAAATGATTAACGCAATCAGTGCGACAATATCATAACGGTAACGACCCCAGATGAACAACCCAAGTGTTACAGCAAGAATAATGAATAGTAAATTTGCTTGTGATAACAGATTGAAAATATTCTAACCCTCTACTTGTTATATCTTTATAAATAATCTAGTCTTAAATTATACTTTTATATCATTTGGGGATAACTAATGAAAACTAAATCGCTTACCCCGCAACAAAAAATTATTCGCGAATTATCCGATAGGATTGTCGCTGCTCAAAAACCAATTCGAATCTTAAACTCCATCAAGTGGTCTGAACATACCCAACATGAATTTCTAAAACAACACGGCAAAAAAATGCCCAATGTCAACAAAGACTATTATAAACATATTTCACTAACATTCGACCCTGAAAAAAAAGCCGATGAATTTTTTGATATTGAACGAGATATCCACAAGCACTTAGGTCAATTTAGTGGCATTGGTAATATCATGTCGCGTATCTGTCGTGAATATCGCACGGCGGTACATATGTTGCAAGCCCGCGGGACAGAAGCATTCGGCAAACTTTCGGCCGAACTTTATGGCAGTGCGGAGGATTCATTTTATGCCAATGGCCCATCATTAGCAGATTTAGCTGATGTACTATCATATATCCTAACCAGTATCAAAGGCTCCTTGGATTCAGAATTAGATGAAAAAAAATATTCCAGCAGGCAAGGCGTCAATATACTGAAAAAACAATTAAATAAATACTTCACCGACCCTAACAATCCGATTCAAGTCAAGATTGATGATGGTATTGTAGCCGATGCCGCTGCGGGTGCTGATATTATCAAACTCCGCAAAAGTGCAAACTTTAGTAAACGAGATCTGAGAATCCTTGAAGTACATGAGGGATGGGTACATGTTGGTACAACTATGAATGGTAAATTACAACCGGTTTGCACCTTCTTAAGTAAAGGCCCCCCTTCGGCGACAATTTTTCAAGAAGGCTTGGCTGTCATCGTAGAGATTGTGAGTTTCGCTTCACATCCAAGCCGTATACGCAAGATCACTAATCGAATTAAAGCTATCTTGATGGCTGAACAAGGGGCAAATTTTATTGAAGTTTATAATTTCTTTCTCGATCAAGGATTAGATCCCCAGGATAGTTATCATCATACATCGCGTGTTTTTAGAGGCAGTACACCAACCGGCAAACCGTTTACTAAAGATCTCGCTTATAGCAAAGGCTTTATTTTAATTTATAATTACCTAAGATTAGCTATCGCTGAAGGTAAAATATCCAGGATCCCATTACTATTTCTTGGAAAAACCTCAATTGAGGATTTACAAATTTATGAAGATTTAATCAAGGATGGCACAATCATTCACCCACGCTACATACCACCACATTTTAAGGATTTAGCCGGACTTAGTTGTTGGCTAAGCTATTCGCTATTCTTGAATAAGTTGGATTTGAATAAGATGCATGAAAACTATAAGACAATTCTTTAAGTTTACTATAAAAACGTGAAGATTTAGCGTTACAACTTCAACCTTCACGCGCAACAAGATCCTACAGGCAGCAAATGCACATGAAACTATCTAGTTCAAACTCTATTTCACTCGGTGCTTAATGTTTTACACAAGACTACAAAATTGTAACATCTTCGGCTTGTAACCCTTTAGGCCCAGTCACCAAGGAAAACTCAACAGCTTGTCCCTCTCGCAAGGTTTTAAAACCATCACAACGAATTGAACGATAATGGACGAATACATCATCATCTCTGTCATTATCGGTTTCTCTTTTGATAAAACCAAATCCCTTGCGATTATTAAACCATTTAACTATCCCTTTTACTCGCTCAGTCATACTAGATCAACCTTTATTAACTAACAGAATTTACCTATAGAACCGTATTGCCAACTTATTCTACACAAACGTATAGTAAATAAAAGCAAACGATTTTACAATTGTAACATGCAAATACTGTTTTGCTCTACGAATTATTTTAACGAATAGAGATATTTGACTACTATTTAGCTATAATTGGCTGGATTGAATTAAGAACAGTCAATCTGGCGCTGTTCTGCGGCAACGATGGATAACTTCCCCTGTCATATTGTCTATGATCTTTCCTTCACCACTATTGTATTCATTGTTTAGTGACACGAGTAATTTGGCCTTTAATTTATCAAGATCATGGCCAATAATCGTCTCGACTACCTGATCATTTACTAAAATTTGGCCAGTATATCTTTCCTCTGACTGAGTCATATTTACCCTTCCACTCTTATCATATTAGTTTAAATAAATACTCTAGCACAGGATCTCTTAGTTTGCGTAGGGATAAATGAAAATAATATAGATTGGTATTTTATCAGAGACCTCCTACCCTCCCCCTTGGGCTGGGGAATCTGCGCATTTTTGTGAAGGCAACATTGCCCAAACGTTGTCATTCCGGGGTTACTGCAAGTTGGTGAGACGTAGTCGAACTTACTTGCAGTTATGAGCCGGGATGACATCGGTGGAAAAATCACATGCATCAAATAACGTAACAACATAGTTGATGACAATGTTTTTATGCAGCAGAAAAATCACGTCGCGCCACTATTTTTTTAACCACATTGATTTTAATGCTAAATTTTTTCAAAAATGCGCAGATTCCCCAGCCCCTTGGGGAAAAGAGAAGGGTGAGGGGATCTCTAAAAATAATCAAAACTTACATTTACAACCCAC
Organism: uncultured Gammaproteobacteria bacterium; assembly: GCA_963748135.1. Classification (GTDB taxonomy): domain Bacteria; phylum Pseudomonadota; class Gammaproteobacteria; order JBGSLN01; family JBGSLN01; genus CAVVHY01. The sequence goes on along the minus strand of CAVVHY010000025.1, from coordinate 99,552 downwards.
TAATTAATATATCTTTAAAAAGCTTAGCGTTAACTTGATCAACCACAGTAATTTTATTGGCGTCTTTTTCAATCACTACCTTACCACTGATTGCCTCAGGCTTTACGTATACTGTTAATGGTAAACTCTTGGCTGAATAGATATCATGATTGAGTGCAACGACTGCAGTCAATGGGTCCCAGAAATCATAGACTCCTTGTTTGATTGAAGTTGAATTGTGTCTCAATGCCTGGATTAGAAAATCTAGTGTTATTTGTTTATTCTGAATAGCTGATAATCGTGCAACAAAGTTTTCAGTTAATGGTAATTTATTAGTAACATCGAGAGGAATCAAGGTTATGGGGATACCTGATTGCAATACAATTTTTGCTGCCAATGGATCAATATAAAAATTCCATTCCGCAACCTTATTATTTGTTTTTGGCAACACCGAACTAACGTTCCCAGGCACATCAATCGCCCCTCCCATGATATATATTCGCTGAATAAATCGCTTTGCATTAGGATGAGACTTGATAAATTTAGCGATGTTGGTTAATGGCCCAAGGGCAATAATAATATAGATTTGATGTTGTTTGAGTAGCAATGCTTGCAATAATTGGCTCGCTGATAGATATCGATTTAGAAGATTTTGTGAAGATTGCATAAAAAGATTGTCCGCAGCTGTCCTCACCCATTTTGGAAAATGATGATGGTAATATAATGATTTTTTTGCGCCAGCAGCTAATTCTATATTGTTAGAATCACTTTTCGAAATCAAATATTGCATATTGGCTAAACCAAATTTGAGATGCACCATGCCATTACCATCAACAATAATTGCCCTTATTTGCTGTTGTTTTTGGTTTAAGAGATATAATATGGCAATACTATCATCTAAGCCCGCATCGGTATCAATGATGATGGGTAAATTATTTTTGGCACTAGATTTGGCAAAAATACTTGGTATTGCTAGAATAGTTAGCAAAAGAATGATTAGCACAATAATATTTTTTATTAACTGTTGCATCATATAATTAGACGAGGTTTCCCTACTGCTGGATAAGTCTTAGCTCTAATTTCACTTGGTGGTCTAACTTCAACTAAAGCACCATAATTTTCTGTTCTACCCCTTTGTGAGGAATTTAAGAATGATACCGCCCCAGGTCGATCATAAACTTCCTCATCCTCACTATGTTCGATATATTCAAATGGCGGTTTATAATTAACACTAAAAAAGCCGCATGTTCCGAGTTTATGTGCATAATTCACCAAATTAGCAGGCACACGCCTACTATTTACAACAACGGCTTTACAGACATCTAAATGTTTTTTCCTATATGCCAACAGTTCGGCCAAGAACAAAATTGCATACGCGGGACCTTCTATCACAAGTGATCGTTGCCCCAATTTACCAAAGATACCATTAATATATAAAGCTGAATCTTCAAGGCAGTATGAAAATGTTGACGGTCCCATTAATAGTATACCACCGGCATTTATTATCACTGAACCATCTCGTTCTTTTATTCTGGCTTGGTTATTCCCCCATTTAGGCACCATACTCAATGGATTTAACACCAAAAGCCATTTTACAATTTCAAGGATATAATTATTGACAAATAAGTCATTAAGTAAATTGAATAAACTCAATTTTGACCCTAACAAACGGTAAAATGTTCCATAGAGCTCACTTATATTCCCTGGTGGAGTCCGCTGAAACCACTCCAGCCATTCATAAGCCGTATCAGTCCCTAATAAGCGTGTATCTTTTGGTATTGATCCAAGGGCCAATCTAAAATCTTGTAATGTCATACTAATACACCCAGGCACGCCTAAGAGTAAAACAATGGGTAATGGCAATTCCAAGGTCGCGCTCAATGACAAAATAAAATCACAAAAACTAGGTATTAATACTACTAAGGTTCCAAATGCTAATTTAGGATATACATACGGCGGGGGTTCGTACTCATTTAAGGAGGCCCGAATTGATGCCAATTGCTCAGGATCATAATCACTATTATTAATATCAAGAATTATTGGTTGTTGTTCTTGTTCTTGTTCTTGTTCAAGCATGGTTTGTTTATCACGTGTATGCCTATATCGCATTTGATATAACTTAAACGTGTAGTTAAAAATAAACGCTGCAGATGGTATTATGATAATCAAATAGGGTCGCCAGTCAAAATCACCTTCGGTTGACTCCCAGAGATCATGTGGCACTTTATCAATCTTTTCTCTCGTTAGCTTGGAGATTAGCCACGCCAAAGAAAATGTCATCCCCACCGCTTTAACAGCGGCAACTGAGTATTGGCTCACACTTTCTATAGAAGTTAAAAGCTTAATTGGTGATGTAACGACCTGAATTACCTTTTTTCCAAACGACATAACACTAGACGTAAAGCTGGAAAACCATCCTCGGTTTCCATCTATATTTTCAGCTCCTGACATGGGCGTATCCTCTCAATTTAACTATTGATCGGTTGATTAAATTGCTTCTCCTCTGGGCAATTTGAATATACCTTAATAAGGCATAAAATCCTACAGTTGTGCAAAATAAATGTTGAACAAAGCAATATTTGTTTATATATTGTTCAAACAAATACTAACATATAACATTTCAAACGCACTTGCTATACTTATATTCACTAGCAATCTATACAATAAGTTTTTTTCGCAACTGGCGAGGGCTAGAAAATGAATGAGTCTAAAAAACCTACAGTTTTAATTACGGGTGCCTCCAGTGGTATCGGCAAGGAATTTGCCATTTTGTTCGCCAAGAAACATTATAATTTAGTGTTAATCGCCCTTGAACAAGACTTACTTGATACACTCGCAGAGAAATTGCAACATAAATATGGCATCAACACCTTGGCCTTGGCCATTGATCTAGCCGAAGATGATGCCGCGCAAACGATTTATGATCGAATTGATCAAGCTGGGATTGAAATTGATATTCTAATCAATAATGCTGGGTATGGTATCAAAGGTTTCTTTTGTCAAACAGATATCGGTCAAGTACACACCATGATGGCTGTCAATATGACAACATTAACCAAGTTAATCAAATTATTTGCCCCAAAGATGTTAGCACGCGGTTATGGTCGTATTTTGAATACCGCATCTACGGCAGCCTTTCAACCTGGGCCCGGGATGGCGGTTTATTTCGCAACCAAGGCATATATTTTATCTTTATCACAAGCCTTAACCGAAGAATTTCGTGACACCGGTGTTACTGTCACGGCATTGTGCCCTGGGCCCACGCTGTCGCATTTTGCTGAAAACGCTAATCTGAAAGGTAACCCAATTCATAGCGGAATTGTACCTATGTGGACCTCTAAAGAGGTTGCTCGATATGGTTATAAAGTCCTAATGCAAGGGCGCCGAGTCGCAACGGTTGGTGTAATCAATGCTATTTGTGGTTTTATGTCTCGCATTTCGCCTACCGCAGTTGTCATGCGTTATATTCGTAAGTTACATGGCATATAGATCTTACTTCATATATAATGATTTTAATTCGATTCGGATTGAGGGTAAGTTGATGCTATCAAAAAAGGTTGATTTTATTTGTGTGTTTATATCGTTCTTATTTCTTATCTATAGCGGATTAGTTTTTGCCTTACCGACAGGTTCTTACCTAAAGACTTGTTATAGCTGCAATGTTACTTTCAATCAATTATCTTGCATTTGTAAAGACAAACAACAATTCCCAACTCCTACATCCTTAAGTAATATTGACTCATGTCCTTATATTCAAAATAGCAATGGACAATTACGCTGTTTACCACCTGGTTCCTATTTTTCAAGTTGCCACAGTTGTCGGATGGTAGGAAATTATCTTACTTGCAATTGCCAAAGTACGAATCAAATCGAAATCCCTAGTTCTTTGGCAAATGCAATGTATTGCAATAACATCATTAACCAAGATGGTCGTTTAGTCTGTAGCGGGGGCTATCGACATCATATTTATACCCTGCCCCCCGGAAATTATTCAGAAACCTGTGCTCACTGTCATTACAACGGCCAGCGATTATCTTGTCGTTGTCAAAAAAGCAATGGTTCGTGGCGCCATACAAGCCTAAATCAAGCCAATACCTGTCAACATATTCAAAACATTGATGGTACATTACAGTGTTCAATGTTAAATAATTAGATTGATTAACTTAAAGATAAAAATGTTTTGTTACAATTAATACTGCAAGCTTAATCGTTAAGCTTATTGTTTAATTCAATACGATTTTGAATCGCCTTTGCGGCTATCACACCATCAGCGAATGCAGTTGCGATACATGGATGGGTTGCTTGCGTCACTTCACCAATAGCATAAAAATTTGGCACGCTCGACTCTCGATGTTGGTTTGTTACAATAAACACGTCTTGCTCATCCTTCTTAATCAAATCAATTATTCCATTTGGGATATTCGCTTGCCAACCGTAAAAAACGAGGAACACATCATAACGTTGTAATACTTCATTATATTTAACGGTCATTGCATCACAGTCAACCTGATACTTGCCAACGTGAATATGCGTTTCAGGAATGGGCTCCAACATTTGTCGCCTTGCTTTTAAATTACGCGCATAAATATGGATTTGGTCTGCGCCTCTTGCATGGATATATTGATAATTTTCAGCAGCATTATCACCGCCACCAAAAATAGCGACTTTTTTATCTTGGAAATCATACTCGCTTATATGACGACCTGGGCCAATCAAGATGTTCTTACTTGGACTAAACTCACCTTTATTTGGCAAGACCCCTGTCGCCAAAACCAAATATTGCGACTGTATGATAGATCTATTATTTGCATGGATAGTATAGCCTGTCTCAGGCAGATAAGTGATAGATTTAACATCGGCATTTAATTGTATATCTATATTTGCACTTGCCTGGATATGATGATGAATAGCGCTTGCATATTCCATTCCTGTTTGGTTTGGAATTCCAACCAACCAATTATTTATAAAAGGGTTTATATTTAGCAAGCCACCCAACATCGCGTGCTTTTCAAGAAGTAATGGATGATACCCTAACATTGCCAACCATAATGCACACTGACAACCAGCTGGTCCCCCACCTATAATTGCGATTTGATAACGTTGCATATCAAGGTAACCTAGTCTTGTTTTTAAGTTTTTATTTTCGCAAATCAATCAAAATGGGTGATAATTGTTCCGTGTTAGGGTCTATAATTGCATATGATATAATAAAAATGTCATCACCGACTTGTGCCTTTCTTGCCGCTGGACCATTTATCGCAAAGATGCCACTACCGGCTTGCCCTTTTATAACGTAAGTCTCTAAACGCTCACCATTATTAAGATTTACAATTTGTACTTTTTCATTTTCTTGAATGTTTGCCTCATGCATTATGATTTCATCAATCGTTATACTACCCACATATAATAATTCAGTCTGCGTAACCTTGGCATATGCGATCTTTGATTTCAAAGTTGTAATTAACATAAATTACCTCGATAGGACCCTAAACAATAACGACATAAAAGAGATAGCATGCATATCGACTTAATTCCTAATTAATAAGTTACAATATTAAAGTAACTTTAATACATTTTCGGGCGGTCTCCCCAAAACTGCCTTATCTCCAATAACGACAATAGGTCGTTCGATCAAGATTGGATTTTTATGCATTGCCTGAAATAATGTAGCCACTGTTATACCATCATGATTTAACTTAAGTTCTTGATAAACTTGTTCCTTCTTGCGGACAAAATCAATCGGAGGAAGACCTAACATCTTGGCTAAACGTTTGAGTTCAGAAACAGATAATGGTGTCTTTAAATATTCAATCACCTTGGTATCAACGCCCTTCTGTTCAAGCAATGCCAATGTTTGCCTAGATTTAGAACATCTAGGGTTATGATAAATCGTTGCTTTAGGCATGATTAGTCTCCATATAAACTTTACTCGCCATACTTATCATATTGACACATGACATCCATGTTATATCATATAAAACCACTTTGGAAAACTGCCGATTCTACGAATAAAGCCATTGTTATATATTCAAATCTAACTGAATAGGCCCACGTCCCTTGTCATCCACAAGCCTAATACCTACCCCTAATAATCGCACTGGCATTTGTCGCCGATGATATGCCTGCTTACAAAGTTCATTATATTTATCTATGGCAAGATTGTCGGCTTGGCATTCAGCAGTTGTAAGTGAAAAATCTTTAAATTTGATTTTCACAAAGATATTCTTGATTGGCCTAGTTAATTTATCTTGTGCTCGTTGTTTTAATTTGGATATCAGCATTGGTATTTTAGATAAGCAATGATGGATATCCGGCAAGTCGTTGACAAAAGTTTCTTCAACGCTGATTGATTTTCGGATGCGATTTGGTTCAACCTGGCGATTATCTATCCCATGTGCTAATTCATGCAAGGTCTGACCAAACTTTCCAAAATTAGCAATTAAATCTTGTACGGATATTTTCTGTAAATCACCACAAGTTTTTAAACCCAATTTATGCAATTTAAGTGCGGTGACTTCCCCTACACCGAAAATTTTACTAACTGGTAACTTAATAATAAAACTCGCAACATCAGGAGGTGATATAACAAATTGTCCATTTGGTTTGCGCCAATCACTCGCAATCTTTGCTAAAAATTTATTAGGCGCAACACCCGCTGATGCCGTAAGATCCAGTTCACGATAAATTTGTTCGCGTATCGCCTTCGCTATTAAGGTCCCACTCCCTTGGTATAAAGAACAATTCGTCACATCTAAATATGACTCATCAAATGATAATGGTTCAACCATGGTTGTATATTGTAAAAATATTTCGCGCAGTTGATTTGAAATTAATTTATAACGTTTAATATCCGGTGGTAGTACGATCAAGTCAGGGCAAAGCTGTAAAGCCTTGCGTGTTGGCATAGCCGATTTCACACCATAGCGACGTGCAATATAATTACAAGTGCAGATGACCCCACGTCGATCATGTGCCCCACCTACTGCTAAAGGTACATACCGATAAACAGGATTATCTCTCGCCTCAATTGCCGCGTAGAAACAATCCATATCTATGTGAATAATTTTCATTTGTTGCTGAGATGAATTCATTAGCTTAACCGTTGCTATTAATGCAATTTATCGAATACTGCACTACATACTCATTTCAACTGCCGATTCTAGGTTCAACCACGGATTTTAGGATAATGTAAATTGCCAAATTTTTTCTTATAATCATAATCTATGTGATAAAATACTATAACTTCCCTTTTTATAAACAACCTCACTAAAAAATCAGGAGCCAATACTAGAATTGCATTATAGATTTAGTAATGACCCCTGATAAACTCAATTATTCATAAATATCTTTCATATTATCCTTGAATAAGAACTCCTCATCTTCGTCAGGGCATTATCATTCCAGTGCACTATTGCCGCTGTCGTAGTATCAAATGCTTGTAATGGACCACTACCACATTCATTACAATACAAGAAATAAAACCATCTTCTAGTACCATAATCCCCAGGGGCGCTCACTTGTCTTAAGGTCATCCTGGTCTTACAAAATGGGCACGGTCTAATACTATTTGAGAAATCTGCGCGTTGATTCATATTCATGGCTTCCCTCCTTGGCTATGTTATGCATGATTAAGCTTGTTGACAAAATAATGTCTCTGCCTATTTTCCGTAATTGTTTGTCTCACATATCTTATATTATTGTTAAAATAACTTGCGCCCTTTTTTACCAACCAAAGTAAAAGATTATAACGCTCTGCCATCACGTCGGGCTCTCCCAAATTCAGTGATGCGTGTATCATCTTTTCATGATCCCGAGAAATTTTATAGTGTAATGATCCTATCAATGGCATTATCATCTGTGTATTAGTAAAAATTATTGATTCCATTTGTGACTCCTTTTTCATCTTTCTATTGTCGCAATTTAATACGAATATTAGTTAGTTGTTATTTACTGAGAACCTAGTAATTCTCTGTGGGGAAAATGGAAAAGCTGTTGGCAGTTGTTGAAGAAGATTAATGGCAAGTGAAGTTGTGGGAGCAACACTTAACTGCCAACCAGCTTATATTCTCCATTTGTTCTCATCTCTAATGATAGAGAACATAGTGAGAACGGTCAAGATAATTTTTGCATTGCATTTAAAAAATTTTCAAAATTAAAAATCCAAGCACTACTTATTCAATTCCCTTCATCTGGTTGTAGACAATCAGCGTGATCATAGTTTGGGTTATTTACCCTCTTAGTAACAGGATAATATTCTAAATTGACTTTATATTGACAAATGATGAACTTCCGTATTTGTTTACTGTCTGTGGTTTCGACATCTAACCACTTATTAAAATTGCCTTTAGGCAATATCACCGGCATACGTGAATGTAAAGGAGCAATATTCGGCACGGAATCTTTTGTTAAAATAGTACAACTATCAATCACATAGCCAGCTTCGCTTACCCAATGCTCCCATAAACCCGCTAAGGCCATTGGGGTTCGTTTTGATTCAAAGATAGCATAGGGTTGCTTGTGATCTCCAAGTTGACGCCATTCATAAAAGGAACTCGCAATAATTAAACAACGTCTGTGCTTAAATGCGCTTCTAAAAACTGGCCTTTGATCAGCTGTTTCAACTCTTGCGTTGATAAACTTGGTGCCCGCAGCCTGCTGGTCCATCCATGATGGGATCAAACCCCAGCGTAACATGACTGCCTCACGCTCATTGTGTTGATTATTACGTATGACTAAGACATCCTGACTTGGCGCAATATTATAGCGAGGTGAACTCTCTGGGAGACTTTGCAATTGAAAATATTCCATCAGTATTTCTGGTGATATATCAAGGCTAAAGCGTCCACACATAAATAATACCTTTCTGAGTTATTGCCTAAGTACTATATTTAATTATAAGAGATACAAACGGGCATCGTCGGTAGAAATTTACTATGAGCATTTAATTGTTTAAAATTACACAAGTGCAGGTTTAATATGAAAATTGCTTATGTCTCCCATCCTGATTGTCTAAAACATGATATCCCAGGGCATCCTGAGGCACCCTCTCGACTTACGGCCATCAATAACGCGATACAGCAAGCCAATCTAGCTGATAAACTAAATCACTATCAAGCGCCACTAGTTAACAAGAAAGCGTTATATGCCGTACACGACAAAGAATATGTTGATCAAATCTTTAATCTATCGCCTGGATCAGGTTTAGCTTATCTTGATCCCGATACCGCAATGAATCCTGCTACCTTAACCGCCGCACGAAGGGCTGCAGGGGCATTGATACTAGCGACAGATCTTGTGCTAACCCAAAAAGAACAAAGGGCCTTTTGTTGTATTCGCCCACCAGGCCATCATGCGACCCGATCACACGCCATGGGTTTTTGTTTATTTAATAATGTCGCAGTTGGTGTGATGCACGCACTAAATCATTATCATTTAAAGCGCGTAGCAATCCTCGACTTTGATGTTCACAATGGCAATGGTACGATTGATATTTTTCAAAATGAACCGAGAGTATATTATTGCTCAAGTTTCCAATCCCCCTTTTATCCTTTTGTCAGTACAGAGACAAATAATGATCATATAGATAATGTTCCTTTACCTGCGGGAACAAATGGCGATAATTACCAACGAATTATGCAAGACCACTTAATCAAGCTCAAAAAATTCAAACCAGATTTAATTTTTATCTCGGCTGGTTTTGATGCCCATGAGTCAGATCCCTTAGCACAGTTACAGTTTACTGAGATGGATTATTTTCGGATTACTGACGCCATTACAAAAATAGCCCAAGACATATGTCATGGGCGAATTATTTCAACGTTGGAAGGTGGTTATAATTTATCCGTATTAGGCAATAGTGTTGTGGCCCATCTAAAGGCATTGAGTTCATCCGAGGCTAACGAACTCAACAATGGTATTACAGAATAATTTGTCACTACATTGTTAAATACCGCAAGGGTTCAATAACATATAATATTCCAGCAGCGAATATTGCTCCTGCCCATCTCACAAATAAGGTTAAATCCGGTTGTTGTTTAAAGATATAAACAACAATCAGTTTATAAATGTAAACAATTAGACCCGACACAATAATTATCAATACCAAAGAGATAATGACCGATGCTAAACTGAATATCACACATTGACCATAATTAACTTCTGTATTAGTACTGCTGACATAGCAGAATTTAAAAAAATCAGCGTGTTGTAAATAAATGAGCCCAAGTAATGCAATAAAGCTTGGAGAGATCATCTCATACCATTTTCTCCGCATGGATGTATTCCTTCAATCTAAAATCCGTAGTTAAACCTAGAATCGGCAGTTGAAATCTATGACGAGTGCTTAATCGTCTGAATCTTCAAGCGATTCTAGGTTAAAATATTATTAGTAGTGTAACAGATTGATTGGTCTAGGCGTCAATATTATCTATTATTCTGAATAAATCCATAGATGATAGTTTATAAATTAAGGCAGATTGTTTATAACAACCTAGCTTATTTTTTACATTATTAATATGTTTTTCAACCGTTCTGCGTGAAATATCTAAGATAATAGCTATCTCCATGGATGATTTTCCTTGTATCAGCCATTTAAGACATTCGATTTCACGTTGAGTCAGGTATATACCTGCGAATTCACCTTTGAGTGGATACTTGGGAACTTGTAATTGTTTAGCTAAATTGTCTTTTGAAGAGTGACCATTAAACAGCTGATATTTATCATTTTGCAAATCATGAGCTAAACTATTTTTTGGAAGTTTATATGGTGTTGTTCGTTGTAATAAATCCTTAGCTACACACTTATAATAAAGGATAAAATTCTTTAGAGTATCTAAATATTTCAGGTATTCACTATAGTCAACCATTCTCGATTGATCAGTGCCAAAATGAAAAAAATCACAATATTCAAGATCTTTTTCGATTAAAGTAACGCCATGAACAATATCATAGGTAGACTTTGCTATTTGATAAATCTCACTATCTTCTAACAGTGACCACAAAATATAATTATCAGTAAAATAATCTAATTCCTGTTCAAAGTAATCTTTACAATGTAATTCTTGCTTGGCATACGCATTATTAAAATCTGATTTGGTTGATAGGCACAAACGTGAATCGTCATTAAAGCGACGAACATGGCAGAAGTACGTGATTGCCGAATTATTTAACAATGGCTCTGATATCAAACTAATTTCTTTCGTTTGATAGAAACATGCATCATCTGATTCAAGCAATACAGACACTTAAAAATTCCTTAACATTTGAAATTAAAGAATACAGTGTACTAGTATTACTTACAACCTCATAGTTTTCAATGAGCAAAAATACCCATTGATTTAGTACAGTTTGTGCTTACAATAGCCTTTGCATGATTAGCTGATATAACAGCTCTTAAAGTTAAACGCTAATGATATGATTATAGGTAAGCAATATTAGTTTTTAGCACATGTTTGTTATAAGCAGGATGCAAATACATTTGATTATGGATAATTTTAAAGGTAGAAAATGATGCAAACAACACAATGCAAACTACTTGACCCGGATGCGGTTATTAGAGACATCTACATACGAATCCAACAATTAGATCCCAAGCAACATTCATGTCTCAATGAGATTTTCATCCTGATGGAAAATCAACATCGAGATGATGGCCAAGATGCTCAGCTATTTGAAAATAAAAGCATCTAATCATCCTGTTATAAATTGACCAGACAGTGCAGATATAGACAAAGCCATTACTCAGTCGATGATACCATTCCATATTGCCAATGAATAAACAAGTTAGGCTTGTGCTTATAAACATTGCCAACATACCGTCTGGCACGTTTCTTGCTAGCTTTGCCTGTCTTTGTGGCAAATTTGCGCTGCGCCCACCTTCTTAAATGCCGCTCCACTTGGAATAGAACCTGGGTTACTTCGCTGCGATAGAATTTACCATAGTAATTCATCCATCCCCTGAGTTGAGGATTGATTTGTTTCGCTATCACTTCGATTGATAAATGGGTTCTTCTATGGAGTTGCCATCCTCGAATTGTTTGCCGTATTGATTTCTTTGCATCATTACTGATCGCTGGCAAGAAACCCACAAAGCCTTTGCCTTGTCTGTTCACAGCTAACCTTCTTCGGAAGGTATAGCCTAAAAAGTTAAAGCTTTGCGCTATTTCTTCGTTTGCAAACTCTTTGATTCCACAATAAGCAATTTTTGTCTTGCCTGAGTGTAAGATGAGCTTACAGTCCGCCAGTCTCGCTTCAATGCTAGATTTCAACTTCTCTGCTTCTACCTGACTATGACAGTGGACAATGATGTCATCCGCATATCGTTCAAATTGAACGTCTGGATAAGTTCTTCTAATCCAGCTGTCAAATGCATAGTGCAGAAATAGATTCGCCAATAGTGGGCTTATGACACCACCTTGCGGGGTTCCTTGCGTTCTTGATATTGTAGTTCCATCCAATGTTTGGATTGGAGCACTCAACCAACGTTCTACATGGAACATCACCCAGCGCTTAGGCGTATGCTTCTCCACTGCTTTGAGCAAGAGTTCATGATCAATGTTATCAAAGAAGCCTTTGATATCTAGATCAATCACCCATTGCCTCTTCCAGCATCGCTTTCTGCAAACCGCCACTGCATCCAGTGCCGATTTCTTGGGGCGATAGCCGTAGGAGTCATTATCAAAGTAGGGTTCAACATGTGGCTCCAGGTGCATAGTGACCACCATCTGCGCAATGCGATCGGCAACTGTGGGTATCCCCAGGTATCTTACACCACCCGATTTCTTAGGTATCGCTACCCGTTTTACCGGTGGGGGAAAATAACTCCCTGACGACATTCGATTCCACAGTTTATATAGGTTGTCTTTGAGGTTTACCTCAAAATCCTTAATAGACTGGTCATCGATTCCAGCAGCTCCCTTATTACGCTTGATCCGCAAGTAAGCTTGCCATACATCTCGCTTAGGAATGTCAAACGATTTTGTTTTAGCCAAAAGTTCCTCCCATTATTTATGGTTGACCTCTGTTTAAAACAGAGTAACTCAACCCCTTCGCTCCATAGCCATTACAGCTATTTCATCGCTACTACGAGTTGATCCGCCCCTGTATTTCACCTCGGTATTTGTTCTTGATTTTTGCCTCTTGAACGTTCCCTTATCATTGAAATGACAGGTTCCCGTAGTTTGACACTTAAGCCTGTGATGGAGTCATGCTACCTCTACACCGGACACCGCTTACCCAATAAACAGGTTATCGATAAACTCTTCCTAGAGTCGTAAAAATCACTCCAGTTTTGATGCCAGCCAATCTATTTCGACGCTTCAACAGTAGTTCACTCGCGTTCATCTCTCCATTACTCACCTGACGATTTAACTATCGCCTTTTCTTCATCGCTCACTACATAAGCTCTTTACTGATGCAGCATGAAGCGGTTTAATGCCTGCTCCTGTAAGCCGGCATTGGTGGGCCATACCACCATCTTAAGTGCAGCTTGCTACGGCACACTTCTACATAGAACATTATTAGTCGTTAACGAATCTGGCCATTATGTTATTAAAGCTGTAAGCAAAAGCTGGCTTAGCGGGGGTTATTTAACATAATGCGATCAACGAACTTGGCAATCAGACTATTGGCTTCACTGATATCTGGGTAAGCGCTTTGTTTGATATATTCAAGCGCTTCAGCATCTTGTAAATATCGCTCCTGATAGCGTGAGACCCTGGCAATTAAATCTTTCGTATCCATTTCAGGATGGAATTGAAAGCCGTAGAAGGGCTTATCAATGAATTTAATCGCATGATATGGACATGCATGGGAATAGGCTAACAATACTGCGTCCTCGGGGATATGTAGTGCACGTTCTTTATGCCCTGATACAGCCCAGAAAGGGGATGGTATATCGTGTAATAACGGGTCATCTTTGGCTGCATCAGTCAACGCTATTTGATAAGTCCCCATTTCCATATTTTCTTTGTCGATGATGACTTGGCCACCAAGTTCCTGAACAGCAAGTTGAAAGCCATAACATGAGGCAAAGACAGGGATATTATACTCATAACAATGGCGTATTAGACGTTGACAATCACGCGTGAAGATAAATTCATCAGGCGCTAAGACGCTGGCATCGCTTGAGCCACCTACAAAGAGGGCATCATGGCCAAGGATGGCATCTATATCAAAATGCGGCGTGATAAAAGTGTTTAAAACAGTGAATTGTTCTTCGTGTAGCTTACTGAATTGCACGAATTCATAAAGTTCTTCGAGCATTGTTTCTTTGTCATCGCGAATTTGCAGCAGAAGAATTTTTACATTATCACGGGTCTTCATGGTACACCTAATATAGTTCATTAATATGTTTATAGTAACAATATCAGGTTTACAAACAATGTTTAATTACATTTAGTAGGAATTTAGGTAAAATGCTTTTTATGCATAGATACCTTGAAAATCTTTAGTTAAACAATTCAAGGTCAGCGCTTGAATTTTAATTTAAGGGATATCTTCAAAAATGAAAATTTCACACTTAAAATATTTTGTCGTAGTGCTTGGATTAATAATCACTTGTCAATTTGCAACCGCCGCGACCCTCAACCTAGATCAAAAGACGTATACTACAAAAAGCAAGACGGGTTATTTTTCAGTAAAGGTTAAATATCCCTATTTAACTGATAAAGTCTCTGGGGCGAAGCAATTCAATCAGGCTGTGGATAAACAAATCCATCAAATGATTCGCCAATTTAAAAAGTCTATTTCATCGCCAAAGCAATTGCGCGATCTTAATCAGCGAATCAAGATGATCCCACTTAATGAGAATAGTAATACACTTGATGTAGACTATAAAGTGTTCAGCCATTCACATGGTATTATTAGCGTGCGCTTTACCGAAGGTACTTTTTTTTATGGTGCAGCCCACCCTAACTCAAGTTTTGCGGTGTTAAATTTTGATTTGATAAATCAAAAGACTTTGAATCTAAAAGGTCTTTTTAAAACCTTTTCGACTTATTTGCCAACCATTGCCCAATATGCCCGTGATGCGTTGCAACAAAAATTATTAACCAAAGACAATAAGCCAGAACATGCTATTCAGCAAACAATGATTAATGATGGCACTAAACCAAGCAAAAAGAATTTTCAATTTTGGAATATTACCCCGGATGGATTGCTTATCTCATTCCCACCTTATCAAGTGGCGGCGTATGTCTATGGTCCACAAGAGGTAACAATCCCTTATGCCAAACTCAAGGGTTTGTTCGCTAGTAATTCGCCGCTAATCAGGTTTCAGAATGCGCAATAGCTTTAATGCGTGTTTAAGTATTGGATAGCCAAGGTATAAAACATATCAATGGCACGAGGCAAGACTGCGTCATTAAAATCATAGTTTGGGCTATGTAATTGAGTGGTAGGGTTTCCTGTGCCAAGAAAATAAAAACAGCCGGGAACTTTCTGCAAATAATAGGAAAAATCTTCAGAGACTAATACAGGCTGTGTTAACTCAATAGCATTAGCTTTGCCATATTTTTTGGCGGCAGTAGTTAACACAAATTTATGTTCTGCGTCGCTATTGATGGTTGGTAGAGCGATATTATCAAGAACAATCTCTGCCTTGGCGCCATAAGCACTGGCTATTTCAGTTACGACTCGACTAAACCTTTCCAGTAATAAGTCGCGATTTGCTACGGTAGTTGTTCTGATAGATCCAGCAAGGGTTGCTTGGTCTGGGATGATATTGATGGTCGTACCACTATTAATTTGGGTAACAGATAAAATAGCCGGTTCAATTGCAGGTAAATTCCGCGAGATAATACCTTGAAGTGCTTGAATGATAAGACTGCTGATATAGATGGGATCAACTGTTTGTTCTGGTTGTGCTGCATGACCACCTTTGCCAATTATCTTGATCTGAAAGGTATCGATGCTTCCATTAGGCAACCGGCACGAGAATAAATCTTATTTATTTCTAGACTGGGCATATTGTGATAACCAAAGATGGCATCGACTTTTGGGTTTTCTAAAACGCCATCGTTAATCATCGCAGCGGCCCCGACGCCGCCTTCTTCTGCTGGCTGAAAGATAAATTTGATTTTACCTTTAAATGAAGCTTTGGCATTTATTAATAATCTGGCTACACCGAGTAGTGTTGCTACATGACCATCATGACCACAGGCATGCATTATACCAGCGTTAATTGAGCGATATGGTAGCTCGGTCAATTCTTGCAAGGGTAAAGCATCCAGGTCTGCTCTTTAAAGCAATAGTTTTACCAGGCTTTTGTGAATCAAGTACGGCGATGATACCTGTGGTGCCGACACCAGATTCAATTTGTTGATAACCATATGCTTGCAGTTGGTTAACGATGAGTTTTGCCGTCGCTTGCTCGCAATATTTTAATTCAGGATAGCGATGGATTTGTTGTCGCAATTGAATAATGTCCGGGAGAATTTGTTTGATATGCTCACCCATGTCACCCATGTTTTACCTCATTTAATGATTATTTTTATTTACAGTATAGATATATATCTCTTGTTATAAAAATAAAATCTATTGTTTATCTATATCTGTGCACATGTGCAAGATTAGCTCGAAATTTTTTGATCAATGATATGGTGAGAAAAATATGCCCAATTTAATAAAAAACAGGCAATTGTGACTGGACAACCGAAATAAAAAAGCATATAAAGTAAACTTTAGGGGGAATTAACAACAAGGAGAAGTCATGAGCGCTACAACATCTATTCATCAAACTGAATCTAAAATGGGGACAAATTTAAGAGATGCAGTTAGACAATCAGTAGAGCATTTTGCAAGACTGTGGCGAATTACCGCCTTCAAATGTTTATCGATTGGTTCTGGAACAAGTTGAAGAGCCAATGTTGCAAGTCCTAATGGAACGAGCCAATAACAATCAGTGTGAAGTCACTCGCTGGCTCGGTAAGGCACGAGGAACAGTGCGCAAAAAATTAAAGCAGTATGGTTTGATTAAATAATCTTAATTAATCAGATAATAAAAACCGGGTGTTGTAAGATACCCGGTTTTTTATTTTAGTAAATATGTAAATAATTTTGTATTAGCGGACATAGATATTCGCTGGTAATACCTGCGAATAAACCACATAAATGACCTTCCCAAGAGGATCTGCCCTCAGCTGGAAAAATAGAAAATAGTAAGCCACCAAAATAATAAAGACTAATGCCCACAATCACATAGGCTGTTATACCAGGTTTATAGTAAGCATTGATGAGAAGGTATCCCCAATAGCCCATGATTACTGAACTTGCTCCGATATGGATGGCTTTTCTGCCCAAAAGCCAAATGGCTAAGCCACTTAAGAAGACAATCATAATTGTGATGCAAATGAAGTTTGACCAGCCAGAAAGTAAGACAAAGCTCATCAGCACAAATAAGGCAACAGAATTAAAAAAAATATGATTGAAGTTGGCGTGTAGAAATGGAGCACAGATTATTCCAATCAGGCCTGATAATGATCTGGGCAAGATGCCGAACATATTTAATCGATAACCCAGTAACCAATTTAGCAATTGAACTAACCAGATAAGCCCTAGTATCACCAAGACAGATGGGATATTCAAACGAATCAAATTCAGGGCAAATTCGAACTGGTTAAAGCCGTTATGCATAGTTATGTGGTTCTCAGCCGTGTGTTTTGAATGATTGTATACCTTATCACAAAGATAGATTTTCTTATAATCCAAAAAGGGGGACTAAATTTTGGCATTATTAGAAAAATTATGTTAAAAAGTCATCATATTTTTATGTTGCTAAGTTAACAGGATTAATGGAGATAAAATATGTCGACCTACATTTTCCCAGGACAAGGTTCGCAGTCCGTTGGTATGGGGGCCGAAGTATTCGATCACTTTGATGAGCATGTTCGTAATGCTGATGAGTTGCTAGGATATTCAATTAAAACCTTGTGTTTATCCGATCCTAAGAATCAGCTGAGCATTACGTCTTATACCCAGCCAGCACTCTATATTGTTAATGCCTTAAGTTATCTTAAGCGAGTGCAAGAGGTAGGTAATGAAGCTAACTTTTTTATTGGCCATAGCTTAGGCGAATACAATGCCTTATTTGCTGCTGGCGTTTTTGATTTTCTCACGGGTTTGACATTGGTTAAGAAACGTGGAGAGTTAATGGCGCAAGCTAAGGAAGGTGGCATGGCTGCCATCATTGGTTTGACAGAGGCACAAATTACTGAAACCATAGATGGTTCACGGTTTAGAAATATATATATTGCGAATTATAATTCACCACAGCAAATTGTCATCTCAGGTGCAAGAGATGAGGTTGTCGCTGGGCAAGAGATGTTTGAAAATGCCGGTGCCAAGATGTATATCCCTTTAAATGTGAGTGGCGCTTTTCACTCGGTGTTTATGGAGGAGGCCAGACAAGAGTTTAAAGAATTTTTAACTGGCTTTAATTTTTCGCCGCTCAACAAACCTGTTATCGCAAACCTCAATGCCAAACCTTATATTTATTCTGAGATTAAAAATAATCTTGCAGATCAAATTACCCATCCAGTCCGTTGGACGCAAAGTGTTAATTACTTAATGAAGCAGAATGAACAAAACTTTATTGAAGTTGGTCCAGGCAGAGTATTAACAGGCTTAATCAAACGTATTCAACGAGGACAATAGTCGGGCATTTCAAACAAGCATCTTTTGTAATAAATAAACGTCGAGTTTTTTATTAAATTTAATGCCCACTTCGCGCATGACGCCAACCATATCAAAACCAAATTTTTGATGTAGGTAAATACTCGTGTCATTGCCTGCAGTGATTCTGGATAAAATAGTGTGATAACCTTTAGATTTTGCCATGTCTAATAGTGCCATCATAAGTCTCTGGCCAACGCCACGACCTTGGAATTTGCTATCGACATACAAGGTGATTTCGCCTGTTTTAGCATAAGCTTTTCGATCCGACCATGATTTTATTACCCCCCAAGCGATTACTTGCTGTTGTGATTCGATGACTAAATAGCTTGATGTGGCACCTGCATCTTTAAGCCAAACAGAGATTTCAGCAAGTGATTTAGGCTCGAGATCAAAAGTTGCTGTGGTGGTGGCAATGGCTTGATTATAGATTTGCATAATCGATTCGGTATCATTTATGGTTGCTGATCTTACCGTTAAATTATTTTCAATTTGGTATGAATCAATAAGCCTGTCAAGTTGGTTTACGAGATGTTCGTAACCATTAGCATCATTATTTACTGTGTGATAATGCTCTTCACTGTCAGGGTACTGAAAGTATGGGAGCATCATTTTAGCATAGTCTTCAGTAATTGAATTTTCACGGTCTCTTACTCTTTGTAAACAAGTGTTATCACTGGCATTGATTAAGATAAAGGTAAGATCTGGATAGCGATTTTGTAATTGTTTACGATTTTTGGTACGGTAAAGTGCTTGTGAAATCACAATCGGTGAATTTTGATCTTGTCTTAAGACGCGGATTTTTTTTATTAATTGTTCAGTAAAGTCATCGACCATCTCTTGAGTAAAATTTTTTTCGTGCTTAATAAAATTTCGCATCTCAGGTGTGAGTAGAGAATCGGCGTCAAAATGCAAGAAACCATAGGTTTGTTGTAGCCATTCTCCGACATAGGATTTACCGCTACCAGATTTACCAAATAACACATAAATCATTTACTAAATGTCCCAATTGAGTCATTGCTGAACAGGTGGTATTTTATCATATTTTATACATTGACGTATAATAAAATTATCTGCTTATATTAGATTGCGTGTAAAGTAGTATAAAATCATCCTATGCAAACATAGGGTAGTAATAATATCAATTAGGATATTGCTAAAATAATTGAGCTGGTTTTTGGTCTCATCAAATGTGTCACCTTTTTCCATGCGATCGGTTTTATGTCTAGCTTCAAGTGATGATATTTTGGCGTATGGCACGTGGAAATCCCTTTATGCTTTTAGATTATCAGCCTATGCTTAAGGTAATATTAATATGAGTTTAAAAACTTGGGGTTATGATGGATTCAGAAGCTTGTCATTTTGCTAACACTTCAAAGCTGTGGGTCTCCATTAACCGACCATTATAATTGACGCGGCAACCACCGGTTTGAGCGATCAAACCATAATAGTGTTGATTTTGGACTTGGACACGGCACTTTTGGAGCGCAGGCCTATAGGCCGTATCTGTTATGATAGGTACAACGGGTGGGGGATAAGAGTAACCGTATGGCAGGCTGTAAGGGCTATAGTCATAGGGTGAATAATTATAAGGTGAGTAATCATAATTGATATATGGGTAATAGTAGTAAGTGAGGCTTAATTGCATAGCCTTATGTTGATTTTCAGGCTGCGCGTTCAGTTGGAGACTTATTAGTCCTACTAATACAACAGCAGTCACGCATAAGATCAAGCTATGTTTAATCATATTTACCCCTGGCATTTATCAGTTAGATATACTTTAATATAAGTATAGTCTGCTATTCTATGCTGATGAATGATATTGAGAATTGAGTGGTGAATACCATGTCTATGTTTAATTTATTAAAGGCGATCGAGGCCCATATTGCAGAGCAATTAGTTAGTTTATATTCAGTACCCAGCAATGTTTTACTGATTGGTGAAATCACGTCAAGCTTGATACCGGTGTTGCATCGTGTCTATGCAAATCTCAACTTTGACGAAGTCTCGAATGCGGTTGATATCGATTTAAAAATCATGGAAATGACAGAAGATTTAATCTTTGCTACCGGCATTTTGTTTCAAGATATAGGCATACAAGAATCATTAGAAATTTTAGCCAAGTTGTTATCGGAAAAAGGACTTTTTGTTTTTGTCACTGTCCCTAAAGAATCTGCTGATAAATTAGTAACAAAGAAATTAGTCTCAGCTGAGGCTGAAATGTCTCTTATCAATCAGCAAGTGATGCAAAGCGCGTTAGAGGGTACGGAATTGTTTATTTATAAGCTTGTTCGGCATAGCTTGGTGTTGCCAGAGCAAGATATAGGTGACTTCAATGTTAGTATTTTTTTTGTCGCTAGACATAAAGTACCGGACTTCATTGACCGAATTGTCTTTAAAGGAACCTACGGTGAACTAGCTTCTGATTTGGCAAATGAGAAATGTGAACCAGATAAGGACATTTCTGAGAGTGAGAAATCAGAACTTGAAATTGATGAGGAGTCCGAAGAGATAGAGAGCGAGTCCGAAAAAGGCGAAGAGAGCGAGTCCGAAAAAGGCGAAGAGAGCGAGTCCGAAAAAGGCGAAGAGAGCGAGTCCGAAAAAGGCGAAGAGAGCGAGTCTGAAAAAGGCGAAGAGAGCGAGTCCGAAAAAGGCGAAGAGAGCGAGTCCGAAAAAGGCGAAGAGGGCGAGTCCGAAAAAGGCGAAGAGGGCGAGTCCGAAAAAGGCGAAGAGGGCGAGTCCGAAAAAGGCGAAGAGGGCGAGTCCGAAAAAGGCGAAGAGGGCGAGTCCGAAAAAGGCGAAGAGGGTGAGTCCGAGGAAGACAAAGAGAATGAATCTGAGGAAGGCGAAAGAAGTGAGCCTAAAGAGCCGGCAGAGGGGGAAGCCGAAGAGCAAAAAGGGGAGTTAACCAAAGCATTAGAATCTGAGGCAAATGAAAGAATGGAAACACATAATGAGATTGTTGAAGAAAATATAACTGAGCATTCAGATACGGATATAACAGAGGAAGCGAAGCCCCCACGAGTGGAACGGATTCCGGAATATCATCCGTTCGCAACGGCTATGATAGACAAGGCAAACCAATTAGCGAAGCTCAAACAAAGTGTGAAGACACTGCATGATAGTTGCCAAGAGATAATGCGAACACTTTCCGATCCTAATCAGCCACAATCAACAAAACGGAAATTATTTGCTGATCTTAAAGCCAAACAAGAACAGCACCAAACAAAACTCAGTGAGTATGCAAAATTACATGAACACCATCAATCAGCGTTAGATAATTTCATGCGTTTGCATCAAGAAGTATTAGAACAACATCCAGAACATTTAGATCATTATCACGAATTAATCTATAGACACCAACGCATTCAGACACAACATATGGCAGAAATTGATAAGCAACAAAATGTTGCGGAACAACAGGAGCAATTTATTTTGCGTCCACCTGGCTTTTAACAAAGGCTGTTCTATTACGTTGCAGCTTCGCGGATTATACTTGGTACTCTGCCGGTCCAGCGTTTAAAGGCATTACTAAAATTTGAGGGATTACTATAACCTAAAAGATCAGAAATCTCTTCAATAGATAATGTCGTCTCTTCGAGATATTTCATGGCAATCTCTTCGCGAACATTATCGACTATCTCTTGAAAAGAGGTATGTAATTGGCTTAAATGACGTCGCATCGTGCGCGGTGACATATGTAGACGATCCGCTACCGATAACATATCAGGGATATAACCAGGTTGTTCTAATAATATGAGGCGGATTGTAGTGATCAAATCTTGTTGTTCACTTAAACGTGATAACTCATGTTCACATTGCATCAATGCGTTTGCTTTTGCATGAGGATCAGCCAAGGCGAGTTTGTGTTCCAACTCTGAGAGTGGTATCCGATACTGGTTTGCCTTTTGGCTAAAATTAGCCTCTACGCCAAAAAACTTCTTATATTCATCGGCATAGGTTGGCTTGGGATATTTAAAACATACCTCAGATGTACCAAGTTTATTGCCCAACAAAAAAGTGCGCATTTGGTGAAAGCTCGAAATCACTGTTTCGAGCATGAATCGCCGTAAGCGTCCATAAATGAGGTAAGTAGTAAATTGCATAACGGCTTGTTGTTTTTCTTCATCAACAAAGAATTCTATTCCCATGAGTGGTGTTCTGGTTTTGAGATACTTAATGCCGATCTCAATGGCTTGCTCTAAATTGTTACTACACATGGCGGCATAACCAACATAGCCATGTGCGGAAAGGTTTAAGCGACGACCGTAATAAAGACCTAGAGCTGGCTCATCGCCTATATCGTAGGCAGCTTGAATGAGCTTATAGAGGGTTGCTAAGCCAACCCACTCACGCGGATTATTGAGTATGGCCTGCTTTACGGGTACTTTTTGTAGAATTTTATCTGTGTCAGCTCCGATATCTTCTTTCAACGCATCGAGCAATAAAGAAATATAATTTCCTGGTGCTGCCTTTATATTAATGCCAATTCCAATTTTCTTCATAATACTCTATTTATACAATATTTGGCCCGAAATCACAAGTATTATTTACAAGTTTTACTAATTTACTATTGAATTTGGCTTAATATGGGCGCTCAGCCGGGAAATAGTGTAGAATTGCAACTCAAAGAAGACAGTAGAGGTAGGTTATGAAACAAACAAAGATTCTAATCCTATTTGTTTTGTGCACATTTCAAATCAGTGCCGTTGCTGCGCAATGGCAGCATTATCAAGGTGACATCCCTAATGGGGCTATGGTTTTTGGTCATAATGATGCCGGTCAAGCCAAATATATGTGTGAAGCCTATTATAATGGCCAAGTCTATACGGGAGCCATTGATGCTGGTGCTAAACAATGTCAGCTCAAAATAGGCTCGGACACTGTTCCTGTAGATGCCTTTTCAATCTATGTCGACAATCACATAAGCAATGCAACTTCGGTAAGTCAAAAGACCGGTTATGGTTGTGTCCAGGGCCCCCATGGCGAAATCTGTGGTTACAATTGTGCTAGTACTGGTTCACAAGCGCGCTGTGCGCCTAATGCCCAGCAGCAATGTGTGGCAGATCATTATGGCCATATTGCCTGTGGCTATAATTGTGCGGCGTCTTGGAACCAGGCAAAGTGTGCACCTTATCCGAATACACAATGCGTGAGTAATGATGCGGGAAATGTTAAATGTGGTAACAATTGTCGATTAGTGTTAGATAAGATCACCTGTGACCCAGACGATGATATAAAATATTCTGGTTAAGGTTTCTTTATTAGCTAGACTTCCTATAGGTTAGTCAGGGGGTTTTAGTATTTTGCTTTCTTGGTGGAATAGGTGCTATATATCCGATAATTAACAGTAAGGTACCAACACCGATAAATGCGACTATCCGATCTAGTGTCCCAACATGTTGCAAGTCCATGACAAATAATTTGATGACGGTTAAGGCAATTAAGATTGCACCTAAGAACCATAAAGTCCTTAAACTGCGTATCGTTGCAATATAAGTTGCTACTAAGGCGATGATTATCCATATCATGGATAGACTGGCTTGTGCCAATGTTGAATCCAGTATGCCAGCGAGAGTAAATGGAACTTGATACCAATGATGTATCGTGCGTAGTGTTAAACAATTTATCCAAACAAATATTGCTAAACATATAAACGTTAATAATTTTGCATAATAGGCTTGATGATATGGTTTAGGTAATTTAACAATAGCAAACGTGGCAATAATAAAGATAAATATGCTCGCAATATCGATCGGATTTAAGATGGGCATATAGGTAAATGGGCTAAAATCACCAGGTATCGTGATATTGACCCATAGTATCCAACACGCACTAATGATTATTAACGGTAGTAAGGTTGTTACTACGTAAAGTTCACTTAATTTTTTAAGTGGCCAAGTCAATAACCATTTCCCTTGACTAAGGAGTAGCATCCATATAGCACACTCGATTCCTAATAATGACATAGCCCATGTTGCATTTAATGTGGTATGCATGATCACTTGATAATAACTATTGTCTGCAATGACCCAAAATAGTAACCAAAAGCCGAAAGAATGACCCAATGATTGATAACGCTTATTATTTTGATAAATATATAAAGTGATATATAACGTCACAAAAGATAGCAACCAACCTATCCATAAACCTTCGGGATAGGTGATATCTAGAAAGGCCATACCTTGTATGACGTACATTACCGGTAGTAGAAGGTAGATGGGATAGCTTATATATTGCCAAGTCAGGATGCGATTAACAATAGTGGATAATAAGCAACTTCCAGACCACATGATGATGACTGCAAGTAGACGATATTGATAGGGAATATATTCATTAATTTCATGCGACCAGCCGACTAACCATAGCACAAGCCCCCAAGCGAATAATACAAACGACAATGTTTGTTCAATTGTGCTCTTTTTAGGGTATTTTAGACTTAATAGATATGATGCAATAAAACAGGTTAACGCGATAAGAACATTACCAATGGTGAATCCATCTGACCAAACACCGCTGATAGTGGGTACATGATAATAAAAAAAATGTACGCTTGCTATTAATGGTAAAAATCCACCTAAAAGACGCATGAAGTATCGTTTTTGTTTGATACCTACCCAGACCAAGATTGCCCCTTCAAAGGCAAGAATGATAGAAGACCAGATGCCTGTCAATAACAAAGGTAAAGCCATGGTTAGGAAGATCAAACTTAGAAAGAGATAAACAGTTCTAAGGGTCGAAAATTTTTTGTGGTCGATAAATTTAATAAAGTAAGCAGTTATGGCATAGCACAGCGCATATGCAAGTGACACCATGGCCATATCATGTTTATCAAAGTCAAAAAGCAGACCTTGAATCGCATAAGTTATAAAAGGGGTGCCAAATACAATTGGTGGATCAACATAACCACGTAGTTTGGGTATTATTTTATAGGCATATAGGATGGGAATGACTAAATATAAGAGAAAGAAAACAAGCAAAAATAATTGGGTGATAAAAAAATCTTTTGGCAAGTAGTATTGCCAATACCAAAGACTCAAGAGAAAAAAAGTAAAAATAAAACCGATAAGATTTAATAGTCGCCATGCACGAAGCCAAGCAATTATAAATATAGCAGCATTTAGTATAAGATAATAACTAAATAGTAAAACAAGGTGTTGTTGTTGATAAGGAATGAGTACGGGTGCTAAGAAGCCACCGACTAAACCCAAGACAGCCATGACCATGGAATCTTGCCATAATGCACAACTAACTGCGATAATGGTAATAATGATAAAACCAACAAAGGCGCCTAAGGCAGTGATTAAATCATAATAATAAAACGTAGCAAATGATAAAAGGTAGAGAATTCCTAAGCCACCACCTTGCAGACTTAAGGCATAATCAAGACGACGCCTTTTCAAGAAAAGGCCAACTAAAAACATGACAGTGGCAACAGCTGCAATACTGATAAGACGAATCTCAGTTGGGAAAAAGCCAGATTGAACAGCATATTTTAATAAAAATGCCATACCAAAGAAAAGTACGATAATACCTAATCTAACAATCGTATTACCGGTCATGAGAAAGTCATGAATAAAATTTAGCAACTGATTATTAGTATTTGTAAGGCGTTGTGATGCATCTGTAGGTAATTCTGATATATCTTTTAGTTGTTTAACCTCAGCTATTTTTGTTATTGGTCTATAAGTTTTAGAAATTTGTTCACGTTTCTCTGAGGATTGTTTCGCAATTTGATCATGGTTTTTTTCTGAAGCTTTTGGCTGTATCGTCCCACTTTTAAAAAAGGATAAAGTTTCTTCAATTTTCTGAATTCTAGCCTTTATGCCTTTGATTTCTACGATAATATAGAAAAATATCATCAAAGAGATAATTATAATTGTTAACCAAAGCATGTGATTTAACTACCTATATTAAAATAATTTCGAAAGTGTAACATTAATCCTAGTACTTGAGAATGTTAATAGTTTATACCAGAGTGTGCTCGTGGCTTAGACTAATACGTGCGGCTAATTTGGTTAAACGTTTTTGTGATGGATTGTTCTTTATGGCAATGCTTATTGCCTTTTTTTGTCCAACTAACATGACAAGTTGCTTGCCCCGGGTGATGCCGGTATAAATCAAATTACGTGCGAGCATGGTATAGTGTGCCATGGCTATTGGAATTATTACGAAGGGAAATTCAGAGCCTTGACTTTTATGTATACTAATCGCATATGCAAGATCAATTTCATCCAATTCATTAAAATCATACGCTATGGTTTTTGTGTCATAGACAATTTGTAAGTTTTGCTCAAAGGTATCGATAGATTTTATTATGCCAATATCGCCATTATAGATATCTTTGTCATAGTTATTAATTTTTTGGATGACTTTATCGCCAGGGGCATAAGTAACCCCAAATTTGGTTACTTTAGGTTCAGAGTGACTATTTAAAATTGCTTGTAGACTTAAATTTAATGCCCGGGTTCCCAAATTTCCTCTATGCATAGGGGTTAATACTTGAATGTCCGTTCTTGGGTTACAATTAAAATGTCGCGGTAAGCGATTACTGATTAATTCTAATAATTTTTCTGCTATCAATTCCGAGGTTTCTTGGTGCATCACAAAAAAATCGCTGTCACTTTGCTTGGAATTTGGCAAGGGGAATTCGCCTTTATTGATTCTATGGGCATTGGTGATGATCATTGATTTAGCTGCTTGGCGAAAGACTTCTGTCAAACGCACGGTGGTAATCGCGTTACTCTTTATCAGATCTTCTAATACCGTTCCCGGACCAACTGATGGTAATTGATCAATATCACCGACTAGCAATATGCCTGCATGATCCGGGACCGACTTTAGTAAATTATTCATTAACACAATATCAACCATAGAGGCCTCATCTACGATTAAATAATCAATCGCTAATGGGTTTTCCATATTATGTTTAAAGTTATGCAGTTGCGGTGAATATTCCAGTAAGCGATGAATGGTTTTCGCTTGCATACCGGTAGCTTCTGTTAAACGTTTTGCCGCCCGGCCTGTTGGTGCGCATAGAGCAACATTTACCCCTTTTGCTTTAATGATTTTCAATATGCAATTGATGATTGTGGTTTTGCCAACACCTGGGCCTCCTGTAATGATGGCTAATTTAGTTTGTAACACAGTGGCAATTGCATGTTTCTGTGATTCAGATAAAACAATTTGCGCCCTTCGTTCAGCCCATGGAATGGCCTTATTAACCCTTAATTCACCCCAGGGTGTTACACCATAATTGAGTCTTGCGATGTGTTTCGTAACGCCTTGCTCTGCTGCATATAACGAACCTAAGAATAAACAAGCTTGATTATCAATCATATCTGGAATAATGTTTTCAGCCTCTATTTCTGTAAATATTCCTTGCTCTATTATTTCTCGTGGGATTGCTAATAAATCGCAACTTGCATTAACCAAATTATCTTTAGTAACGGCACAGTGACCTTTTTCACAAAGTGTATGTAAGACATGGCGCACACCGGCTTGGGCTCGTATCAACGCATCTTTGGCAATCCCCAATTGTTGTGCCAATTTATCTGCGGTCTTAAAGCCAATCCCATAAATGTCGAGTGATAATCGATAGGGGTTTTGGTTAACGGTGTCAATGGCATTATCACCATAGGTTTTGTAGATTCGCACAGCGCGGGCTGTACCAATGCCGTGAGACTGTAGAAACACCATAATCTCACGGATGGCTTTTTGTTCTGCCCAGGCTGCAACAACAAAATCTTTACGTTTTTTACCAATGCCCGCTAATTCCAATAAACGTTCAGGTTGGTGTTCAATAATATCGAACACTTGATCAGCAAAGGCGCGGACTAATTTTTTAGCAAAATGCGGCCCTATACCTTTGACCATTCCTGAGGCAAGGTATTTTTCAATGCCCTCAAGTGTTGTTGGTGGGATAGTTTTCAAATGCTGGGATTTAAATTGTAAACCATGGCGTTTATCGTTAACCCAATTTCCTAGACATTCTACATATTCACCGGCATTAATGCTGGCGGCATTACCAATCACAGTGACAAGATCACGATGTCCTTTTACTTTAATACGTAAAACGCAAAAACCATTTTCTGGATTGTGAAAGGTGACTCGTTCAACCGAGCCAGTTAGGCGTTCTAATTTGATATCCATTTGCAATGAAGGTCCCTTGCTTTGTTTGTTAAGTGATCACCCGTTTAAGTTGCTATGTCTGATATGGGTGATATATACTAACATTTTAAATCAGCGTGGTACATTAAAAATGCAATCAAAGATTCGAATATTAATCTGCCTTTGTGTATTTCTGCCTGTGATGACGTTTGCAACACAGATCGACAAAATTGTTGTATTTGGCGACAGTCTATCAGATTCAGGCAATGATTATAAAACACTCGCATATTTTAATAAATTAGATCCAAAGATCCCGGTAATCCCCGTGAGTCCACCTTATGATAAACGTTTTTCAAATGGTAAGGTGTGGGCGGAAGATTTGCTCAAATATATGAACTTGGATACCAAAGCACATCATGGCCAATATCAATTTGATGATTTGGCTTATGGTGGTGCCTGGGTGGAACCTGCCTCAGTGTCAAAGCAAAAAACATTTCCACCAGATCTAGCAATGGAGATATGGCAATATACCTATGTTGATTCTGTGATGCAGGATGATACTGATAAGTCTAAGCATCTCTTTGTCGTGTGGATGGGTAGTAATGATTATTTGTCAGGCCGTAATGATGTACAAAAGGCAACATCAAATACCATCAATCTGATTCAATCTGCGATTGTAGACCTTTATAATTTAGGGGCTAGATATTTCTTAATACCAAATATCCCTGATGTTCCAGCAACACCTTATGCAAAGTCGTTGTCCACAGATATGCAACATAACTTGGCTGAGCTTACAAATGTGCATAATAGTAAATTAGCCGCAATGATTGCTGAATTACGATCGTCGTATCCAGATGCCGTATTTATTGAATTTAATAGCTATGATTTTGTCCATCAATTAATAGCAAATCCAGATATGGCACGTAGCAAGTACGCGTTAACAGATTTGACTACACCGTGTTATCAAGGCAGTTATAGCAATCAAACTGCGGCAGTGTCTGATGACACCGAACTCGCATTATCACACAAGGTAGGCATTGATTTGGCAAAAAATGTTACTTTACGCTTGGCAGCTGAGACCAGCAAATATTCACTGGCGGCTCTGCAATCGATGGTTTGTGCCGATCCTGCGAAACATTTATTCTGGGATGCACTACATCCAACTGGGCATGTGCATCAAATTTTGGCGCAAAATATGTGTCAAGAGTTAGTTGCAAATGGTATTCAAGCCAATTGTCAGTAATGAAAAGAATTTTTTAAGAGAGTTATTTAATAATGATAAATAATTTGTGTTTATCAAAGCATTGCTGAATCTTTATAACAATGCGTATCTATATTTGCTATTCATAGCAAGATTTATTTAGGAGAGAGAATTCCATGTGGTTTAAGCAATTGCAGATTTTACAATTTTCTTCCACCATCGCATATAAGCCAGAGATTGTGACGGAACAATTAGCGGAATTTGCTTTTAGCCCTTGTCTGCCAAGCTTGCCGATTAGTCATGGATTCATATCTCCTTTAGGGGATAATCATGAGGCGTTGATCCATGCATTAAATGGTTATATGATGATTTGTCTTCGTGTTGAAGAAAAGATTTTACCGGCAACAGTAATCAAACAAGAATTGATTGAGCGTATTGCAAAGATTGAAACAGACCAAGATCGTAAAGTACGACAAAAGGAAAAGCTGCGCTTAAAAGATGATGTGACGGCCATGTTATTGCCAAAGGCGTTTAGCAAATACACCGATATCCATGCTTATATTGATACTAAAAATAATTGCTTGTTGATCAATTCAACAAATGCGGGCAAGTTGGAATTATTTGTATCGCTTATTAAACGCGCATTGCAAGTAGACTTAAAAAAATTGGCGATCAAAAAACCAGGTGCTGTGTTGACCGATTGGTTGAAAAACGGTACCTGTCCGAAAATGTTTAGTATCGAAAAAAATTGTGTCATGAAAGACCCAAACCAACAACAAAGAGTTATTCGTTGTCAACAACAAAACCTCTTTGCCGATAGTATTCAAGGGTTATTACATGATGGCTGTGCAGTACAACAATTAGCGTTGGCTTGGCATGATCATCTTGACTTTGTATTAACCGAAGAGTTTACATTTCGCAATATTCGTTATCAAGATGAATTGCTTAGTGAAGCCAAAGATAATTATGGCGAAACTAAGGAACAACAATTTGATGCTGACTTTGCTATCATGTCAGAGACGATAACCCAGCTATTGAATGATTTATTACCCCATTTTGAAAAACAGGCAGAAAAAAACACTGAGGTTGCCGCTGAGCCGGTTGCTTAAGCTGTGTGTTTTTAATATCGAATTAATTAGACCGTATTTAACATTGCTTTAGACCAGTTATCACAAAGCAATCAAACCCACTTCGTTTTACACTCTTGTCCTTATTCTTGCTTTATTAAAAGGACAAAGTGATGCTCCCGCATAATGTAGATGTTTATAGTAGTGGCTCTGATTCCGATGATCAGGATTAGCAACCGAAGGTGATTATGACCAATATTCAGCAGAGAACCATGATGCTGACATACCAAGCGAACATGATGAAGAGGATGAAGTTAACGAAATATACCCTGCGTCATCAGAGATTGAAGAAAACGACGATTCTACTGATCCAGAGATGATAGAATGGATTCGTGATATACGAACTGAGTTAGATAAATTACCAAGTGAAGAAGGCGTTAGTAATTCGAATAAAATTTTATTAAAGCTCGCTAAGATTAATAAAGGTATTACAGATTTTGCTCACTATGGCGTATTACGAAAAGTTATAATTCCAATAATTAATGCCTTATGGATGAGTCTGCCTCTCTCTATTACAATTTCACTTATGGCACTCGATCATCCCGAAGATGCGGAAGAAGTGATTGAATGGGCGGCACGGTTTGGTATATTTATGGCGTATTTTACGTTCTTAGTAGAACAATGGTACGTGAATAGAGACGCGGTGTTTTCACTTAGTCATAAGATCTTTGGAACTTGTTTAGACATACCATTAAAGGGTTTAGATTATAGTTTTAGATCTACCCGTTGGACTTTGAATTTTTTGGCAGAGCTTGCATTGACTTTTTTAGTGCTCCATATGGGTATTGACACTGCTGTGGGGTACGCAGAAGAAAAGAAACGTAAATTTATTACGGCAAAGGTATTTTTTGGCATAGTTACAGCTGTCGCAGGTGCATCATTCATCAATACGAGTCTACGTCGATTGGAATTTGATAGATGGGAAAATGGTGGCTCTATACCCTATGGTTTCCAACTGGTAAGATCTGGTTTAAATTGCCATCAATTTCCTCGATGGTTATTGCGTAAAACCAAGAGACAGGCTTGGCTATTTCGTGTTGGACATTTAATCGCAGATATTTTTTATAAAATTATTATCACGCATGGAGTTATTTCAGCGGTTTATTTTCTGGCAGTTTTGATTGCAGGACATCGTGTTGGTCTTAGAAAGCGTACCGAAGAGCAAGGTAGCACTTTTGTTTTTGGTAGTATTCCGGTTGGCCTTTTATTATCTGTTATTGGTTATTTGTTAAAGACGCGTAATCATTATATTTTAAAAAGCTTTCGTATTTTATTAAATGATAACACTCGATTAAATTTAATTTCTCTTATTGAGCGTATTATTGCAGCCGGCCCAAAGGCCTTTGTCCCAGCTATCTATATAGCAATATTAGTTGAATCTTATAAATACGGTGAAACAAATGATCTAGATCTTATCCTTGCGGGTGTTACGCCATTATTATTTAGCATTATGGGAATGATACCATTAGCGATGAATGAGTTATATGGTTATAGAAATCCTGATGCACTCAATAGAGAAAAAATTGAGAAAGTGCCGGTCATAGTTGGTGGTAAACAATACACTGTTGGACATGAAGCATGTATAATTGTAAATAATATTCTTGGTCGTTGTGATCAATCTTTTGATAATCATTCTTTACGTTTGTCGTATACAGATAGAAAGGTCATCGAAATAGCCAAACTGCAGATTTTAGATGAAAAGAGGGAACAAAAATCAGGATTATCTATGAAAAAGTATAACGATTATGGTTCATTTAGAAATCCATCTACGATGTGGGGAGGATCCAATAGTGCGAATAATGACTTTTCAGACACAGATTTATATCCAGATGAAGGAGAAATTGAACCAGTGAAAGGTAGGTGTACGTTATTCTAAGCTTGATTTCGACCAGTCACCATTGCTAAACTTCGTAAAAACTATATTGGTTGAAATATTTAATACTGAGGTTTAACAATGGGTGATATTGCAAAACAAGATTTAGGTGCATTAGCAGATAAGCTGATACACCAGCAATGGTATTATTTTGAAAATGATGCATTACTCTTGCTTAAGTTAGGCGATAGTCATGCATTGCAGGAATTTGATGTCATCATTGATGGTAATAATCTACATCCTGATTTTAAGCAGATGATTCATAATGCATTAAATAAAGAAAATTTATTAGCTGATTTGGAAGGGCCATTTGGCGATGATGATATCTTTAGCGGTGCTGATGAAGAGGGTATCACGACTTACTATATTGAATTATACAACGTAACCCCAGAAAAACTGCAACAAATAAAAGATGGGTTGGATTTAAAGATTACCTTGAAAGATTAAACCAACGCGTTATTTCATATGCTATCTAGTATCAACAAGTTTCCCAGGGAACAATCACTGCAAAGTCGATTTTTCATTTTTTATTGTCTTGTCAGTTTCAGGTGGGGTCTTGATAAGTTCTTTGCCTGTTAAAGATTTTAAAAAGGCGACGATATCATTCACATCCGCTTGAGGGATGTTAACGCCCAATTGATATTTACCCATCATCTTGACGGCTTGATCTAGCGTCTTTACTGAACCATCATGAAAATAGGGCGGTGTTAATTCAACATTTCGCAGTGTTGGTACCTTAAAGACATGTTTATCGGCTGCTTGGCCGGTGACATTGAATTTACCCATATCAGCCTTGGTGATGGGCGTTTTGCGGTCTTTGAAATAATCATTTACCAAACCCATTTTTTGATACATGCTACCGCCGATATTGATCCCATGATGACACGCAGTACAGCCATAGGATTTAAATAATTCATAGCCATGTAACTCTTGTGCTGTGAGTGCAGTCTTATCGCCTTTTAGGTAATCATCAAAACGAGAGGGGGTCACCAGTGAATGCTCGAATTCAACAATGGCATCAATGACATTGGCAGAGGTGATGCCATCGGGATAGAGTTTTTTGAATTGAGCGACATAACTAGGGTCTTGTTTTAATTTTTTTATCACCTCAGGCCAATTTGAACCCATTTCTTTGGGATTATTGACGGGACCATCGGCTTGTGCGGCCAAATCTTTAGCGCGACCGTCCCAGAATTGTTTAAAGTTATAGCGGCTGTTAAAAACAGTGGGTGAATTAATGCCACCGTGTTGGCCATTGATACCAGTCGAATCAACCTCTTGATCGGTACCGCCTTTGCTAAGTGTATGACATGTTGCACAGGAGATAGAATTGTCCTTTGATAATCGTGGGTCATGGAATAGGCTATCGCCCAACTGTACCTTTTGCTGATTCAACTTTAATTCATTTGCTGAAGGCAAAGGTGTAATTGGCTCCACCGCATGACTATAGGCGCTTAATAAGAAATAGCAGGATGTTACACAAACAATGGTTAATTTTTTCATAGCCTTAAGGAATCCTTTTTTATTTTAAAGTGTAGTATAAGCCTTGCAGAAATGCCATACTAAGTTATATATCTATTTGATCTTGTTGAGAAAATCAGATTAGATTCAACCTATAATAATAATTTATGAAAACTGATTCACCAGTCAGTTTTCATGAGTCAACTTTGTGAAAAGTATTTGCCACCAAGTCAAAATAGATTAGAATTTAAGTCTGAAATTTGACAACAATTGTAAATAGTTTACTTAGCATACTAAATATGTCTTATTCACATATAATTAGAATTTATCAAAAACGTTATCTTAAATATGATTTAACTGCTGGGGTTGTTGTTTTTCTAGTTGCCATCCCGCTATGTCTTGGTATTGCGCTTGCCTCAGGTGCTCCGCTGTTCTCTGGGATTATCGCTGGGATTATTGGTGGTATTGTCGTTGGTGCCATCAGTCAATCTTCGGTCAGTGTCAGTGGTCCTGCTGCGGGCTTGGTGGCGGTGGTCTTAACCAGCATTAGCCAACTGGGTGGCTTTGATGTTTTTTTATTGGCGGTTGTTTTCGCAGGCATTTTGCAAATTATCATTGGCTGCGTCAAGGCAGGATTTATCGCTGATTATATTCCCTCAAATGTTATTCAGGGATTACTTTGTGCCATTGGTATCTTAATTATTATCAAGCAATTGCCATTAGCCTTTACCCATAGCCCGCAAAATGAAATACTCATGGATACCTTAAGGGGTACCTCAGAGACCTTTAGTTTGCAACCCTTGTTGCAGTTAGTAGGTCATATTAACCCAGGGGCGACTCTAATTAGCGCCATTGCATTTTTGGTATTGGTTTATTGGGACAAAACCAAGGTACATTATTTAAAAATGATCCCAGGACCTGTTGTGGTGGTCATATTTGGCGTGATTATGAACGAGCTCTATATAAATTTTTGGCCAAATATAACTCAAACCAGTGCCCAGCTGGTCAATATCCCTGTTAATCATGATTTCGTTGGCTTTTTAGGGCAATTTCAAACGCCAGATTGGAGCAAGGTATTAAACCCAAATGTGTATCTTTATGGCTTTATCATAGCTGCGGTGGCCTCTCTTGAGACCTTATTAAACTTAGAGGCAGCCGAAAAGCTAGACAGCAGAAGAAGATATTGCTCGCGTAATCGTGAGTTAGTGGCGCAGGGTATTGGTAATACTTTTTCAGGTTTGATTGGAGGTTTGCCAATAACCTCCGTTGTAGTTAGAAGCTCTGTCAACATTGAAACGGGGGCAAAGACAAAGCTTTCGACAATCATCCATGGTGTCTTGATTTTAATTGTGGTGATGTTACTTCCAGATTGGTTGAATAAAATTCCATTAGCCTCGTTGGCTGCAATTTTGATTTTTGTAGGTTACAAGTTATCTAAGATAGCAATCTACAAAGAATTATATAACCAAGGCATGGTACGCTTTGTTCCTTTTATAATCACGGTCGTTGCCATTGTTTTCACTAATTTATTGCTAGGGATATTGATTGGCTTATTTGCTAGTTTCTTCTTTATTCTTCGAGCCAATAGTTCGATTCGCTTTGACATCATCAATGAAAAACACCCAACAGGTACAATTAAGCGTATTATTTTGCCCCAACATATATCATTCTTAAGCAAGGCAGCCTTAGTTGCTGAGCTAGAGTCAATAAACCCGCATGAAAACATTATCATTGATGCACGCCATAGTAAGTACATCGATAGAGATATTTTGGAACTTTTAAAAGAGTTTAAAAACCGTCAGGCACCAGATAAACAAATATCATTGAATTTAATTGGTTTAAAACAACGTTATGATATTCATGATCATATTGATTTTATCAATGTCACGACACACGATATACAAGCTTCACTAACGGCAGAGCAAGTGATTGCAATTTTAAAAGAGGGCAATAAGCGATTCTTGGCAGATCAGCGAATACATCGCAGTTTGCCTGAAGATATAAAGGCGACTGCTGATATGCAACATCCAATGGCAGTTGTGTTAGGTTGTATTGATTCTCGTGTGCCTGTTGAAACTATCTTTGATATGGGTGTTGGCGATGTCTTTGTGATTAGGGTCGCTGGCAACGTAGTCAATGAAGATATCTATGCTAGTATGGAATTTGCCTGTCATATTGCGGGTGCCAAGTTAATATTAGTTTTGGGACATACCAATTGTGGTGCTATCAGAGCGGCCTGTGATTCTTATGGCAATAGTCATTTGTCTGCCTTGCTTGCAAAGATCAAGCCTTCGATTCAAGCCGAAAATAGAACTAAAGAAAAAAGGGATAGTCAAAACGAACAGTATGTCTTTAATGTGACAAAGCTAAATATCCGTAATTCATTAAAGAATATTTATCAGTATAGTGTGGTTTTAAATAAATTAATTCGCAATAAAGAGATAGGACTCGTCGGTGC
Organism: uncultured Gammaproteobacteria bacterium; assembly: GCA_963748135.1. Taxonomy (GTDB): domain Bacteria; phylum Pseudomonadota; class Gammaproteobacteria; order JBGSLN01; family JBGSLN01; genus CAVVHY01. Next base: position 62,674 of record CAVVHY010000025.1, on the reverse strand, counting down.
GATTTATGATGTCAAAACAGGTGAAGTTACATTTGACGAAGCACTCTATCTGGGAGAATAGAGTTTTGTATTCTGGCGGTATTTTTTATTACCAAATACTTTTCATGACATCATCAAGTTTAGGCTGCAGTCCTAAACGATATTCATAAACAACATAATACGCAATAACATTTTTTAGGTAATTTCTGGTTTCTTTAAATGGAATTGTTTCGATCCATATGTCTGTAGGAATATGGCTGCGTTGTGATAGCCAACGCTTAACTGCACGACGTCCGGCATTATAGGCTGCTATCATTAATACCGGATGGCCATTAAATTGTTCCTGCAATTTTTTTAAATGAGCGCAACCAAACAAAACATTCACATCGGCTTCAAGCAGATCCTTGGTGCCATTGTATTTAAGTTTAAATTGCTTGGAGGTTTTATAGGCTGTTTGTGGCATTAATTGCATTAAACCAATTGCTCCAGCAGGAGAATTGGCATGGGGTGTAAAGGCACTTTCTTGACGAATGATTGCAAATACTAATGCTGGATTAAGATTTCTATCTTTTGCGTTTTGGGTTACTGCATTACGATAGGCCAGAGGAAAACGAATAATAATATCGTCTTTATGATCAGCAAAGCGGCTCAATATTAGGGCTTGGTGTTGCCATCCCCATTCGGATACCAGTTTTAATATAATATATTGTTGTCTTATATTGGCATGTTTAACAAGATAATAAAGCTCTAATCTGGCATCATTCATCTGATTTAAATGATAGAGCAATTTAGCACGCTTAAACCCACTTAATTGTTTGACTTGGTTAATTTCTTGTTCACTTACATCCAGTGGTTCATTTTTTATAATAATTGTATTATTTAGTTTTTCGCTGGCTAAAAATCCATAATAACTTCTATTTTCAGCTAAACTAGCGAGTATTTTATCAGCTTTTGCTTTGTGACCAAGTTTGAGTAGTGCTCTGGCGTACCAATATTGCCACTGTTCTGATTTCTGCTCTTCAGGAGTTAGCCCTTCGATAGCATCTTTTACTAATTTCCAATCATTATGGATTAATGCGGATCGAACCATCCATTGTTGAAATACTGGATCTAACTTGTAACCAATTATTTTTCGGAACCAAACATTTGACTTTTTATTTTTTCGAAGTGCCAGTTTGAGTGCGATTGCTTCAACAACTCTTTGCTTTTGTTCTTTGTTAAACGTATATTTCTTATTAAGTTTATGCCATAGTCTTATAGCTAAATTTGGATCGCGTCTAGCAATGCGATTAATTCCATAACTCATAACTTCTGGTGAACCAAGATAACTTGGTTTCGTGATTAGGTAAGGATTTGCATATAGGGCCAAGATTTCTTTTGCCTCTGAACTCTCAGAGCTAGGCATTTTTTCAATAAGATATTTTGCCAAACCAAAATTATATCTTTTGAGTGCGAGCTGAAATCTTTGCCATATTAATTGAAATTTATTAGGTGCTTGTTCTAACCAAGAATCAAAAATAGCATCACAACTATCCGGTTGTGATTTTCCAGTTAGCCAGATAGGCTCAATCTCGGAGTATGCCTTAGCCGCTTGGCCAGTTTGTTCGAGTGCTTTTAAATAATTACAGCGATATAAAGTACCCATACCTGGAGTGTAGACTTGAATATACTTTTGCCACTCTTGTTTTTGTGCTAAGTCTTTTAACCATTTGCGGCGTAATTTTGCTGCCATAGGTGAATTTGGATATTTGTTAATATATTGCTGAATTATATTTTCATCAATGGTGTCATACGTATTATTGATTTGGTAATATTCAAGATAAGGGTTTAGTGGATAATCTATCAGTTCAGACTTCAGAATTTCGAAGCTTGACCAGTCACCATGCTGTATTGCTCGCTTTGCTTTAATAAATCTATCATCTTGTGTTTCAGCTATAGCCATTGCAGGCAGCATGATCCCCAATAGTAATCCTAGCCAATATTGCTGTTGTTTCAATTCAGTATCCCCACTTCTTATTCTTTTAATTAAACGTAGTGTTTAATGTGAGTCCATACTGATAAGTATAGTCAATAATTTTTAAAATGAAGAGAAGTAGAAATTTGGTGGAATACCAGTCTCAACGGGGCGTATCTTAGCAAAGTCGATAACCCCGTTGATAGTATGGTTCAGCAAAACTAATGTGAATGTTAAGGTTTCAAGTTAAAATGTTATTTCCTATCACCCATTAACCTTAATAAGCTTAAAAATAGATTAATGAAATCTAAATATAAGGTGAGCGCCCCAAAAATCGCTTGATTTGCGGCAACACCTTGGGACTGTAAATACATCACTTTGATCTTTTGGGTGTCATAAGCGGTTAAGCCAGAAAATACGAGAACGCCTATGGCTGCTATGGTAAGTTGCATAGTATTGTTATGTAATGCAGGGATAAAAATACCCGCAAGCATAACAATAATCATGCCCCATAAACCCATGATACAAAATGTACCTATTGGGCCAAGATCACGTTTTGTAACCATGCCATAAAAACTTAAACCAGCAAAACTGACAGCAGTAATCATAAAGGTTGACATAATACTTTGCATGGTAAATACGAGGAAAATTGTGCTTAAGGTGACGCCCGTGAGTAAGGTGTACCCTAAAAACATTAACCTAGCGGTAGTTGCCGACAAGCGGTTTTGCAGGAAACCAATGCCAAAAACAAGGCCAAGCTGTGCCAGGATTAAAGCAAAAAAGATTAGCTTATTTTGCAAGATTAATGTCTGAAGATAAACATTAGATGCAACATAATAACTGCTCATGGCAGACAACAATAACCCAATTGCCATCCAGGCGTAGACTTTGTTTAAAAAACTGGATAATGCCTCTTTAGCATGGGTTTGCAGATTTGAAGGAGAAATGTAATCAGCCATATAGACCTCACATGATAAATAATTAACAATATGTTGTGCAATTGTATCAAAAGATTAACACATTAGCGAGTATAAACAGGTCTATTTAGTTGATTTTCTTAGTAGAGGTTAGTTTGACTATAGGTCAAATAGGGCTGCTCGTCATAAATACTTTTCTATAGAGTTGAGATAGCTCATGATATCTAAGCTAAGACATCATTTCTTTAATCGTAACAAAGTAATTTTATTTACTTTGATTGTGTTCTTGGAGTTGCGTTTGCTTGATGCTTAAGTTGGCACTTGTCACAATTGGTTACCACATATCCTTTAATGACGAGACAGTTTGCCTTTTCCTTCGCAAGCACACAGATTTGCTCATGCGGATTACAACAGAACACATACTTACCACGTTTCATAAAATCAAAATATCCAGCGTATGAGTAGGTACTTACAAGAAATGCAATCATAGCAATTACAATTCTAAGTACTATAAGCATTATTATATTCCCCATAGGTTTATATACTGCATATAGATTGTAAAACTTGTAAATTTATATTTATTATTGTGAAGTATAGCTTATTTTATAGCTAGTCTAGCGATGATTTTGAAAATATGCCATTAATCAGTGAGTTAGACTATTTTTTGGGTGCCTAATGGGTTGTGATAGGCAAATTATTGAAAAATTTGCTAGGGTGATTATATTAGCAAACTTGTTCATACAAGCTAATATGAAAATAATGGCATAAGATGCTATCTTAACGGTTGCGGCGTGCATCGATACTAATGCATTTGCAATACTTTAATTGAAAAGGATTGAATATCATGACTATGAAAGATAAAAATATTATGATCTTTATTGAAGATAATTATCAGGAATTAGAGTTTTGGTATCCATATTTACGTATGCGAGAAGCAAAGGCGAATGTAACTGTAGTAGGACCTAAGGCAAAGCATAGTTACAAAAGTAAATTAGGCTACGAAGCTAAGTCGGACAAAGCCGCAGATTCAATTGATGCTGATCAATATGACGCTGTGCTCATCCCGGGTGGTTATGCACCTGATAGAATGCGAGTTAACAATGCGATGGTAGATATTGTTACTATGATGAATAAACAAAATAAAGTTGTTGCAGCGATATGTCATGCTGCGTGGATGCTAGCTTCTGCAAAGATTTTAAATAATAGAACCGTAACCTGTTATCACACAATTAAAGACGATATCATAAATGCAGGGGCCAATTATATGGATCAAAAGGTAGTGTGCGATAAGAACCTTATTACCTCAAGGCACCCCGATGATTTACCATTTTTTTGTGAAGCAATTATTAAAGCATTAAGCAAAGAAAGCTAGCTAATAGCATAAAGCGTGATGGGGATATTTTTTTAGTAGACAGGTTCAGCCAAAAATTGCATAAGACTTTCTCTTCCGTTGCCAATGATGGGTTGGCCATGCGCAAATAGTAGGTGTTGAAACTTACGACGAAGTAATTTTTTATATTGTGCCTTGATAGCAATTTTGATTTGTTTCGGATTATCACCTAAAAGTTCATCAGGTACAAAAATAAGTTTACCGCGTTCTCGAATGATAGAGTCGGCTATCGACAAAATACCGCCATGAAGTGGGATATAGAGTACAGTTTCTTCAGGGCATAAACTATCAATATTAATTGCAATTACACCACCAGGAAGACGTTCACGATTTTTAAAACCTATAACATGTTGCTGCCTATTAAAATGGTGTAATCCAGCCTGATGACACCAAACTTTACAATTAAAATAATGAACAAAATCTGCTGAATGCCTATAGTGAAGGCGATTAGTTAAATATATATGCCGTGGTGGTTCATGCTTATCAAACCAGTTAAGTCCTGGCTTTGGGATACGCGGATCAATCAAAAAAGATACTCTACTATTCTGTACATAATAGGAATGGACCATACTCTGAATCCCTTCATGAAATGTTGTCCAATGATATATATGTTTTAGTATTTCCTTCATACGGTACTCCAATTGGCGCATTTACTTCCAGCTTGAAAGGCACTTTCAAAAAAAGTTAGTACGGCTTTTCTGGGTTGACCTAATTTTACAAGGTCATAATATCTTAATATAGCGAGTGAACTATCATTTGCTGTCTGCCAGGATGCATTCTTAGGCATTAATGGTTCACGATTTAGGCCTAACGGTTCAGGATATGTATAAGAATAAAAAGCTGGTTCAGGAATGTTATCGTCACCTGCCCAGAAACCAAAGCTTATCACTTCATGTGAATAGGCTTGTCTGGTGACAGGATCCATGTTGGGAATTTCCGGTGCTAATCGACCTGAAAATCGTGTTAATGCTAAATCAAATGTATGCCAAAAGAGATGAATAGGTGTTTGCTTACCATTGAATTGACCAGCAAAGGTCTGAAACGTTGGGTAAAAATAGGTTAGGATTTGCCAATAGGTTGCAATGGCTTTTTTATCGTAACTCGCATGTGTAAAATCCTCTTTAAAAGGAATATCACTTTTAACCCGTTGTGGATCAAATGGTTTCTCGTTAATCGATATATTAATAGAGAACTTATCCAGCAAGGCAAATACCCGTTGATAGAATTCAGCAACGGGTAAATTATTTAATGCAATAATCTCTTTATTACCATGGTTGGTATGTACAATTAACTCGTGTGATAAAAAATCAAAATCGATTGCCAATAGACCGTTTTGATATGGCATGGGTCCTGTTGTGAGTCCACGTGGTGTGACGTAAAATGTTACATGCCACCAATGGTTTAATTTGGGATGTAGCTTAAGACGAATTTTACCAATAATTTGAAGATATAAATGTAATGTAATCTTCGTTGTTTCCCAGGTTGATAATGGAAACGTGGATGGTAATTCATGGTGTTTCATAATTGACTCCTTATTCCCATGTGATAATTATAGTACATAATATAATTTATTTTTATGCTATGCTATGACGATAGTGAAAAACCATATGAGGGCATCATGAACAAGATAAATGAAAAAGGACAAAAGGGCTATTGCCCCTGGGTCGGTGAAAATAAGTTATTAATGGAATATCACGATGAAGAATGGGGTGTGCGGGTACAAGATGATAAAAAGCATTTTGAGATGTTAATACTGGAGGGAGCACAGGCCGGACTTAATTGGCTAACTATTTTAAAAAAACGTGATAGATATCGAAACTTATTTAAAAAATTTGATCCACACAAAGTTGCTAAGATGCGCGATGATGAATTAGAGAAGTGCCTGAATGACGAAGGTATTATCAGAAATCGCTTGAAAGTCTATTCGGTGCGTAAAAATGCTAAAGTATTTGTGGCTATCCAAAAGGAGTTCGGCAGTTTTGATGAATATATTTGGCAATTTGTTAATGGCAAACAAATAGCTCACTCTTTTCAGACAATAAATAATGTGCCTAGCCAAACCAGTGAAAGTATCCAAATATCTAAAGATCTCAAAAAACGTGGTATGACTTTCGTTGGCCCAACTATAATTTATGCCTATATGCAAGCCACTGGTTTAGTCAATGATCATTTAGTTAATTGCTGGCGATATCATATTTGCTCTCAACATAAGCGCTGAATCCTATTCTTAGTTTTTGTAGTAGTTTAGGCTAAGACTAATAATAGACCACTATACATTGAAAGCAATCGTCAAATTAGGTCTAAACTACTACAAAAAAAACTCTCTTAAGTTCCGTAACGTTTATAACCTCCTTGCTTAGGAATTGGTTGTGCATTATCAGTTTCATTTATGCTGTGCTCTCCCGTTTCTATATCTTCCATTTCGTCTTCGTCTGAATCATCTGCAAAGAATCGCTCATTTTCTTCTATATAGCTTTGTGCAAGATTCCGGCGATTGGTGCAATAGCGAAACATGCCATAACTAAAAGCGCCACAAGATAACAGCCCCACGACACTGCCAAATAATCCTAAAGGAGCAAGATGGCCTAGTGAAAAATATATTGACAACATTAGGCCTATATCCGCTCCAAAAATGGTGGTAAAGATGACGATAATGCAAGCGCAAGTTCTTAGATCATAACCACTATAATTTAAGAGGTGCTTGTCAGTATTATCATAATTCCTCATAATGCTTTGCTTATTTTGGAAAATTGAAAATGCTTGCGCATGTTCACTCAATAATCCCGATGTCGTTGGTGTTTGGTAAGTCAAATAAAATCTCTTTAATGGAATATTTTTATTTAATATCTTTTTCAGAAAATATTCGTCATTATTGATGATGTCTCGCCATTTACGACAAACTTGCATGGCATTTGCCAAATTCTTTAAGTCTTTTTTTTCATTAAATAAATATTCAAAGATCAAGACGATTAATTCATCAGGAAGAATATCAAAGGTTTTATTTTGTAAAACGTTGTAGTTCAACATCGTAATTCTCCTAGTAATATCCCACAAATACAGGATAAATGGGTTCGCTCACGAACACAGTGAGTTTGATTATATAGATTTAATTAGGGAATAGACGCTGTGATGTATGATATAAACAATATTAGAGTTCAACTTTTAAAGGTAGACAAAGTTGCAATACAGTTTTAAAAATTACAACACAGTGTCTAGATGATACTAGGAGGTAAGATTGCATAGTAGTGGTACATGGTTAGTCTCCTTTTAACGAGAGGTGCTTGTACGCATTTAAATGTGATTTAAATTAAACGTTGAGCATCATACTGTGTCATTGCACTATTTGTCAAATTATTTTAAAGTAATTATCTATTTTACTCTAGAAACAACTATTTTTGATACTGTCGCGGATCGATTACTATCAATAGCTGTAAGGGATTAATGGTATGGATGATAATAAACTCCAAGTACTTATTGTTGGTGCGGGACCCACTGGTTTAATGTTAGCTGCAGAACTTGCCAGACAAAATTTGTCTTTTCGCATTATTGATAAAAAGGCTGGCCCTTCAAAGGTAATGAAGGCTACAGCTCTATCCTCAATCGCACTGGAAGGTTTCTCTGATTTTGATTATGCTAAACCATTTACGGACATTGCTAATGCGACGCATGCGCTGGTTATATATGCTGAAGGTAAACGTATCATCCATGCACCATGGGTTGGCATAGAATCAAGGTATCCCTATTATTGTTTAGTTGGTCAAAATCACGTCGAAGCCTTGCAAGTTTCATTATTGAAGCAACTAAACAAAGAAGTTGAATGGCGAACTACATTAGCAGATATTAAACCTCATGAGGATTTTATCGAGGCAAGCTTGGAACAGGATGGCCAGAGACAAGTGATGAAGGCTCAATACATTATTGGTTGTGATGGCAGCCATAGCACGGTTAAGCAGTTAGGAAATTTTGTAAGTAAACAAAAACAGTATCCTGATCATTATTTAATAGCTGATGTTAAAGTTGAGGGCGAGTTTGAATCTAAGGATTGGTATTTCTTTTTAGCAAACAATGGATTTGCATCAGTTGGTGCATTGCCAAATGGTCGTTGGGGTATTTTACTCTCATTACCAAGAGAAATAGAATATAAAAGAGGTCATGAGCCAACATTAGTTGAATTTCAACAGTATTTTAATAAACTATCTGATATCCCTGCACGTTTACACGATCCACAATGGATTTCCCATTTTCATACGTATTTAGCAAATGTGAAAAATCGGCGTGATAAAAGGTTGATTCTTTGCGGTGATGCTGCGCATCAAGTCAGCCCGTTAACCTCATTAGGGATGAATTCAGGTCTTTTAGATGCTAAAAATTTAAGTTGGAAGTTGGCCTTAGTATGTAAGGGTGTCGCTAATGATTCGTTATTGGACACATATTCATTAGAACAACAGCAAACGATTAAACAAGCAAAGATATTGTCTGATATTAATGAATTATCATTTAATATGAAACAAGGTTTGGCACGGGAATATCGCGATCACATGACAGGCATAATAATGCGTCTTAAGCCCGCAATGAAATATTTTGGCGCAGTGCTATCACAATCAAATGTTCATATTACAAAGAGTCCTATTGTGAGCAAACGCAATTTAAAACATTTATTTGATCGTGGTATTAAGCCGGGCGATCGGGCACCTGATATCTGTCTTAATCCAGATGAAACGCATGATAAACAGCGATGGCTTTTTGATAATTTCTTACAAGGAAAGTTTGGTGGTTTGTATTTTCTTAATAAAGAAACCATAAATGAGAAGGTACAAATATTTTTGCAAACTATTCAAGAACAGTTTGGAGAATGGTTTAATATGCGCATTGTCGTCTGCTCCGATGTTGTCAAAACTAGAAGGGCTGATGTTATTTTTGATAAACACGGCAATATTTATAAACGTTATGGAGTCCATAAGGAAAGCTTTTATCTCATTCGTCCGGATCGATTTGTCGGATTCTATTGTGCACCGCCAGATGAAACTAAATTACTACGCTATTTAGCAATTATCTTTAAATTGTAAATAGCTCATAAACTATTTTTTCGCACTATACCTTTCTTCATGGGCTAATAGCCAGGTTTTGCGAGAGATACCACCAGCGTCGCCTCCGAGTTCACCATTTTCGTTGATAACTCGATGACAAGGGATAATGAGTGCTAACGGATTAGCACCATTGGCATTAGCCACGGCACGATAGGCCTTTTCATTCCCGATATATTTGACAATCTGTAAATAAGAACGAGTTTCGCCAATTGGAATATTTTGTATTGCTTCCCATACAGATTTCTGAAAGTTAGAGCCCAATAAAAAGCATGGTGTATTAAAGTGTAGGTTAATACCAGTAAAATAATCGGTTCCATCAAAACTGAGTACGACACCAGCATGCCAAAACTAGTCGAATTAAGCTTATGCTGCTAAAAGTAAGTAATCATTAAATTTCGCCGCAATAGTCCTACGATGCGACGCTAATGATCTGCCTTTACTGCGAAAAAATCTTGGCACTCTTCGAATATGCGGCAGAAGATCATAGCACACCAAGTGTTTTTAGTGCCCTCCCTAGCTTGCAGTCTAGATTTAATGCCGCGATGACTTTGCTCCATCACGTTATTCATGTACTTGCTTGTACGGTGATTTGTTTCATCACCGAAAACACTTTTGATACCAATCGCTAATGCAGGCTCTTTATCAGTAGTGATCTGGCTTGGAGTAACGCCAGTTGTTTTCTGACATTGCTCGAAGAAGCGGATGGCAGCTTTCATGTCACGCATATCACGTAAGTAAACATCAACTAAATTTTCCGCTTTATCAATAGCCCTATACAAGTAACACCACCGATTTTCTAAAAATACATATGTCACATCCATGTGCCATTTTGTGCCAACATTTTGCCAGCGGCTTGCTCTGAATTTTAAACTGACCTGAATGCCAAACCGCTCAGCCCATAGTCGTACTGTTTCATGGCTAAGAGAGAAGCCTCTAAACCAACATTATCGTGCCATCTATTGTAAGGAGCTAAGTCCAAAGCCTATAGAAGGTACTATCGAAACCATCACTATCATGGGTGTTCAAATCTATCGAACTTCACTTCCTCGAACAATCGTTGATGTCTTAGAATCGACCTAACATCAGCGGGGGTTGGGAAGAGGTGATACGCTCACTTGATAGGGTAACAAATTTTGATGTAGATGCCGCAGTAAATTACGCAGTGTCCCTCGGCAAAGCAAGCATTGCTGCAAAGCTAGGTTATTTCCTAGATAGCCAACCCAGATATTTCAATATCAAACCACCAGTTATACAGAAACTGAACGACCACGCGCCAAAACAACCTTACTATATTGATCGCGACTCGATAGGCAAAGGAACCTACATTAAGAAGTGGCAGCTCATCGTGCCTGACTACATACATCAACGACAATGGGAAGAGCCTGATGAAATGGACAACTAAAGAAGATTTGGAATTAATTGCCGAATAGAACAGCTACCGCGCTGAAATATTAGAGAAAGTCTATCTATTGCTTGATTTGCTCGATGAATTAATGAGTATTGATTTCTTGAAGGAGCGCCTTATCTTGAAGGGCGGAACAGCCATTAATTTGTTTTGTACTGACACGTTACCGCTATTATCGGTCGATCTTGACTTTAATTATATTGGTACCGTAGATCGAACGTTGACGTTACAAGACAAAGAGGAAATATATAACATCGTCACCGATTTGTGCTAGAAGAAGCAATATAAAATATATAGAAATCCTCGATCACATGTTGGCGGTAAAATAGTATTAACTTATGAGAGTGTCTTAGGAAGAAAAGGAAGATTAGAGTTAAACTACTTGTATCGTACTCCGCTTTGGTGACCCGAATGGAAATCTTTTGTAAGTTGTTTACAACGCACAGGAGTTGGCATATTAGATATTCATGAATTAGCAGCAGGAAAATTAAAAGCATTATTCGATCGTTCAGCGTCCCGTGATTTATTTGATAGCCACCAACTATTGACAAATTGGCCTTTAGATAAAGTCAAATTACGCCAAGCATTTACGGTTTATATAGCAATGAGTAAAAAGCATTGGCGAGATATTGAAAATTCAAGTATAGCATTTGATATTAAAGATATACGTAATAAACTCATCCCTGTTTTGCAGCGAAACTATATACCTGGGACCAAGTTCAAAGAAATAAAAATGTGGGCTGACAAATTAACATCTGAGTGTAAAATCGCATTTGGATCTGTATTACCGTTTGAAGAAAATGAAATAGAATTTTTAACTATGCTCGAAGAAGGGAATATTAAACCTGAATTACTGTCTAAGGACGAATTATTTTGCCATTCTGTTAGTAATCATCCTGCTTTGAATTGGCGAGTTAAACAAAATAAATAGCTCATAAGCTTTATGATTGTCGTATTATTCAGTTAATTACTTATAAACTTTGAATATCATGATCATAATAGAAAAATGTAACTAAGTTTGAGTTGTATTAACTAGATTGATTAAGTGAGTATTGCTATTCTAAATATATTACCCTGGATTGTGGTGCCAGGTGGTCCTGGTTTGTCAAATAATTATTTGAAATTTGGGCTATCAAACACTTTACCCGATCATAGGCTTCATTATTATGATGTCTTCGGTTCGCCTGAGTCATCCAATAAAAATCCAAGCATTGAAGATATGGCTAACCAAATCCAAGAGGTGGCGGATCATTTAGGTTTATCAGAGTATGGTATTATTAACCATTCATTTGGTAGTCTATTAACAATGCGTGCATTGATGGCTGCGCGAGCTCAAGATCGTATTAAGGCAGTTCTGATGCTTAATCCAGCCCCATTTCAGTCAACAAGATGGAAAAATGTACTTGATGTCATTTCTCGAAAGATACCTAAGCCTGTATTGGAAAAAATAAACAGTTTATCGGCTGATGAAGGTGATGTTTTATTTAGATTAATTTACCCCTATTATATAGGGGCTTTGTGGAAGAACTGACAAAAACATCGATTGGATTAAAGATTGATAGAGCAGAGGCTGCAAAGACGACATACTTTCGTTATTTGTATGATGTTGAATGTTGGATAAACAACCATTTAAAACTATAGGATTTTATTTGATTTTATGACCTCACACGACCGTTTTCTGTTGCTAAATTGTGTATGGTGTTAGGGAGTAAAGATTGGTAAAGTCGGATGCTAAAATAGAAATAAACTGAGGCTTATCTTATCCGTGAAAATCACGGATGATTAATGTGAGAAATATTTGTCAAACTAAGCTGTTTTGTTTTTTTGGCCAAAACCAGTACACTATTTGACTACTAATTTAGCAGTAAGTTTCTATTTGGTGTCTTGCTCTTGAGCGAGTATATTGGGTTTCCAATAAGAAGGAGTATTTGTGAATAAATTGCACAAATTTAGCAAGGTAACTGAAGATTTTACGCCTTGGTTTATCTGAATAACAGCCGCGGCTTTCTTTTTCTTAGAGTATGTCATTCGTGTTTCCCCAGGGGTGATATCCACTCAAATAATGAGAGAATTTGATGTTACAGCGTTGCAATATGGGCTGTTATCTGTATTTTTCTGCTACGCTTATATTGCTATGCAGATTCCCGTTGGAGCATTGGTAGATTATTTCAGCGTACGTAAGCTGATTATAGTAATGGTATCGTTGTGCGCAGGCAGCTGTTTTCTATTTGCAATTGCACATAATTTTGATTTGCTCAAGCTCAGTCGATTGCTTTTAGGATTTACAGGCGCTTTTGCTTTTGTTAGTGCGCTTAAGTTGGCGACTATTTGGTTCCCCCCTAAGCAATATGGCTTTCTAGCAGGCGCAACTCAGGTGTTGGGGATGCTTGGAGCGGCAATGGGGGATGGTCCTTTATCCGTGGTGGTTGAGCATACCAGTTGGCGATTTGCGTACTTTTTGATGGGAAGCTTTTTGTTGCTATTGTTGATCCCTATTTTTCGTTTTGTTCGTGATGGATTTCCAGTACATAAAATTGAGTTGAGCAAGATGCAGCAAGCGCCTATTTTTGTCGGGCTTAAAAAAGTGCTGTCAAATCCTGCAACATGGATCAATGGATTGTTTGTAGGGTTGCTGTATGCGCCGACAGGGGCTTTTGGTGAGTTATGGGGCCCACTCTTTATTCATCGGGTTTATAATTTTTCACCCGAACAATCTGCTAGTGTAGTGAGTATTATTTTTATTGGTTGGGCGATTGGTAGTCCCACAGTGGGTTGGTTCTCGGATTTACTTAATCGTCGTAAACTCTTGATGATTATTTCGGCGGTGTGTAGTTTGATATTTATGAGTTTGCTATTGTATTCCCCGCATTTATCCGTGCCAGTAGCCTTTGTGCTAGCGTTCTGTTTTGGTTTTAGTAATGTTGGGGTGTCACTTGGTTATGTGGTAGCCTGCGATCTCAACTCACTAAGACTGTCGGGGATTTCTTTAGGTTTTACCAACATGGCTTCTATTGCAGTGGGGGCAGCTTTTCAGCCGCTCATAGGGTGGTTGCTTGATCTGCACTGGTCTGGTGCTATGCAAGACGGCTCTCGATTTTATTCAGCCTCTGATTTTCGTCAGGCTATGCTTGCGTTGTCGATAGCGTTGGCGGTTTGCTTGGTGGCGGTATTACTCATTGAAGATCGACGTTCTCAGGAGCATGATGAAGTGCAGGGTGAGCAAATATCTTGTGAATAAAGATTTCTAAGGAAAATCGATAGTGAGATAGGAGGTCATTATCAATTTTTAACTATTTTTAGTTGGCTTTACTTATAGGAGATGTCTGAAAGGCTATGCAAGATATTCGACGTATTTTTTCTCATGCAAATGATCTTACAGAAGAAATTTTTCCCTCAGTAGTCGAGGCATTTTTTCAATGGGTAAGTAAAACGCCTGATGCCGTAGCCTACATAGATGAGAAGGAATATACCTATCATGAGCTTGCGCAAGCAGCTCGATTAATCAGTCAATTTATTGCTTCAACATACGCCCCTCAAGCGGTGATCGCCGTGGAGGGCGTGATGTGTTTTGAGGTATTGGCTGTAATCATTGGAATATTAAACAGTGGGTGTGTGCTACTAAGCTTAAATGAAGATTTGCCACTAGAAAGAAAAACATACATGCTGAGGGAGGCTAAAGCTTGTTGAACGACAATTATAGTTAGTGTCATTTTTAAGTGAGGCAATACGTTCGGCAATCATAGTTGACGTTCAACAGCATTATTTCGTGTCAGGGAATCGATTTGATAGGAGAGGGTATCGGCTCCCGCTTCTGCTAGTTTTGTAAATAAACATAATTGTTCGTTGATATCGGCAACGCCGGTTCTTGGTTGAATTAATGGTGTGCTTTGTTTTTCTCGCATTGTGGCCGAAAAACTGGGTTGTTTTGAAAGGAAGCTCGCGTTATCGTTAAATGATTTTGCTTCGATGCCTGTAGGCCAACTGACCAATACAGTATGACGCTCGTCAGTAAAGTAGTTTAAAGAAGTGGTGGTCTTTTTACTGAATCGAGCGAGTTGAGGTGTTGATGGTTTTAATGGTGCTTTCGCAGTATTTTTTTTAAATTCTTTTTGAGGTGCTTTAATAAATGGCTTACATCAACAAAATCCGGGAATACAAAGTCAAATCCAAGAGATTGAAACAATTCCTTAGTATTTGGCAATTTGTTAATTGAAATATTTCCGCCAAGGTACCATAGAGGATTTTTAGTGATGGTTGATTTTGGTATTTCTTTTAAATAATAATGAGCATGGCCATCCATATTGGAAATCAATATAGCATCGTAATCTGATGCTATTTCAATAATGTCAGTAAATGGGTTCTGAATCCCTAAAAAAGTCACCTCATAATCATTGAGGGTGAGGGCTTGATTTAAAAGCGTGAGGCCGACAGAGTGTGAGTCCCCTCCAATTCCGGCAAGTAGAATGCGGTGTTTCATCAATAACCCTTATTATTTTGGGGCAAATTATAACCAAGAATGACCAAATTTGAAATAATTTTGTGTCAAATTTAGGTAAAAAATCATTTTTTTCATTTAATCACAGCCAACTTCAGCAATGGGGTTGGCTTACTCGACCATGATCCCTGATCCAGATATGGAAATCCGAGTCTATCGCACTAATGAGTTTGTTGAGGCATTAACTTACCAGGATAGCTTAGTTTACCAACGGGTTTACCTGGATGAGAACCACCATTACCCGAATCTGAAAAAGAGTCTAAATAGCTTTTTAAGCCAATGGCTGAAAAATTGCCTAGTACAAGGCCACCAGCTGAAGCGAAGCAGTATTGGAGCCTAGTAGGGTAGGTAGTCCAGTGAGGCAACACTGGACTACCTAATCATCAATTTTAACTCAATAGGAAAAATGATGACCACACTTATTATAGAAAACCAAGCCTTAGTTGAGCAAGCTTCACCAGGGATAATATCAAAAGTTTCTAGTCATGCTGTGCTGATGAGGAACTACCTAAAATTGGCACCAACTACCTTACCAATGGCTACGCGAATAAGTCAACGCCAACTGAGGAAGCGGCAGATTTAACGGCATAAAAAGTTGAGGTTCGGTAAATTATGTTGGGTGCATTTCTCACTTCACTGTAGGAAATCGCCAACAGGCTAAGTATGTTTCTGAGTTCCTGATTTGGCTTGCTTGTCATTTATTGGCTCCATTGACAGAATAGGCTTTTGCCCTAAGGCTGCGGCGGCACGCTCAAGAGTGCGAAGGCTTGGCCAATGTCGTGGATCCTCAGGTCTTGAAATAGAAGGCCAAGACGTACCCAGTGCTCGGGCAATTTCAGCATTTGTACGCTTGCCCTTCATAAAGTGAATGAGTAATGCTGCTTGGACATGTGCAGCAGGTGCAACCATGCAAGCACTGTTATGACGCGAGGGCTTGGGAACATCCATTTTTTCATCAAAGCGGCCTTCAATGGTGAGTGACAATACCTCTGATGCATTGTAAAGCGCTTCTTCTAATGTTTCACCTTCCGTAATGGCCTCGTCAAAATCATAGAACTACACAAGATAACGATCGTCTGAAGCATCATGAGTAATTTTTGCCGGATATTGTATGTTCATGTCAGTTTAACCTTAGTTTGTCTCTCAATTGCTTTAAGAAGCCCTTTGCCAATGTCTCGTTTGCCATGTACAGGCACCGTTGTCCGTAAGTTGTCTTTCCCCATTCGATGATGACTTCCTGACACCCGTAGAACTGTCAGGCTTACAAGACACTGTCTATGGTGAATCAGCAATACCGTTAGATGTAAAAATCAATCACCTTCACCACAATCTTGAATCAGGAAAGGCTGCCTTGAGCTTTGATACAAAGCATGATTTTGTATCAAAGCTCAAGATGTTTCCAGCAATTTATAGCGTAAATTATTTTTCATTTGCCCTGCTTTCTAAAAACACTGTGTTGGAATAAGCATGCCTGTGTAGAATTACCATGAGTCAAATATTTTCTAAAAAGATCTTGCTGCTGTACTGGTTTTATAGTACACTATATATATGAAGATTAAGAAAAACGAATACATAGCCTATGAAGGTGAGCAATTTACCATTGAATGGTACTTTGATCATAAAGGTGAAAGCATGGCCTTAGATTATTTAGAGTCTTTAGAAGATAACGAACAAGTTAAATTGTTTGGGTTAATGAAACTAATGGGCGATGTGGGGCAAATAAAAAATAAAATTAAGTTCAGGAATGAGGGCGACAAGATTTTTGCCTTTAAACCACAACCACACAGGTTCTTATGCTTTTTCTTCAAAGGACAAAAGATTATTGTAACAAATGCTTTTCATAAGAAAACAGACAAGCTGCCAAAGAATGAAAAAGAACGGGCATTAAAGCTTAAAGATGATTATGAAGACCGAGTTAAGCGAGGTAACTACTATGAGTAAGCAAGTATCAACATTTGAACGAAAAATGAAAGGTCGTAAATTCAAGAAAGCGTTTGAAAAAAGTTATAAAGAACTTCTTTTTTCTGAATTAATGATGTCTGTCATGGAAGGAGACAATGTGTCAGTTAGGAGTTTAGCAGAAGAAGCTGGCATTTCTCCTTCAGTAATCCAAAACCTGCGTTCAGGTAAACAACATGATATTAAGGTTAGTAACTTAATAAAGATTGCGCATGTTTTTGGCTTTGAGGTTATCCTTGAAAGAGGTGACGAACGTTTAACTTTACAAGAAACGACAAATAAAACCAAACACCTTAGTGTAACGGCAGCCGCTTGTTGAATACATAGATTACAGTTATATTCAGTCATCGGATCTCCATGTTCTGGAGTTCCGTCATGGTAGTCTATCATATGGTTTTGATAATTCATGGCGAATATTTATAAAAAATAATAGCCATATTAAACTTATAAGGAATATATTATATGGAAGATTTACTTGATCAAGTTGAATTGGGCATCAATAGTAAGCTTTACTATTTATCTTTATTTGTCAGCCTTACTATCCCAGATTTATGCGGTGCGCTTACTACATTTGATGGGAAATCTAATAAAAAATAAATATATAAAATGGTTCAATGAGAATGTTGCTAAACCAAAAAGATATAGAATGAATGGCGATGATTGTTACTATTTTAGATGATCCATGAGGTCAGGCCGGAATCCTAGTTAAAAGGGACCAAATCTCAAAGCCCGGCTAATTCATAGTCAATTTCAGCGGTATTTCTACCCATATTAAGCGTAAAAACGCCAAAACGATTCAGATGATCGCGCCAGGATGGTGAAAACCCTGTCAGCACTTCATCTGGTATATCCATGCCATCTTGTCTCAGTTTATTCACTGCTTTTGTCTGATGCACTATTGTGTGAAAGATCAGTATGTTTGCCAGCAAGTGATTGAACTTAATAATTTTGCGCTGACTAAAACGTAGATTGTCAGCAATCACTCCTCCACCACCGAACGGCATTGTTTCCCAGCCCAAAAGATGTTAAACTTTTTACAAAATTGAGCTATATCTAGCCTATGATGTCGATGTCTACATAAGAATATAAGGGGAGTAAAATGCCCTATAAATATAACCAAACTCGCCGCCATCACATTCCTAAAAGTGAAAGTCATGGAATAAATTGGTCAGCTTATAATCGTGGTTTAAAGCAACGTGGTAATCTTGCTTTGTGATTATCTCCTGACGTGATTAAACATTGGTATGAAGCAGAGCGTGTCTATGATGGCACAGGCACACCCAACCTTTATAGTGATATGGCGATATTTGTCGTGCATGAAATTCGTCAAGTATTTAAGTTACCTTTATGTCAATGTGAAGGGTTTGTTAATTCATTATTTGCGATGATGAAGATTGATTTAAGTTGCCCGAGTTTCAGTACGTTATCAAAACGATTAAAACATTTAAAATTAACCCGTCCCTGTTATTGAATACATGGCAATAAAAAAGATGTCAGGGCAATTGCAATTGATTCAAGTGGTTTGAAATGTTATGGTCAGGACGAGTGGCACCTAGCGCATTACGCGTTAAATAGCAAGAAAAGCTGGCGTAAACTGCATATTGTGGTTGATAATGACAATATGATTCAGACATGTGAATTAACCGATAGGCGAGACCTGTCAAGTGGCATGAAGTTAAGTAAATGAGCAGTTATGCTGCAGCTACGAAACATCGCCTACTCGAGGTCATTCTCTGATATTTTCAACTCGATATATTTAGTACTTTCAGTATTAATTTTTTAAATATGTAAGTTGGACAAAAGTACTTTTAATGGAAGTTCTCTATATCATTTTTTCTGAATAAATTAGCATTTTCCTCTATTTTGTTTAGATAAAAATTAACCGTCATATCAAATGAATTATTAATAACCTCTATATCGTTGGAACAAATCCCACCAAACCAAATATTAACATCCTTACTAATTACACGAGTACTACCAAATATATATTTTAATTCAAAACCAAAATCTATAAAATTTATTATTTTCTTATTCATGTCTACTAGAAATCTTTATCTTTATTACTCTTAGCTGAATGAAGATTGATATAAATTCCTGTGGTCACTAGCAATGATTACATGGCCATTATTGCTTAATTTATAGATGGGATTGGGATAAGGAGTCTGTGGAACCAACCCATCATTGGCCTGTTGCCAATGTAGCCCCCCGTCCGTAGAGATAAAGATCCCCGTTAGCGCGCCAGTTATGATCGTATCACCTTTTACAATTAAGCAAGTTAAAGTGCTATCATTCAACTGAGCACTTATAGGTTCCCAAGTTTTCCCGCCATTATGTGTCCGATAGATACCATTATATAGCGTTGTAGGTGCACTACCCAATGCATATAACACACCGTTTTCTGTACCATCTTCAACGCCAATTAGTTGGTTAATTGAGTTCAACTGATTAGGTAAATTCCCACGTGCACTATGCCAAGTCGAACTATCAGATAGCTTGGTCTCGTAAATTGATGGCATCATATCTTTATCAAAGGCGCTTAGGTATAAAACATCATTGATGATTGCCATACTGAACCAGCTAGTTGATAAAGATTCGGTAGTCAATTCCTGCCAAGAATTACCGCTATCGCGCGAAACATAAATTGTCATTAGATCATTATCACCGGCCGTTCCAAGATAGATGTTAGAGTTATGACTAGTCGTAATTAATATACGTTCATTTGTTTGAAATGATTTAGTCCAAGTTTGACCCTCATCATTGGATATGTACAATGCTGATGGGCTATTATCGGTAGCGGCATAAATCACACCACTTTTAGTCTGCCCAAGTGAGTTACTGAGGATTGGTATAGTATTAGCGGTGTCAACACCTTTGCCTATGGCCCAACTTACACCAAAATCCTGCGAGAAATAAAGACTGCCCTCTACGGTTCCTGCTATTATCGTATCATCAGAAGTTAGCAATACATCTGTGAGCTTTTGGCCGTCTATGCCTTTATCCATTGCTTGCCAACTGTCGCCCTGATCAGCACTCTGATAAAGGCCACCTATTGTGCCAATATAAAGATTTGATCCCACAGCCTTGATGCTTGTAACTATTTTATAATACAAGCCGGTATTTCTTGGGTACCAACTTTGACCACCATCAGTACTGACAAAAATGCCACCACCGTGAGAGATTTTGTTATTCACCGAAGCGCCTGTTCCTGCATAAAGTGTGTTGTTCTTGTGTGCTAAGGCAATAATACCGAGATCACCGATGCCTTTATCTGAACGTACAAAATGTTCTCCGTCGCTCGATTTGTAGATCATGCCTTTACCTTCATTATTATTAGCACCCACATAAATTGTACCATTGACATTCATCATCGTCGTGATATATCCCGATTCAGGAATGTCCGTTTTAATTAAACGCCATGTTTTACCATTATCCGTTGATTTATATATGCCAGTGGGCGCAGCAGCATAGATAATCCCATTGCCGATCGGTAATATATGTGTCACAACAGGAAAGTCGATAGGGAATTTACCAGTTAATTCCAGATGCGCAGGCTGTTGTACTGTTGCTGGAACGAAGCGAGACACTCCAAAATCATCAGCAACATATAACGTATTATCGTAGCTTACCATCGCGTTTACACTGGTCTTTTCAGAATATGCCGAATACCAAGTGGCTCCACCATCTGTGGTTGCATAGATTTTGTCGACTGTAAGTAAATACAAGGTACCTCGTGAATATGCAAACTGTTTCGGTAAGAAGGGAAAATCTGGTGATGCTATATTAAGTTGATGAAAGGAATGCCCACCATCGCGAGATTTGTATACACCAACCCCCCATACAGCCACATATATCGTTTTTGGGTCAGATGGCGAAATAAAGATATCACTCACTTCTCCGCCAGGGGGAGCATTTATACTATGCCACGTTAGCTGAGATGAAATTGCTAACCTTGCTTGAGGCTTGCGATCCACAACTTTAAATGTCATGGGTAATTTTATAGTCTCATCTGCATTCATAATATCTAAATATGTTTTATGTATCCCTGACTTATTGGGTGCTAAGTAGGTTAGATAAAGCTTGCAGGTACCATGAGGTTCCAAATGACCGTTGCAGTTTGATAAACGATGATTAATATGGATTACATTTGATGTCTCTTTTATTTTAATTGTTGTAGGATGGTTGTTATTATTATTTAGTAAATAAACATAGCCATTTATCTTCCCTGCAAATGCAACATTTGAATTGATATTTTTTAGGGTGAAATGATGGTCCACATCGGTTGTTATTGCTATAGCGTAGTGACTAGCAAATACACATACGAATGATAATAGTATTGTCACTTTTTTATAAATACTCATGTATTTTCTCCTAGAGATATTTATAGCCTGCAAATTAATATAAAAAATCCGATGCATTGGTATAAGTTACTTATTCAAAATTCTTTAATCAAATTAATAATATTTATCAGGCTCGCGCCAGTGTAAATGGGCATTCATCTATATCAGTGGTCAAGCAGTCCATAAAGCCCGCAACATAAAGGTTCCAGCCAGTTATTGATTTTGATCTTTTAACATTTACTGTTAGGGATGGATAGCCAGGTGATCGTAAAACTGCTCCATTTGGGTTATTCGGATCAGATGAAGAGTACCAGCAAGTTAATTTACCTACTTTAACTAAAGGACCTGCGGTATTACCTATTGGATTCCCTCTGGCTTGCCAAAAGCTAAAATAGCTAAAATCTGTAGATGATGAAGCAGGCTCTACTGATGTCCATTTACCGATTGAAGTTAACGCAGTATAGTAACCATTTTCAACATGAATATCTGAGATACTTGGGCAATAACTTGCAGAAAAAGCAATCACAGGTAGTGATGCAATAAAAACAGCACTAATCCATTTTAAAATGAGATTCATATTTTTTTATTCCTAATTAATATTCCCACTATTCTTGTACTCTCATCCAAACCAGATTTTAGTTATCAGCACAGGTGAATTTTAGCATAAATTATAACATATTTACTCATAACAGTTAAGTTCAATTGAGGCTGAGCGATTAAATAAATAACACAAGTATATTATGAACGCATTAATATACTTGTTGTAATCAGTCATTTTATTGTAAATATTATACTTCACAATAACCTGTGACTATCAGTAGGTGAAGTTAGGCCGGAACCTTGGTTAAAAGGGACCAAATCTTAAATATTGGCTAATTCACAATCAATTTTAGCGGTATTTCTGCCCATATTAAGCGTAAAAACACCAAACCGGTTCAGATGATCGTGCCAGTATGGTGAAAATCCTGATAACACTTCGTTAGACATTTTCATGCCATATAGGGGTTCTGGGGATTTTCCCTCGAAAAAGGACAAAACCCTCTGAATCCCTTGCCATGACTGGCTTCCAAGAGGGGGTTACTTTATTTAGAACAGCATTTTGATGCCAAAATAGGTTAAAATCGAACCTTTAGGTATCAAACATGAACACTGATAGACGTATCAAGATCTTGCTCGACTCTGAAATTACAGAGCTTTACAACCCACCCGCGCTGACTGAGCAAGACCAACGCTTCTACTTCACGCTCAATGACATTGAATTAGCAGAGTGTAAAAAGATTCGTGAACGCGATCAACGATGTATGTTCGTCGTGCTCCTCGGTTATTTCAAAGTAAAACCAGTACCGCTAAATTCAGGATTTCATCAAATAAAGAATGATCTCAAATTTGTAAGTTCTGAGATATTGCCAGGTTCTGGTTTTAGGCCTTTCAACCTTAGTCATAAAGAACGTGCGCGTATTTACCAACGGATCTTTAAATTGACTGGTTACAAACGTTGGGATATTCAGCTTTACACCGATAGGTTGATGATTGCTCTTACTCAAACAGCACACGCTTGGAATCAGCCTCGAGTGTTGTTTGATAGGGCTATTGAATATCTAGCGGCATTAAAAATTGCGATACCTGGCTATACAACATTACAAGAAATAATTAGTGATGTGGTAAATAATACAAATGATCAGCTTGCTACCAAGGTCGAAAGTATTTTGCCAGTTGGTTTGACTGAAACATTATCAAAATTTACAAATAATAAAGGTGCATTAACACTTCGTCAGCTTCGCCAAGCTGCCAAAAATTTCACTCAATCAGAGCTAAAAAAAGAATTAGATATATATAATCATCTAAAGCCTTGGATGCAAGAAATAAGCGTAGTATTAGATTCTCTAGCTCTTTCACAAAAGAATCAGCAATACTTTTCTGAGCGCGTGGATTATTATGGGGCCAAACTCAAAAGGCTAGCATTGAATAATCAACACTTATATTTGTTATGCTTTTTACAAACACGATGGCAACAGGCCCTTGAACGAATCACTGAAGGATTTATTCACCATATCAGACAGACTAAGATAAAAGCCCAAGCTTATGCGCGTGATGCAGTTTACCAGGACTGGCAGAAAGCTGCGAAAAATGTCAGCAAGGCTGCTAGCGTGTTACATCTATTCATCGATAACACAGTTGATGAGCAACAACCATTTTCAACTGTAAAACAACAAGCATTAAGTGTACTTGGCGCTAAAGAACTAGAATCTGTTTGTTTATTCTTAAATGAGCAAAAGCGTTCCGCTGATGAAGCTGCCTGGCAATACTATGATGAGCATGAAAGTTTGAGAGTGGGAATAATTCGTGAGTTATTTAAGTGCTTGAATTTTGCAGGCAGTGAAGGCACATTGCGATTAGCTAATATACTTACTAAAGTACGCCTAGATTTACTTGAAAAAAATGAGCTGGCAACAACAACGTTAGATAGACGGTTACCCTCGAAGAAACAATTAACTTTTCTTGTAGATGCTAATAATTCAATTAAGCCTGATCGCTATGAATGGTATCTTTATTTACAAATCCCCTCACGTCTTAATGGCCAGATAACGCTACCAGATATCATTAAGTACCGCAGTCTGGATGAAGATTTGGTAGATCATCAGTGTTGGCAGCAAGAGAAAAACTCGATGCTTACACAAAGTCAATTGCCTAAACTCATGGCTAAGCCTAAGCAATTGATAGAGCAAATGGCTGAAGATCTTGATATTCGTTTACAAGCTGTGAGTGATTATCTTGAGAAAGCTGACAATCGCAATATTATCTTACGTAACCCTACAGGCAAATGTATTTGGCGTTTACCTACATCCAGCAGAAAATATCTAGTCAACAATCCTTACTTCCGACAAATGCCAACGACCAGCATAGCAGATGTGTTACTCATGGTAGATAATGACACAAGTTTTATTGACTGTTTTGAACATGTATTGGGGATGCAATCAAGAAGCCGTATACATGAAAATGATCTCTTGGCTATTTTGGTCGGTAATGCAACAAACCAAGGGATCTTCGGTATCTCTCAGATCTCTGATCGTACATATGATCAGCTTAGTACAATACAAGCAAACTATTTTCGACTTGAAACTTTAAATGCCGCTAATGATTGTATCAACAATGCAATTGCTAAATTACCTATATTTAAGTACTACAATATACAGGAAGACATCATTCATGCTAGTACAGATGGTCAAAAATTTGAAGCAAAGCGAGAGACATTTAGAACTCGATATTCATCAAAGTATTTTGGCACAGAAAAAGGCGTGTCTGCAATGAGCTTGATTGCAAACCATGCAGCGATTAATGCACGGATCATTGGCGCTAATGAGCATGAATCTCACTTCATCCTTGACTTACTTATGAATAACACTTCAGAAATAATTCCTGATATTCTGTCTACGGATACCCATGGAGTCAATCATGTAAACTTTGCTTTACTCGATCTATTTGGATACCAATTTGCGCCACGCTATGCCAAGGTTGGTAAAATAATCAATGAGATGTTTGATGTCATAGAGGATAAAGAGAAAAAAGTTAAGCTGCGATTGAAAAAACCAATTGATTGTAAACGCATCGTCAAACACTGGGATACCATCCAACGGATAGCGGTATCACTCAAGCGACGTAAAATTACACAAGCAGTATTAGTACGTAAACTCTCAAGCTACAAAAATAATCATCCACTGCTAGACGCTTTGACTGAGTATAACAGGATGGTTAAAGCCAACTATCTCTTGAGTTATATTGATGATGCTAGCTTACGAAATTACGTTCAACGCGCGCTGAACCGCGGTGAAGCATATCACCAATTGCGTAGAGCCATTAGCAATGTAAATGGTGATCTCTTTAAAGGTCACTCTGATGAAGAAATTCAACTTTGGAATGAATGTGCACGTTTAGTATCGAATGCAATTATTTATTTTAATTCAAGCATCCTTAGTCGTTTGCTCACGAGTTTTGAATATCAACAGGCTGAAGAAAAGATTGAGATTGTCAAACAAGCATCACCTGTCGCTTGGCACAATATTAATTTTAAAGGGACTTACAATTTCGAACTTACCAAAAAGTTACCAGATTTAGAGGAGATGATGCTATCAATTGAAGGATATTTGCCTGTTCATAATAAGTAATAACCTCTCAAAAGCCAGTGATGGTGGGGGCTGTAGAAGCAATTGTCCTTTTTCAAGGGAAAATCCCCAGAACCCCTGATTGGTGTTATGGCTGTGGTGTTAAGAACACAGGGCATAATCCTGCGATATCGGGCTCTAATGATCGAATAGGTGTGTTAAAATCTTATAGGTAATTAGACTCATTTTCCTTGCGTTCTCTACTTAGGCTTGATTGGTTTACTATGCGCTTGCCTGCTTTGCTCTAGAATATATTCAGATAATGTGATATTTCCGGAAGTGCACGCTAATTCGTATGGAGTACGTCCATCTGATGTCGTGGCAGACAAATCTAATTCCAATGCAGCTGCTGCATTATCTCTAATTAGTAGTTTAACTAAACTGGTAGCTCCAACATAACATGCGCGACGAAGTGCCTGGTTATAGTTTTCTGTGCTTAACGAAATTAAAAAAGGACGATATTTTGGATTGCCATTTATAATAGTTTCTGCTTCATGATATAAATTCTTTCTATTTCTCAATACCAAAATTTATTTATTCAGAAAGTATTAGTAAATTTACAAAAATGTCATTACCAAGGGTAAAGTATCGGACTAATTCAGATAAATATTGGATTAACTAATCGATCTTTTTCGATTTTGTTCATATATATTGACTGCATCGTCAAGTTTCTGATCTAAATCGTAATCTTGAGTAAAATGGTTATTAATATCTAAACAACCCACATCAATATTATATTTTTCTGCCCAAGACTTGACATGGCTTATAATCTTGATCTTTGCTGACTTAATTATTGATTGAATTATCAGTTGTTGTGTCCTTAAAAAAGCCTTTTCATTTTTAATTCGACCTGTAGAAGGGTTCACTTTACCATATTTATTCAGATCCGCTTGAAACTTTTCATATTCTTTTTTTGTCAGCCCATATTTTTTTTCAATAAAAGCACGATAGGGATAATACATATTTGGTAGTCTAAACATTTCAGCAAGATAAACGTTTTTATTTGACACACTTCCAAGAAATATTCGCTCAAGCGCTCGTATATATCCACTTGATCGATGTGTTCCAGGACCTTTGTTAATATCCACCTCGAATCTCGAAAATAAATCAACTACACTTACGCTATTTTCATCAAGCTCACTTTGTGTGTGTAATGTGACAAAAATCACACCGAGGTATGGATGCATTAATCTACCATCAGATTGATATTCAGGTTTTAGAGTAATATCAAGTTTAGGACGTGGCTGATGAGTATGTTTTAAATCATAATTTAAGATACCACTAGAATATTGAAGCCCTACGCCAATATCTTCAGAAGTAGAAACAAATGGATTATCTTGTAATGTTTTAAGAATTTCATGTTTAAGTTGCGTTCGTTTAGTTCTACGAGATTTTGGATCTTGTTTTTGTGTAGCCTTAATATCCTCTGTAAGTGTTTTATATGAATTTACATAGCGTTGATAAAGTTCAATTAGTCTTGATTTATACTCTTTACGACTGGATCTTGACCCTCTCTGTAAAACAGGAGTTACCCGGCCAGTTTTATTTAAATTTTGAAGCTGTTCTCTAGTTGTTTTCGCATGATATACCAATATATTTTCACGTTCTTTAAGTGCTTGATTAGTATTGTGAGGTGAATCCCCATATTCAGGTAACGGAAATTTGATTTCTGCACGTTTATGTGTATCAGCGCTATATATCCCAATTGAAGTTAGTAAGTTAGTCTGTGAATATCTACGATAGTTTGCTCTTGCATCGATATCGTAGCAATCCTGGTAAAAATGCAAACCTCGAGCATGTATAATCAATTCATGATTTTTTTCATTATAAATTTTTGGTTCCTTATATAGTCTGGAACTTCTTTCAACATAACAATAGTCTGAATCATCTTCGGAATCATCGTCATATAAAACTACAGGCCAAATTTTAGCTGGAGTATTCCCTTCATTATCGCTAATATCAAGATTTGCACCATGATTTAATAGTAATGTAACTATTTTTCGAAAATTCCCTTTTGCAGCTAAATATAATGGCGTTATAGGGCCAACACGATAGATCGTAGCAAGGTCCCGCATATTATTTAATAAGCTTATACCAATTTCACCATATTCTCTTGGATTATCTAGTAAGTCTAAATCAACAGTAGGTGGATAGGACGGATCGTATGGCATATTTTCTACTAAATCTTTATTATAAATAATATTTGCACGGCTATTAATGTCTGCTCGCCTTGAAGCTAAGATCATTTTAACAGCTTCAAAATTGCCTTGAGCTGCTGCAAAATGCAGTACTGTTGCTTGCTCTAAGTAACATTCTCCCTCATTTCTAGTTAATGCATCGTGATACATATGATCTCCCTCTAAATCCTCAATAGATGCAGAGTGGCTTACATCACATGTTGCATTTACCTCTATATTAGGGTGATTTAGCAATTGTTCAAATACTCGTTTATTGTCTTCATTTCTATTCTGGTCATATTTATAAAGATTACATGCAAAGTAAGCACAATGTAAAATTGTAGGCTCATCTAGAAAATAAAAGCTTTCAAAATAATTAAACTCTGGATTTGGGGGAATAGCATTGTTATCAAGTGCACACCCACTCTTAATCAAACGTAAAGCTAATTCTGGAGGATAGTCGTTCCGCATAAACAATATATGTAATAGATTACGGTCTTCTTCATCTCTAATTGTTATGTCACCATTATTCTTTAAATAATCCCGTAATACTGAGTAGTTGCCTAATTTTATTGCTTTAAAAAGATCATTTTCATTTGCCTTCAACATTTTCGAACCTGATATACCAAACCTTGTTTGTATTTGATATGAAGCATCTTTCATCATCACATTATCTCCATCTTATCAGTTCCATAACCTTATTAACTCGCATATGCTGCGGTCTCGATACAAATCATTTCTGTTATCATCTCAGGTTTCCTAGCATGATTTGATTGGTCTTAAATTCCATGTGCCAAGCATATTGATATTATAATTAATTCCTTGACCGTCATTATTAGAAGCAACATTAGGATCTAATTGTTGATCGACATCAACGTCGCTGACTGGTTCAGACGTTAACGCTGGTAAGGTTAAATAAACTTGAGCAAATCCATATGAAGGACAATTCAAACCAATAATAGCACCAGATTTATTTGGTTAACGCTGCATATGAAAGCCCCACTTCTTAATTTTATCTACCTCCATGTTAATCCTAAATAAATTCAAAATTAGCAGATTAATGTTGATAGTGACTTGATCGAGTCCTGACGTATTAATTACAAAATGGAACAATCGAATTCGAAACTTAACTTTAAGAATTCAATAAGATATAAGGACCATTCGTACCGTTTTGTGCCATTAATATAAACTATTGTCGCGTTGAAAATTTCAAAAATGCTAATAATCAAATTATATAGGAGAAAAGATAGTAGCTGAATATGAAATCTGGCCATGCTTTCATTTAAAAGTAGACACTTGAACTCGGTAAGCAATATTTTGACACTAAATATAAGGGCGATCAATGATATTGGCATTATCACAGCATAGGTTGATCAGCTGTTTATAATATCCCATTCTTTCAGTTAGTTAGAGGTTAATACAGCATCTGCTGGCCAATTTGCCAGAAGATAGTTTAGTTTCCTTATGTTTGGACTATTCTGAATAGACTAATTATATATTATTAAAACTACATGCCCTATAAGGGGCACTAGGGATTTTACCTGCCGAGATGTTGCAAAAAAAGGAAGTGCTTGATCCGGTTATTGAAAGCAGTCTGATTCACTGTTTGGGTCAAACCAACTATTCAATTACACAAGGAGAAACCGTAAATCCTGGCATGACTACCGCACCATTACTTGGTGGCAATTTAGCATGTTTAGTGAATTTATTAGGCACCACTTACGCACCAAGCTTTAAAGATAGTATCTTTTTATTTGAAGAAGTATGCTGGAACCCTATGTTGTCGATGGATTATTGTCACAACTTTGGTTAGTTGATATATTTGATCAAGTTGCTGGCGTTGTCATTGGCAATTTTACCCCCTGCGAATCTAGAGTTTATCCTGAGCATGATGGCCATTCGGTTTTTGGAAGATAATTCAAATGCTTCAATGCCACAGATTATTACCGAAAATGCTGAGCTAAATTGCTTTTTAATGAAAAACGCTGGCATCACTCTACGAGAAGCATTAAACCAAAATTTTAGTGAGGAGTTACTGTTTAGAGCCATTGATCAATTCACCTCCTTGCAGAGCGATATTGCCGTTCATGTAAATACCTTACTTGAGATGGGTGTCCCTGACTACCGCTTAGAACAAATGCCTGATTTATACACTCAACTGATTCAGAAAAAGGATTTGCTTCTGGCTGAAGGGTTATCAGGGATCGAAATCAAGCAGCTCGAAGAGATGACCACTATCGTTTGCGAATTATGCAAGAAATTAGCAGACTTCCAAATCAAAGAAACCATCGTTCAGCCTGACTTTAATGATAACAATACACTGGTTGATGAGACAAATCAAAAAATAACAATTATTGATTTAGGTGAAGTAGTGATAGCGCATCCCTTTTTCTCATTAATAAATTTCCTTCAAAAAATGAAAAATCATTATGAGCTCACTGAGAAATGTGATTTATATCATAGACTGAAAGAAGCTTGCTTTAACAACTATAAATCCTATAATGACCCCCGCTTTTTAGACCAGACAAATCTCAAAATTTAGGAGATAATGCCCCGTAGATAAGGGGATAAAGATGGGTAAAAAGAAAAAGATGGTCACCAGCGCAGAAGTTCGAAATAGCCATATGCGCGATTAAAGGCGATATGACCATAAACGACATTTGCCAGAGATACCAAGTCGCGCCAAGTCAAGTACACAATTGGAAGAAGCAACTAGTGGAACGAGGGTCTAACGTATTTGTTAAAAATGACAAGGCAGCACAATCCAAGGCAATGGAACAGGAACGCAAGCAGAACAAGCTGTATGAAAAGATTGGCCAGTTAACAGTTGAGCGAGACTACCTAAAAAAAGTGTCGGCGCCTTCCCAGATCTGTTCGACGACGATTGATTGAAGATGCGCCAGAGGAGCTAAGCACGCGGCAGTTATGCGATTTGCTATCAGTCAATAGAAGTACGCTGTATTACAAGGGAAAGTTGAGTGGTATTGATGAGATTGAACTGCTTAATATGATCCGCGATGTGTGGACAAGCTACCCGTTTTACGGCTATCGTCGCATCACGAAGGAATTGCGTGCAATTGGCTTGAAAGTGAATCGCAAGCGCGTGCAACGATTAATGCAGTTGGGTGGCATCCAGGCAATATTTCCTGGCCCGAATACAAGCCGCCGTAATAAATTGCATGCCGTGCACCCATACTTGCTCCGGGGTTTGGAAATAACGCATCCAAACCAAGCGTGGATGGTAGATATCACCTATTTACGCATGCGAAACGGATTTATGTATTTGGTTGCCTTGATCGACGTTTACAGTCGATATGTTGTAGGTTGGTCACTTTCAAATACATTGGAGACTGATTTTTGCATTGATGCATTAAAACAAGGACTTTATCATGGTACACCTGAAATTATTAACAGCGACCAGGGCTGTCAATTCACCAGTGACGATTGGGTCAGTTTTTTAAGGGAGTATGACATACGAATTAGCATGACGGGCAAAGGACGATGTACGGATAATATTTATATTGAACGTTTTTGGCGTAGTTTCAAGTGTGAAGAATTTTATTTGAATGACTATGATTGTGTAAAAGATTTAAAAGAAGCTATTCGAGCTTATATTGATTTTTATAACAACAAGCGTTGGCATCAGTCGCTTGGTTATAAAAGGCCTGCTGAAATGTACTTTAAGCAGGAAAGGGCCGCTTTCGGAGTTGTGGACGAGTCCTACGGACCAGACAACACCCTTCGGGACGTGTGCACAAACTGATGGAAAACACTGCGTGTTTACCACAGCTTGTACACACTTGTTGTCTTCTCGCCCACATTCCGAAAGCACAACAATAATTATTTCTTTAAATGAAAAAGGGCTGAAATCTCCTAAAAAAAATTAAGATAGTGGTCTAGACAAGGGGGTCACTTTATCCTGCTTTACATCAAACCTGGATTTCCAAGATGCGCTTGCAACTGCAAAGCTTGTAAATATTATTTATTACTTGGTCGATCAGAGATCGATTTATAAACGCTTGCGGAGTCGATAATCTAGTCAAATATGGGCACTGGAAGCTCGGAGATTGATTGAAAACATTTATGGCAACATTTAAAAACAACACATAGGACGTTAACACAATGAAAATATTAGAAACTAACAGACTGCTGGTATGAACTTTTCAAAGTAGTGATTGTGATGCCATGACCTTAATCAATCAAGATCCTGTCGTTATAGAATATTTCCCGGCTGTAGGCGATCGCAAACAAACTATTGAACACATCGGAGAGCGCAACATTTCATGGAGCATCCTAAGGTATCCTTTACAATGCCTAGTCCACCGACCACACTCTACAATTATACCTACTAGAAGCGTTGATCGAAATGAAAACATACATCATTAAGATTGCTCTCAGAGGTATCAGCCCGATGATCTGGCGTCGCCTCAGAATCCCAGCAAATACATCATTAGCTCAATTGCATGAGATCATTCAGATTGCCTACAACTGGGACAATGACTATCTCCATCAGTTCCATATCTTCGGTAAGGATTATGGTATCTCTTATGCGGGTGGCATTATGTTTTCTGATGACGCTAGGAAGATATACTTAGATGATTTTGAGTTTGATGTAGGAGACAAATTTCGATATGAATATAATTTTTTCATTGATAATATTGTTGATATTCGAATTGAACGTATTATAACAACAGCGAAGAATTCATCAGTATTTTGTCTCAAAGGTAAGGGAATGCCAGATGCCAAAGAACATGATGACCTGGAACCCACATTAAAGCTCCTAAAAACGATCATCGATGCGAAAGGAAATATTGCTATGAGTGATATTGAACTATTCATTGATGAAATTATCGCTGCAAGATTTATTCGTGGTTATGTTAACAAGCGTTTTCAATCTGAATTAGTAAAAAGTATTTGATATAATAAATCCTCACTTCCAAGAATAGTGAGGTTATGCCATGAAGTATAAACTACAAGTTATCATCGATGATGAGCAAGGTCAAACACACGTTGAGGATATTTTTCAAATTGAAAAGCCACATGACAATGGTTACAATGCTGGCCTATCACTCCATGAATCAAAAGCATTATTAAAGATACTGCAAGAAAAAATTGTTTTGTCTCAAGCAAAAGAATACATTCGTAATCATCGTGCCTGCCCGTGCTGCCATAAACAACGAAGAATTAAATGCAACCACACCATTCAACTTAAAACATTATTCGGCATTGTGGTCATTCCAAGTTTACGAGTATATCACTGTAACTGCAGTGATACTCCTTCAAAGACATTAAGTCTATTACAGTCTTGGTTACCAGAACATATAAGTCCTGAGTTACAGTATATTGAAACAAAATGGGCCTCTTATATATCTTTTAAGAAAACGTCTGAGCTACTTTCAGATATATTACCGATATCAGCAACACACAATGGGGTAACGGTCAGAAGACATCTACATAAAATTGCTAAACGACAAGAGTCGGAACTAGCTGATAAGCCCATTTGCATATCCGGTTGCGCCAATGAATGGGCCAGATTGCCAAAGCCAGATAAACCAATTACAGTCGGTATTGACGGTGGTTACGTGAGGAGTTGTGTTGATAAACGTTCAAACTTTGAAGTGATTGTTGGCAAGTCTTTTTCAAAGACTAAATCGGCGAAGCGTTTTGGTTTCGTACAAAGCATGGATGAGCGTCCCCAACGACGACTATTGCATGCGCTCAGAAATCAGGGAATGCAAGAAAATCAGCAAATCACTTTCTTATCCGATGGCGCAGAAAACATACGTGACTTACAATTTATTATGCACCCTGAATCTGATCATGTGCTTGATTGGTTTCATGTGACCATGCGCCTCACTGTGTTGAATCAATTTGCGAAGGGGTTAGTGAAATCTGATCCGGAGCCGGGCAAAAAAATGCTAGAAGAATTAACTCGTGTGAAATGGTATCTTTGGCATGGCAATGTCGAAGAGGCGCTTATACATTTAGACGATGGCTATATTTTATTAATGGATGATGAATCTGGGGAGATTGACAAAATTAAATATAAAAACAAAAAAAAATTTATTAAGCATCTTGAAGAGTTAAATACTTATATTGAAAATAATCGTCACATCATTCCAAATTATGGTGAACGATGGCGTTACGGTGAAACGATCGCAACCAGCTTCGTAGAATCGACAGTTAATGAAGTGGTGACCAAGCGCATGGTGAAAAAACAACAGATGCAATGGTCGCGACAGGGCGCTCATTATCTTTTACAAACTAGAACAGCAGCTCTTAACGATGATTTACCTGATTATTTTGAGCGCTGGTATCCTGGGTTAAAGATTAGAGATGAAGTAAATGAGCAATGCAGTGGTTTTAAAAAAGCGGCTTAATCACCCCATGAAATGTTGCGCTCTCCTAGTACATTCTTGTTGTTCAACCATGTCATGCTCTAGTTTTTCTGTTCTTTCATTATTAGTAAGTATAGACTATGGGTTAACATCTTGAGTAAACATTAATGTTCTCTGCCTTTATCACGTGTCTTATCATGCAACAATGCTATCTTTTGTATGCTCTTGGCTAGATTGGGTGTTTTGTCTGAAAGCGCTTTCCAAGTGGGTTTGTCTTTGTAAATTTCAGGCGCGAGCTCACTGATGTGCTTATTGATACGTGCAAGATCGGATTTGTCTGTTTTACCTAATCCAAGTTCATAATAACGAACCGCCCACTTTACATTACTATTTTTATTTTGACTTAAGGCCTGCCATTCAGCTTGATATTTGAGATCAAACCAGTTTATCTCAATGGCTTTTTGTTGAGGCAAGTGCTTTGTTTCACTTCGTATCCATGCAGCAAAGTTAGGATTTTCATGGGCCAATGTTTTCATCAGCGCAGTGTCTTGGCCGATTTCATTCACATGTTGTTTTATTTGTACTAAGACGGATTTTAGTTGTTCATTAGGTTTAGTCTCAGATGAAGAGCGATGGGTAATCTTCTCATGGACTTCAAGTGCAAGCGTCCGGTATTTCTTAAGCCATTTTATCGTCGTATGGGTATTGTCTTTTAATTTGTCCCAACCAAGCTTATGGTTTTGTAAAACCTTAATGGCCTGAAGACCTTCAAGAGAAGAAGTTTTGGTTTTGTCTTTAATTTTTTGAGTTTTGTTTTCATAGGTTGATGGCTTGGATTTACCGATATCTGTCGTACGCTCATTGACTTCGATTTTTACCATCTTGGCAAGTTGCGTCTTGACAGTAGAGAGGCCTTTTTCTTTTAATACATCATTAAAGTCATACTTGTCTTTTGAATCAAGGGATGGCGTTGCTTGATAGCAGTCAATGTTATGATCTGCTTTAAGCTTCGTGGCAACTTTTTTAAGTGCTTCAAGGTTGTTAGTATTTAAGTCTTTATCGACCGCAAAAAGAAATTTATTGGTTTGATGTTTCTTAGCAAGCCAACCTAGATTTTCAGCATTACGAATATTACCCAAAGTCACATAAATATGGGCATTGGGTTTTGCTTCAATTAAGGACGCGGCCGTTTCAGGCCCTTCTGCGATAAGGACTTCATTTGAAGTGCCACGATGAATAAGTGCGCCTGCACCTTTGACTTGACCACGGCTTCGTTTCACAGCACCGACATGGTCTTTATCAACTTTATTAGCAGTCGTTGGATTAAGACTAATCGTTTGTGACGAAATGATTTCGCCATTCTCATCATAGCCAGCCACCACAATTGCAGGATGATAACTCACGTGAGGTTTGCCACTATCATCCAGGCGTACATCTCTCACCTTAGGATGATACCTACATTCAGAGATATCGCCTTGAATACCACGCACCTCTCGTAGATAACGCTCACCCAATGTCCCTTCAATGGGTATCGCACTTAGATAATAATAACGGGCATTGGATTTACGTTTATTAAGTGCATCCGTCTCGTCTTTTTGCACTTTCATTTGTGCGTGTTCCGTTATTTGTGACCGTCTATGAACAATCGTTGTATCATGATGGCTTAACCGGGCAAGCTTCGCGCCTTCTTCAATCGCTTCTTTGTAAGTAAGTCCCCACCCATGCGATGGATCCATTAATAATTGAATCGGACTGCCACCTGTCCCTGTTTCAAAAGAATACCATGACCCAGCTTTACTGCCAGTGAGTGTCACGCTTAAGCTGCCTTTACGCCCATAGCGACGAGAATAGCCTGACGGCTTGCCTTCATCACCTAAGACATGCGTATAGAAATCTTGTGCCATGTCCCTAAGGGCATTGTTAACTGTTTCGTACGTGAAATAGCGGATTTCATCTGTGTGTTTATGAGCAGTAATTTTGGCAACTTCAATGGTTGGCTGGTATTTTTGTGCATGGTTTTCGATATGCAAGCGCTTGATACCAACATTATCAAAATAGGGCAGGTAAGTCTTAAGGCTTTCTTTAATCTGATAAGCCAAGGCATTGCGTTTCAGTGATAGTTCTCTTGCATTTTCATATTCTAACGGTGAAATACTGTCCCCTAGTTTTTGTCTTGCAATAATGTCTTTCCAAACCTGTGCAGCCTTAAGGCGAGCTTGTTGATAGTTATCGAGCACTTGCCAGTGGTGACGTTCTGGCTCAGGTAATTCTTTTGCAAACCTACGCCTCTGGTGTGATTGCGCATCGTGATGCAATGTGTTTAAGTCAATGCCTTGCATGGTAATTTCGCGATAATATTTTTTATGTGAAAAAATTTCATAGGCAAGTGAATCTTTTAACGCAAGCGAGTCTGCATGCCGATAGTCGAATACGGCTCGATAGTTTGTGAATTCATTAGCGGCTTTTTGAAGTTTTGTATAATCAATATCAAATTGGCGAAGTAAGACATTGTCCTTATGCGCATAGAGCTTTTCCATTAATCGCGATGCAATTTCATTGCGTTGACGCGTCACATGCAGTGCTTCTTGCGTGAATTTATCAATGGCGGTGTCATCCCCTAAAAGCTTCGCTTGTCTTACACGTGCCCAGGCCATGCCTGTTTCAATACGCTTTTCTGTGTAGCGTTCTAACCACTGATAAGGAACATGTTGCTCAATGGGCAATGTCTTTAATTGTGCGAGGTATTGATGGTGACGCGCATCTTTATAAAGTTGCTTTCTATTCACATCAAGTGTTGCAAGGGCAGGGGCATAGGCTTTTTGATGAAGCCTAATAAAGGCCGCCATCTGGGAACGATGAAGCGGTCGGTCTTCATTAAGATAGCGTTTTACAAATAAGTATCGTTCATGGCCTTTGGCGTGAAGCGAAAGCTTTTCTTGATTAATGTGGGTAAACTCAAAAGCCGTTTGGTAATGTTTAGCTTGTGAATAAATTTCATAAGCGAGGGCATTACGTTTGACTGTCCATTGGCTTGCAATGACGAGCTTTAATGCTTTGGTATCGTCTGATGTGGTTTGATGTTTACTATCATAGACTTTAGCCCATGCCTTAGCACACGCTTGTTGCAATGACCGATAGTCCTCAAGTTTTTTAATACGCACTTTTTCGTCAAGGTTAAGTTTCGCATATTCAAACCGATGTCGGTATTGCCATAATGTTAAATTGATATCTTTAATATCAAGTCCAAACTCACGAAAGTAGGGGGCATGTGATTTAAAATCTGCTTTAATATGCTCGGCAATCTCTTTTAATTGGGAAAGACTTGCATTCTTAAAACGCTTGACGCGTTCACGTGCACGGTAGCGCAGATGGCCCGCTTTAAGCCTTTCAATATCAATATCGAACTTGGCATAAAGCGCAGGGTTTTTATCAAGTGCTTGATATAATTTGTTTGCAACTGCATCACGTTTCACTCCCTGCATATGATACTGCTCTGATTGTTGTGATGTAAGATTGGCAAGACCACCTTCCATGTTAAAAATTTGAGACCACTGTGAACGAAGTTTTGTGTCCTTATCAAGATATTGTTTAATATTGCTTAAAAGTAAGCGATCAATCTCACCGGCTTGATAAAGTGATTTATAGAGTCCTTGTTGATAAGCAACCTTAATATGCTTAATCGATGCCTTGGCATTCACATTGGCTTTGTCTGCATAATAATGTAAAACACTATAGTAAGACTTTAAGTGAGGGTAAATATCGCTCGCTAATGCTTGTTGCTTTAACGTGTGTTTATGTTTATAGGCATTAATATAATCGGCTGCAACTTGGTTTCGGATGTGTGCATTTGCCATGTCCCCCAGTTTTTCATAGGTGATATGGTTGTGTGTCAATGCAACCTCATAACGATTGTAGGATTGATAAAACCGATGGGCAAGCTTTTGAAGCTTCATACGTTCTTCTATGAGAGGTTGATATTCAGCACGCTGGTAAAGTTTTTCATGCGTATTTAAGTTGTTAATAAGTGTGTGCCACGCTTGATGGTGTGCACGGTAGCGATCAATAAAGTACGCCACACGACGTGCCCGTTCGCGACGGGGCATTATCGCTTTATGCTGAGCACGTTGTGCGACGTTACGTTGGAACGCTTCATAGTTGGTGATATAAAGCCAACTGTCTTGAATTTTTTCTTTGGCGCGTGAGACAACATGTATAAATCTGCCTGCCATTAAATCTGGATCGTACCCTCGCCGGATAGCATATGACAATGGGAAATCGAGCAACGTGTCACGAAACTCATGGCGGCCTAAGTGCACTTTCAACTGTTTTAAATTTCTGTGGGTTTCACCGTCTGCATAAAGCGCTGCGTGTCGTCTGTGCCGCGTTAAGGCCACATATGTTAAATGCCGGTTCCAACCATGCCCACCTGCATAGACAAATACATTATCAAGCGTGGTGCCTTGCGTTTTATGGACAGTCGCGGCATAACCATGGGTAAAATGCGCATAATCTTGAGGGCTAAAATCAACGTGTTTACCATTGTCGAGTTTGACTAAGAGTTTGTCTTTTTGAACCCCAAGTACTGTACCAAAATCACCATTGTGAACACCAAGCCCACGTTCGTTTTGTAAGAAAAGAATACGTTCACCTTTGGCAATGGCTTTTTTACCCTTTGCCGTTTCAAACTCGACACTGGCATGACTCACAAAGCCTGTTTCAACTAATACGTCACGGGCACGCTTGTTTAATGCCTCGATATCTTCATTACGGTGCGCTAAGATAATCTGGCTTTCAAGCGGGGCAATAGTTAATTGTTTTTGCCAATCTTCGATGAGCTGGTTAATCGTTTCATCTCGTCTAGCATTGAACTTAATGCTACCTTTGGACTCATAGTGTGCTAGGCCTTCTTCAATGCGCCCCTGTGACAAGGCACGACTGGCAAGCCTGTCACCGTCATCATGCTGTCGCATAATCTCTTTTAATTCACTAAAACCAGTATGGCTTGCAATGGCACGCAAAGGGGCGCCACTGCCGACAGGTTGTAGCTGTGCCGGATCACCCACTAAGACCAGCTTAGCACCGGCCTTATGGGCGGCCTCCATGATAACGGACATATCACTAAGTTCCGTCATGCCCGCCTCGTCCATGACCAAGATGTCCTTGTCCGTCAATTGCAATCGGTTCTCAAGGATTTGCTGCTTCATGCCATAAAGAATGGCTGAGGGAATACCAGAGCTTTCTTGAAGGCCTTTGCTGGCAATACCAGAAACAGCCATGCCACGTACCTGATAACCCGCCTTTTGCCAAACATCATAGGCGGCCTTAAGAACATAAGATGATTTCCCAGTCCCTGCCCGACCAACAAGCGTGGCCAACCCTTCTTTATCGGTAAGATAAGCAAGCGCAAGGGCTTGTTCTTCATTTAGGCCATGGGTTTTGATGGCCTTTTTGACGTCGCCGGTATTAACCGCATGTGAGGTTTTTGCACGTAACGTTTCTGCTTGCTCAATCAATTGGGTTTCACGAACGTAATTCGCACGCGTGGTATAACGTTCACGCCCATCATCGGCCAAACCTAATGAGATAAAGTCTCGATGGGCTTTAACCTTTAGCATCACCAACTGAAATTCTTCGGTTGTGTTGGTGTACTGATTGATAAAACGGGAAAGCTCGCGTTCCGAAAATATCGAAAACTGTGTCCCCAAATGGTTTAGCAAATTCTCTGGCGAATTGAGCGCAATCTCACGGGTGGCCTCACGCTTTAGGGCATTTTCTTCTTTGATGTAATGCCGTTCAGTTTGATTGCGTACCCGTCCCTCATGGCGAGTTTTAAAATAATGTTCGGCATCGACTTTTAAATCAATTGCATTGGCCCTAAAAAACTCATTTTGATAGTCGCGCCATTGCTTTCCCCAATATTGGGGCGCGACAACAGCAGAGCGTGCCACGGGAGGTTCCAAGTCTCTGGCTTTATGTGTCGAAAAACGATTTTTCTCAAGTCTTCGAGTAGTGGTATAAAGGTGTGCATGAGGATTACCATCATCATCATGATGAATAGAGTAATCCACGGCAATCCCTTTATTCACAAAATGATAGTTTGCGAAGTTTCGGGTTAGCTCAATTTGTTGTGAAAGATTAAGTTCACGAGGTAGGGCAACCACAATGTCTTTGGCGATTTGTGAATTCTTGCGGGTTTCAGCGCGTTCCACTTCGTTCCAAAGCGTTTGGCGATCGTAAAATTTTGGGTCAGCCCCTTCTGGCAAAAGTATTTCAGAATGCAGGATGTCTTTACGGTTTTCAAAGTTATGCATCTCTCCTGTTCGTTCATCATAAAGCTTTTCACCTGCGCGATACGCAGCCCCAGCGACGGCGCTGTGTCCTTTAGAACGCGAATGGTAACTGATATGAGCAAATGCAATAGCCATAATGCCAATCTTAGCATAGCAAACTTCGTTTGCACATTGCGCCCTTGGACTTTTTCGGTTTCGCTTCGCGAGTGTTTTATATTTTTTCAATATGAATTTCTTTTTCGTTTTTATTTGCAGAACATCTCTTCCTTGGATAAAATGGAATCATAATATTCATAAGAGGGTTAAGTGATGACGATGAAGACAAAAAGCAATATCTCAAAAAAAGAGCGAAAAATAATTGAACAAATAGAAACAATGAAAAAAAAGTTAGTGTCACTTAGGCAAAAGCGCAAGCAAGAAATTGGCGAGCTTGCCTATAAGCATAATATCGCAGAACTGGATGACACTATATTGGCACAAGCATTTGCTGAAATTGCCGAAAGGCATACCCATGTCAACGTCTAAGACTATCAAAAAAACAGAACAAACCTTGGCGCGCCTTGAGAGAAACTACGCCATAGAACGTATCAAAGAACGTAAAGCAGATACAAGACGCAAAATTGAACTTGGTGGCTTAGTCATCAAGGCAAAAATGGATGAGTATGCTAAAAAAATTATCTTAGGTGCGTTAATTGACGCGTTCGAAAACCTAAACAAGGACAAGGCCTATGAAACGCTTTACAGCGCAAAAGGTGAGGCCGCGTTTATGGAATTTGATAAAAATTAAGCGCTTTAATCCAGATAAAAAGCTTACCTTATTTGAACAATGTTGTGACCATAGTTCATTAAATTAAATTTTGAATTTTTTAATACCAACGATGAACCGTCATCTGGGTTATACTCCGGTTCTTTTTTTGATGGAAGATATAAGCTATGAATAATGGAAGGCGCCTTGTCGCCAGTGTGCGTGTTAACGATCATAAAGTGTTTGAAGCGTTTGGGTATGACCAATCAAACTTACAAGCGTTGCTGATATCAAAATGCGAGGCAGAAGGTTCAGGCGCAGAAGGGGACATCAAATGCTTGGCGACCGGTGAGACTTTATTCCGTTGTAAGAAGTCCCCAACAGGCTAAGCATGTTTATGTCGCCCTGATTTTGTTTTCTCTTGGCTCTTATTTATGGGTTCCATCGACAATATAAGTTTTTGTCCCAAGGCTGCGGCGGCACGTTCAAGTGTCCGCAGGCTTGGCCAATGACGTGGATCCTCAAGTCTTGAAATGGAAGGCCAAGACGTACCAAGAGCACGGGCAATTTCAGCATTTGTACGTTTGCCTTTCATGAAGTGGATCAGTAATGCAGCTTGGACACGTGCAGCAGGTGCAACCATATAGGCATTGGCATGGCGCGAGGGCTCGGGGACATCCATTTTTTCATCGAAGCGACCTTCAATGGTAAGCGACAATACCTCTGATGCATTGTAAATCGCTTCTTCTAGTGTCTCGCCTTCTGTAATGGCCTCATCAAAATCGTAGAACTGCACAAGATAACGATCGTCTGAAGCATCATGCGTAATCTTTGCCGGATATTGTATGTTCATGTCAGTTTAACCTTAGTTTGTCTTTCAATAGCTTTCAGGAGTCCTTTGCCAATGTCTCGTTTTCCATGTACAGGCACTGTAGTTCGCAAGTTGTCTTTTCCCATTCGATAATGACTACCTGACACCCTTAGGACTTGCCAACCATGGTTTTCGAGTATTTTTATTATTTCCTTGCCTGTCATATATTATATGATATATCAGAATAGATATATCGTCAAGTAGGTTCGCTATCTATCTCCAGAGTATTTCAATATGGAGAGCGGCAAAGTACCCAGCACCCAATATCATACTTAATGAGCCTGATAATCTTGTTCAAAAAGCCCGCAAGGTTTACTAAAAAACTCGCTGTATAAGCTTAATATATTCCCCTACGCAACATGTGTATTATAGCGATATCAAATGCTTTAATAGATTATTAAGTCTTAACTATCCAATATGTCATATTTTGAAAAAATATAAAATTATTAAGGCAACTATTGTTACTATATTAAGTATAATACAAATAGTTATTAAGTTTTGAATTTTATACATTTGATCGTTGATCTGATCCTTGAATCCATAATGAGGTGTTTTAGGGTAACTTCTTTGCTGTCTTAGCTCTGCATTATATTCTTCATTACTAAAAACCCAATCATACATAAGTTCAAGCCTATTTCGGTAAAAATACTCTTCTCCATCAGACATACTGTCATGATACTCATTATAATATATATCTCTTAACATATACTTGTTCTTTTCTATCGCATGAAAAAATGGGTTCATAACAGCGGCTTCGACAAAATATTTCTTGTCTCTTTCATAATAAGACTGCATTTTGATAGTGGAGCATTTACAATTTTGATAGAATCCCATTCTAACAGCAATATCAGGATCATTTTGAAGAGCTAAAAATTCATCACTAGAATAGTGCCCATATTTTGGACTAATATTAAGGCAGTAAAGATTTGTTATATGTCTACGAACTTCTAAAAAAGAATTACTGCTTTTTAATTCAGAGCTTGCAAAACTGTGCCATCGTTTAAGCAAGCTTCTAAACTCATCTTCACTCATGCTGAAATTTTCAGGCAGTTTAACTTCATCATATAACATTGATAATGTTTTTGCCCAGTCCTCATTGTTAGGCACTATTATTAACAAATTATATAACGCCTCGAACATCTTTATTCTTGAAAAATCAGGACCTTCATGATAGGTAAGTTTCTCATACCACGTAGGACCACCAAAAATAGATATTAGTGGATTATTCCAGGTGAGTTTAATACATTTCCTCCATAAGGTCATGTCTATAGCCTTAAAAACACCTTTCTTCTCAAAAAGATTCTGTAAAAATCTATTTGCTTCATAATATTCAAAAGCCTCATGATTTCTAAATAGTGCCATTAGTTCATATTTGTCATTCCTACTTAGGATATTAGTCAACACTTTATCGTCTATCCATAACGCCTTTGTGTTTAGTATCGCTGCAATACGAAAAGTAGAGGAGACACTATTATTGAAAATATGAAGTACAGAATCTGTAATATGGCCATATCTTGCGATGGCGAGATTGATTAGAGAATCATTTCGTGATAGAAGCCTTTCTTCTAAATCTTTTTCATCATAATTCACATTATCTTCTTCGTCATATATTGTAGACATTATTTGATATATATATTCAGGAGAAGACAGCACTAGGCGTTCTGTATTTATTATACTTTGTGGATACATCAGCATATCCTCGCAAATAAAGTATTTATATTTATTTTTAATTATAGACTATTCCTCGAGACATCAAACTGCCAACTAAGCTTGAATTGAGATAAGGTAGGAATACTAAGCACATTGTTGTCATCAGATTGGCACAATCCAAAGACAACTTAGTATTCTGCAACGTATGTTAATTTGCGCTGTCAACGGCAATGATCTAGTACAAGGTCTTGCGGACTTATTTGAGCAGTAACGCATAAACACGATTGGTAAACATTACAATTCATCCATATATGTCACGAAAGCCTATATAGCTCCCGAATCAAATTACCAGATTTTGCTATAATTACATTATTAGTTAACGGAATACTTTTCTTATTTTATAATTCATTGAATAATAAAATATTTCAGTTAAGAACAATTATGAATATTACTGACAATATAGAAAGTAAATGTATAGAACTTATTAAGACTAAAGTCTCCCTGACGAAGGGTTGGATTACTTTATTCGAAAAATCACAGCCAATAAACAACAATGGACTTGGTATCAAAGAAATTGATATATATTCATATATATTAGATAGCAATTTTATAAAATGTACCCCTGAGCATGAGGTTGATCTTAATAGCTTCCCAATCATGGAAGTAAGTAATGATAATGATCATATGATAAGTACTACCGCAAAAATAGTCATTAATGAGAGTCTAATAATATGGTTTAGCCTAAGATTCAAAGAGTCGGATAAAAAGCCTAAAACTATTGAGAATAAGCAAGAAGATAACCTATATTATGAAATCACACGTTATGAAGATGATACAATTCATGGAATATGCGGTAAGATTATTTTAAAAAAAAAGATATACAATGATCCGATTAAATACTTATTCAAAATAGGCTATAAGGCTAATGGTGAATTTGAATATATCGATCTAGATAATAAAAAACATATTCATAACTTACACCTTACACAAGTCTACTTCGACAGGCGAGTGTTAACAAAGTATGAGCAAAGTCCCTATTTTGAAGTTAATCCCCACGAAATTAAAGCATATAATTTTAGCCTACAAATTTACAATGACCAAGCGGATGTAATATCTGTGCTAGTGCCGCACTTGCTATTATTTCCACGGTCAGAGTTGTTACACTGGATGGCCTACAATATAATCTTATCACCAAATCTACCATCAATGACTCAAA
The DNA here is from genome assembly GCA_963748135.1 of uncultured Gammaproteobacteria bacterium. GTDB lineage: Bacteria > Pseudomonadota > Gammaproteobacteria > JBGSLN01 > JBGSLN01 > CAVVHY01. Next base: position 17,704 of record CAVVHY010000025.1, on the reverse strand, counting down.
GTGAATTCAAGACTACTATGCAAGGAGTGCCTAGCTTACCGAAACGCGCCGATCATCGCTTTAAGATAAATTATGAACGCTATTTTAGGGTCTGATAACATGTTCGGAGAATTCGTTAGGACTTGCCAACCATGATTCTCGAGTATTTTTATTATTTCCTTGCCTGTCATATATTATATGATATATCAAATTAGTTATATCGTCAAATAGCATGTTACCAACATTTACCAACATATGTACTTGACAACATATGTATTTAATGTCATAATCACTATATGAAATGGACAGTTCAATTCCACAATAAATTTGAAGCAGAATTTGATGGCTTAGCCATGGACGTTCAAGATGAGCTATTAGCACATGCAAAACTGCTCGAATCTTTTGGGCCTCAACTAGGTCGCCCTAGGGCAGATACACTGAAAGGTTCAAAGTTTAGTAACATGAAGGAATTACGCTTTGATGCAAATAATGGCGTTTGGAGAATAGCTTTTGCATTTGATCCTCAAAGAAAAGCCATCCTTTTAATCGCTGGTGATAAATCAGGCGTTAGTGAAAAACGATTTTATAAGGAATTGATTAAAAAAGCAGATGAACGATTTGCTGAACATCTGTCTTTAATCCAATCATAGGAGTTTTAATATGGCTACTTCACTAGATAAAAAACTTAAAGAACTATCACCACAACGACGTAAGAAAATTATTGCTCGCTCTAAGGAGCTGATAACAGAAGAAATGACGTTACGTGATTTGCGAAATGCGCTACATCTTACACAAGAAGAAGTAAGTAAAATACTGCATATGAAGCAAGATGGTATTTCTCGCTTAGAAAGACGGTCTGATTTACTACTGTCCACTCTTCGCAATTATATTCATAGCATGGGTGGCGAATTAACAATTTCTGCTGAATTCCCGAATCGGCCACCGGTAAAGTTGACTGGCTTTGGTGATATTGAATCCCATAAACAATAATCAAACCAAGGTTCTGCCCTTGATTTCAGATAAAAATGATTCTTATGAATGAAAAACCTAGACCGTTTTTGGAGTCGACGTTTTAGATTTAAACTTTAATTATTAGTTAAATCTATTACCGGCAATTAGATTAATATATAACCATATTGTATTTGTCATAAAATATTAAGTTAGTAGTATACAAATCAATATAGAAAGTATAATCCCCTCGATTATAAACCTTGATATGTATATAATTAAGCTTTATCAATGTAATTTAAGGCTGAGATATATGATGGTTTGCTTTAAGAATTTATGGAAAATTTGGCCATTGACCATAGTCACTATTGTAGTGTTAGTCATATTAATCTTAACCTTCTACCTTAATCCACATGTCAGATTATATATAGCTACAATCCCTAATACACTTTTAATTTCAATTGGAATATCTATAGCAACTATTTTAGCCATCGCAATATCACTATCTATACTACCAATCCAAAAGGCGAGTGAATCTTGGACATCGGCAATTTTACAGATATTTATACATGATACAAAAACTCATAAATTTATAATGAGTTTTTGTATCCTTATAATAGTTAATTTCATACTTGTAATTATAAAGCCAAGTTCTTGTTATACCATTTATCTGAGATATCTTTCGTTCATTTCCATAGCTGTTACATTAGATAACTTGAGATGGTATTATAAGCATATTGGTAATCTATTTAGATCCGACATATGCTATCCATTTAGCAAGAGATAATGCAATTGATATAATTAATAGGCGCAATATTTAAATGGCATATAATGAAAAAGATATAGAATAAACTAAATTCTGGATAAATTCCATTGTTGAGACTGCATGCAAGGGCATATTGATTCGAGAGTTAGGAATTGCGAAAACATCCTTACAAGCTATAACAGATATTGCTAAAAATTATCTAAAGGTCAATAAATCTATTCTGCCAAATGACCAAATTATTAATCATATATATATTTCTATTTCTAAAATTAATAACACTGCAATATCTATTAATGAGGAGTCAATTGTTAATTTAGTAATAAAAGCACATATAGAGATAATTGAAATTCTAATTAGCGTTGAGAGAAATATTACATTATCATTTGTAACATTAGCTTGGTTAATAAATACTATAGAAAAGGCGCAGAGTAGTAATTTGGATGATGTACCTTTTCAAGCCTCATTTTTGATTGCAGGTAGCGTATCAAAAAATTTTCCAAAGGATCTTGTAGTTGACCAAATATATAGCAAAATTATTGATTATTACATTGACAGTAGTAAATATTTCCTAAACAAACAATCACCATTGACGTCACGAATAATTGATAATATGTTTATCATTCCTGCTCATCTTATCAAGCAAGATTATAAAAATGTTGTTCTATTATTATCAGAAATGCTTGTGAAGATAGTATATATTATATATCTTTCGCTTTCTTACGAATTAATTAATAAAACGGAGTTTAATTTAGTTGAATCAGTCTATCACAATATATATATGCTGCTTTGTGTAGCCAAGAGGGAAGGTCCTAAAGAATTACTAAGAACAAATACAAGTATAATTTTACCTTACTCATTATTTCTTAAAATTTCAGAGGAAGTCAGTACTTTTTTATTAAACACACATAATGTAGACTTAACAAATTCACACCTAGGATTTAGATTTATAGAAAGCATAAAAGGGAGTTTAAATTTATTTGTTGATTTATTTGATAGAACAATTATCGACCTAGATATCGCAGTAATTATCAAACAAATCAAACGTTATATTGATTCATTAATTAATGCCTTTAGTAATCTAAATAGTAATGATTACTTAGAAAAAATGATATGTGATTTTCTCGCATATACGGCGATTAGATATATATTTGTTAATGAATATTCAGTTGAAATCATAGAATATTGTGTTGAAAAGATATTCTTTATTATTAATCAATACACGGAACCTTACGATACTTATGCAGAAAGTAGAATTGCAGAAAGACTAATATATATTTGGTACATTCAAAAAGCTGTAGAAATTCGTGGAATTAAAGAATTATCTAATGAATTAGGTAAACGATGCTATAATTTTATAAGCCAGAAAAGCGATGAGTTAAAAGTACATTTTGATAAAGTCAAGCAAGATGCTTCTAAACGAATTAACGAAGGAAAGTTTCAATTTGTTATTTATTCTGATAAGGCAGAAGATCTCTTAATACAATATGTAAATAATAAGATAAATTTTAGTAAATAGATTGTACTTGCAAATTGAATTCTCACTATTTCACCAAGACTATTACCAGTAAATTCTATTATCGGCAGTATCAAAACACCCTATACAACGTGTACAACGTAGACTATGTTGTTAAACTTATAGTCAACTTAGTACAGTTAATAGGGTGTCCTCATGAAAATACAAAAAATAATCCTAGGTCCAAATAAATGTTCATGGCTAGTTCTTGATGATAATTATTTGCCGATCCCAATTATTCAGAATTTCATTCGCTATATAACCAATATAGAAAAAAGTCCTAATACAATTCGAGCTTATGCTCATCACTTAAAGTTATATTGGCAATTCCTAAAAAAAATTAATAAGAGATGGGATAATATTACATTAAGTGACTTGGCAGAGTTTGTTTGTTGGTTAAGAACAAGTGATAATAATGTTATCGTGCTTGATGAAACTGTCTCAACACGTCGGGAAACAACCATCAATTCAATTTTAGCCGCGCTGTCAACTTTCTATCGATATAATTCGCAAATTGGCAAAACGAATATTCAACTTATAAGTCAATCAACTTTTCAACATAAGCGTTATAAATCGCTATTACATCATATTACAAAATCTAAGCCGACAGCTAAACGGATAATCAAATTAAAACCAGTTGTTCAAATACCTAAAACATTGAGCCATGAACAAGTTGATATATTATTTTCATTATGTGTTACAAAGCAAGACAAGTTTCTGATTGCATTACTGTATGAGACGGGAATGCGCATTGGACAAGCGCTTGGCCTACATCATGAGGATATTCATAGTTGGAATAATGAAATTATCCTAAAACCGCGATTTGATCTTGAGAATGAGGCTCGTAGTAAATCCAGGAAAGCGTATACAGTCCATATTACTGCAGAGCTATTGTCACTCTATAATAAATATTATTTTGAGGAGTGCCATGAATATCAAAGTCAATATGTATTTATAAAAACACGAGGCAAAAATAGAGGAACTCCCCTCACCTATCGTAGTGTCAGATCATTATTCGAGCGGTTGTCAAAAAAAGCAGGTTTTGCTGTGACAGCCCACATGTTAAGACATACCCATGCAACGGAGCTTATTTTGAATGGCTGGGACAGTGCTCACATACAAAAACGTTTAGGCCATGCCCATGTACAAACCACGCTTGACATATATACCCATCTACAAAGTAAAGATTTAAAAATTGCTTTTGAGAAATATCAAACAATAAAAAACGAGAGGGAAAATAAATGAGATTATTAAAAACCAAATTAAATGATCAGTATGCATTAGATGGTGCTAAACAATTATCATTGCTTAGCAAAGATATATGGCTAGCAGAAGAGTTAGGAATAACGCCAAGCGCCACACATTCATTATATAGACTAAATTTCAGTAAAGTAAAACCAGAATGGCTCAAGAATGCAGTGAAATTGTTCGTAAAGCTACAATCTGCTACAAAGTCTATGGAGACTTGTCGTAGCTATATCACAGGGCTTATGCATTTTGGAAATTTTATTATGCAGCATGATGAATCCTTGTCACCCATTGGTATTACTCGTGAAGTAATTATTGCGTACCTTGATTATTTGAACCATACTCAGTTAAGTGCGACAACACGAGGCATATGTCTAATACATCTAAGAACATTCATTGAAATAAGTTCGTGTGAAAAATGGTTAGATTTTAAGTATACTAATATAATTTACGAGAGAGATATTCCTAAGCCAAATATTCATGCACCACGCTTTATTCCAGAGACGGTGATCAAACAACTAAATACTCATTTAAAATCACTACCCGCTCATACTCAGCGGTTAATCAAAGTATTACTTGAGACAGGTCGTCGTATTGGTGAGGTCTGCACACTGCCTTACGACTGTTTATATCAAGATGAATCGAGTGACACTTACCTGATAGTCAAAGAGACTAAAACAAATAAACGATACTATATTCCCATCTCAAAGACATGCATCGAAATTATTAAAGAGCAACAAGCATACATAAAAAATATTGGCAATCAGAATAAGGGTTATTTATTTCCTGGCAGTGATCGTGGTAAAGTTCCCCATGCTAAGTCGCGTAATATTAATAGCATGTTAAATAAGCTAGCGCTAGCAAAGAACATTAAAGATGATAATGGTACGGTATGGCATTTTAGTTCCCATCAGTTCAGACACACAGTTGGGACACGTATGATTAATGCGGGAGTTCCCCAGCATGTGGTACAGCGGTATCTAGGCCATGAATCACCTGAAATGACAAGTCGATATGCATATATCCATGATCAAACACTAAAACAAGAGTTCAAGAAACTACAAGGTAAGTTAGTAAATATTCAAGGCGAGAGTATCACATTAGAGCAAGTAGCCATGGATGATGCACAATGGTTGAAGCATAACATGATGTCACAAGCCTTACCGAATGGATTATGTACCCTTCCCTGTGCACAGCAACGCTGTCCACATGCAAATGCATGCCTTACATGCAGTAATTTTAAAACAAGCAAACAATATCTACCTCAGCACAAAACTCAGTTAGCTCAAACAGAGGAAATTATTGAGCAGGCTAAGGCCAATGGCTGGGAACGACAAATGCAAATGAATGTTGATGTACAAATTAACTTAAAACGAATTATCAATGCATTAGAGGCTGATAACAATGAGTAATAAAGCTAAAAAAGTAGATGCTTTACTAAAAGCTGCTAAATCTAAGCGTGAGGTCACGTTATCTAAAGCAACAAAGGCATTACATGAATTACAATCCACTAGTCAAGTGGTAACGTTTTCAGCTGTTGCAAAGCAGGCAAATATATCTGTTGCCTGGCTTTATAGACAGCCTAGTATACGAAAACAGATCGAACAGTTAAGGACTAAATCGTTAGCCTCGTTGATCACCTACAAGAAATCTGAAAATACTTTGTTATGTCATTTAAAAGCTAGAGTTAAAAAGCTCGAACACGAGAATAATGAACTGCGAAAACAACTTGAAATTGTATATGGTGAGTTATATATGCAGACTAAAAGTGATGTATGAGATCTATCTTGATGAAAATTGCTTGTGGATTATCAGCTTATAAATTAAGCTATGTATGTCAGACGAACTTAATTACAAAAAGTTATACGTAGTATACATTGTATAGGCTAAAAATACCACGCTGTTAACATGTATTATCGGCACCAAGGTTATAAGCGTTCGGGTGGATTCAACTCTCTACTGTAATATAAACTAAAAGCTTAACCATGCTTTTTATAAGCCATTCTAGATGGATCCGCATCAATTAAATCAGATGGAACTCCAATCTGACTTGTTGGAACTGACGCTCGGTCATTTTGTTCACTTAACATTGGGCCAAGGAAACTGGCTTTTGTAACAAGTTCCTTAGGACCAACTCTTACTTCAAATTTAGTTGTACCCATAAGCGCATAGTCAGTAGCACCACCAATCGTTTTAAAGCTATATATTTCTTTAGAGGCTTCAATTACAGATTCTATAAAAGGTATGTATCCACAGCTCTCTTTTACAGCCTCTTTGATAGACTTATCACCATAGCGAATAGTGTAACAAGTGCTTTTAGAATCTGCTTCGATATATTCTGAAATAGGCTGAATAAAAGATTCTTTTTCATTACCAAACATGGCTGCGAGAGACGCTTTACCATGTTGATTAATGACTCCAAAGCAAAAATGTGCCTTTTGAATTATTAGCTTTGCTGATGATTTATATTTCAACTTACACCAACCTACAAAACTATTAGTCGCATCTTCCGCCGTTACATACGACTTGCTAGACTTATAACTGTCACCGATGAAGTTTTTTAGAATTTCAGCGATAGTAGCCTCAACAGGTGGACCAAAGCTTGCTGAACCACTTGTCACGATACATAGTTTGTGTGATTGTGCATAATCTTTATTGGTGAAAAGCTTCTCTGAAACATCATCAGCAGCATACATATGTTTTTTAGATATCTCTAGTGGTTTACTAGTCAGTTGAATTGATACCCTAGAATCCGCAGCCATAACAATTTGATTGTCGACTATGGCCGCTGCCCAATACGTCATTCATTTCTCCTAATTAACTCGTTAATTTCATCGTTTAAGTATATTTGTTAATAACAACTCAATATATTCGCATGAATTCCAGATTATATTTAAAGCTGCTATGTTTCGCTGACTTATGAGTGCCTATCTCTTTGACTATCATGCTATGATCACAACTTGACTTCCATAACGCTAAGTTATTTAAGCACATTAAATAATATAATCTCTTGTAACACAATTATCAGGAACATGATTTTGATAAACGCACACTGATATTGTTCACATTTAGTGATGCACCCGTTTAATGGAATGTATTAAACTAAGCTTAAAGGCCAGTCTTCTGGCTGCCGCCAGAAAAGACACATCGGAAGAAATTATTATCATAAATACAAGTTATAAAAGCAACAAATTTATTGATTATGAGCAAATACTTTTCACGTTACCCATATTGTTCAAGATAAAGATCACAGTACACTATAAAATTATCTAAAGACAAAAAGCCATTTTATGTTGTGACCTTGCACTATCGCCTGTAGTAGAATTTACTGGCAATAAGATTAGTTTAATCGCATGCTGCTTTCTGACCTTCTCATCGCCTCTAAGAAATCAGCCACTTTATTTATTTTAATGTTGACACATTCCATGCCTTCAAGAACTTTCCAGGGCGCACCATCACCTGAAACACAGCCACTTTCACCAAATACGTTATACAAGCTTGTACTTAAGTTACGAAATGCATCTCCACTTTCATCACCTGGGAATGTGATGGTGAATTCATTATCTTCCAATGTTTTATTAATATTAATAACAATTCCTTGATCAACAAAAAAATTATATAACGCTGAACCTACCGCATGAGAATCAACAGGTAATTTAAAAGGACAAACTTTACTGGGGGCATGAGCAGCGAACATCGATGGAACTCTTGTACTTTTGTTTTCAGCTAAATCTGCTGTAAGTAAACTTTCGATAAGCATTTTCGCATGCAAATCATTTTCAAACCAACAATTTGCAGCTTTTAAAAAATGTTCAACTGCATCAGTTTTTTCAGGTGATACTGTGGTAATTTTTAAACTATTATGGTCAATTTTATATTCCACTCCACTTCCTAAAGCGTATTCAAGATATTCTTGTAACTCTTTAAGGGTTTCTTGTAAAGGCGTTATATATAAAAAACAATCACTAGGAAAAATGAGTTCTATTGTAATATTGTTTTTATCAGAACTTTTCATCATAAAATCTGATTGATATGTCTCTATTATACTTTTCGCTTCTTCAGTAAATGTATTAAGGCGACTTTTAAAAGATGACTCGTTTTGAGAATTATAAGTCAATGGTTTAAATTTCACTGAATCGTTAACTGAGATGAAATCGGCTGTTGTCTCATGCTCATATTTACGCTCTTTTGGCGGTTTTCTATTAGTAGATTTATGTAAGGTAAAGTGAGTATTAAGATGATGAGTTTTATGCAAATCTTCTTGAATCTCTTTTACTTTATGAGAAGATATATCCTGACGCTTCTGTTGCTTTTCTTGGCTAATTGAACCTGTTATAGGATCTTCATTTCTTTGATTGTCAATTTTAAACTTAATGTCCGTCGTTTCAAGTGACATTCTCAATGGTTTAAGTGGAGTTGATTTTCTAGATCGTATGATAATAGGTATATATTCATTAAAGGCAGTTAAAAAATTTTTCCAACGTGGTGGTATGTTAATAAGTGCTCGGCTAGGATCATCAGACATCTCGAGAAGTGCTAATTCACCACCAAAAAAAACAACATTAATTTTTTCAGCGTTGGGTATTGAAAAATAATTACTATTTATTTTAAGAATAGAATAAAAAAGCTTCTGTATTCTCTCATAAACATCGCTATCATAGTTTTGGAATTCTACAATTGCCATGGGCATTCGCCAATATTGTCGAAACAGTTCCTCTTCGAATTGTTTTTGACCTTTGGGTTTTACCTCATTAAGTAATGAATAAATTTTACGTGCAAGACTAATACAGGTTTGAGCGTATATTGTTGCTTCATCAAACATACCATTATCTGCTTTAAAATTAGCACAACAAAATGATAAATTGCTAATCCTTCTGAAGACTTCATATATAGGCATAGTGTCTAATGCTAAACTTTCATTCCAATATTGTTGGTAATCGGTGACAATCTGGCAAAGTAAATCAAATTTTTCAAATTTCATAAGACGCTCTGCCAGAATAAAACTAACAAGGCACTTATCTTCTTCAGGACAATATTTAGATAAGAACTCGATGAGTTTAGAAATACCTTTATCGACCTTGTTCACTTCAATAAGCGAATCAGCAAGATGAAGGTAAAGCATCATGAGGCTATGGAGCTGCGCTTTATTGAGAACATTTTCAGTGGAAATAAGGGCTGTTAAAAAGCGATTAGCAATTTCAAAACATTGATGATCAATGAGAACTCCTATTAATTGAGCAAACATGGCATATGCATTTTTAGAATGTGTTCGTTTTAGGCTCTCTACAATGAAGGGCTCATCTTTAGTAATTTGTTCGCGGACAGTTTTAATATCACCTATTAAGAGATGGGCCATGTAAAAATTATTCAGTGTGGTAAGAATTTCATAAGATAATCCAGAAAACTTTATTTTATCAAGAAAGGGCATGGCAGCTTGAATACAAGCTTTAGCCATCTCAAATTGCTTTACGCGTAAAAAATATTGACAAAGTACATTGAATGGCGAAAGAACCGCTTGAGATAAAACTCTGTTATTTCTGCATGCTGTCAATTGATTACAAATTTTTTCTAATATTGAAATGCCTTCTTCAACACGACCTGAGTGAATAAGTACCTCAGCATAAATAACTTCGCTGATCAAATTCTGTTTTCCTTCAGTACGAAATGATTCTCCCAAACGCAGGGCTTCATCATATAGCCCTAAATTTCGAAGTAAACGTAATCTCATTAATTGGTGATTTAGGCAAGGTTGTAGTACTTTATTAAGTAAAGAGAGTGCTTCTTCATCTTTACCCATCAAATCTAAAATATAAATAGGACCAACCATCGCCTGTTCAAATTCCAGGTAACCACTATCTAACTCAGCTTTAAAATAGGCAAGATGATGATGAAACAAGTTTTTCATTTCATTATAGTAATTCAAGGCTTCTTCATGTTGTCCACATTCAACAGAGTAAGTTTGCAGTGATTTGAGTAAATATATACGATGCCTTTTATCCTGACAGATAGGGAGAAGTAATTTATAATATGTTAGGGCATTTGAATAATCCATTTGTTCGGCATAGAAATCAGCTATATGAATTAATGCATGAGTTTGATCGAGACCATGTTTTCGACAAATTTCAAGTCCATCTAGATAGCACTTTAACGCGGCCACTCTATCATGTAAATGCTCAAAACAGATGCCGAGATGTATTAGTGTAGAAACATAATATGGGTGCATTTCAGGTAAGTTTGCTTGACGATGCTCCCAGGTAAGACGCATCCATTTCGTTGTTGTTTCCCAATCGCCTTTATTACGATAAACATCACAAAGATTATGCATAATGCAAGCGATGGAGTCTCCTAATTGTTCATTATCTTCTACACTGCTTGTGAATTCATAGGCTAATAACAAATATTTTTCTGCTTGTTTCCATTGATGTAATCGTGTGTATGCTAAACCAATTTGATTATAGAAATGTATAAAACTAAGAATTTTTTCTTGGGATAAGTTAGAAGTTGACGAAGGCAATGTTTTTGGATTTTTTTTAGATAAGTGATGTTGTTCAGCAATAAAAAGTAATGATCTAAAGTTGTTACGCCATGGCATTACGGAAAGTTGGACAAATTCTCTTATTACATGTGCATCATAATTCACAATATTGTGCATTAACCTTCGATGACGTATTGGGAGAGCGCAACATTTCATGGAGCATCCTAAGGTATCCTTTACAATGCCTAGTCCACCGACCACACTCTACAATTATACTTACTAGAAGCGTTGATCGAAATGAAAACATACATCATTAAGATTGCTCTCAGAGGTATCAGCCCGATGATCTGGCGTCGCCTCAGAATCCCAGCAAATACATCATTAGCTCAATTGCATGAGATCATTCAGATTGCCTACAACTGGGACAATGACTATCTCCATCAGTTCCATATCTTCGGTAAGGATTATGGTATCTCTTATGCGGGTGGCATTATGTTTTCTGATGACGCTAGGAAGATATACTTAGATGATTTTGAGTTTGATGTAGGAGACAAATTTCGATATGAATATAATTTTTTCATTGATAATATTGTTGATATTCGAATTGAACGTATTATAACAACAGCGAAGAATTCATCAGTATTTTGTCTCAAAGGTAAGGGAATGCCAGATGCCAAAGAACATGATGACCTGGAACCCACATTAAAGCTCCTAAAAACGATCATCGATGCGAAAGGAAATATTGCTATGAGTGATATTGAACTATTCATTGATGAAATTATCGCTGCAAGATTTATTCGTGGTTATGTTAACAAGCGTTTTCAATCTGAATTAGTAAAAAGTATTTGATATAATAAATCCTCACTTCCAAGAATAGTGAGGTTATGCCATGAAGTATAAACTACAAGTTATCATCGATGATGAGCAAGGTCAAACACACGTTGAGGATATTTTTCAAATTGAAAAGCCACATGACAATGGTTACAATGCTGGCCTATCACTCCATGAATCAAAAGCATTATTAAAGATACTGCAAGAAAAAATTGTTTTGTCTCAAGCAAAAGAATACATTCGTAATCATCGTGCCTGCCCGTGCTGCCATAAACAACGAAGAATTAAATGCAACCACACCATTCAACTTAAAACATTATTCGGCATTGTGGTCATTCCAAGTTTACGAGTATATCACTGTAACTGCAGTGATACTCCTTCAAAGACATTAAGTCTATTACAGTCTTGGTTACCAGAACATATAAGTCCTGAGTTACAGTATATTGAAACAAAATGGGCCTCTTATATATCTTTTAAGAAAACGTCTGAGCTACTTTCAGATATATTACCGATATCAGGAACACACAATGGGGTAACGGTCAGAAGACATCTACATAAAATTGCTAAACGACAAGAGTCGGAACTAGCTGATAAGCCCATTTGCATATCCGGTTGCGCCAATGAATGGGCCAGATTGCCAAAGCCAGATAAACCAATTACAGTCGGTATTGACGGTGGTTACGTGAGGAGTTGTGTTGATAAACGTTCAAACTTTGAAGTGATTGTTGGCAAGTCTTTTTCAAAGACTAAATCGGCGAAGCGTTTTGGTTTCGTACAAAGCATGGATGAGCGTCCCCAACGACGACTATTGCATGCGCTCAGAAATCAGGGAATGCAAGAAAATCAGCAAATCACTTTCTTATCCGATGGCGCAGAAAACATACGTGACTTACAATTTATTATGCACCCTGAATCTGATCATGTGCTTGATTGGTTTCATGTGACCATGCGCCTCACTGTGTTGAATCAATTTGCGAAGGGGTTAGTGAAATCTGATCCGGAGCCGGGCAAAAAAATGCTAGAAGAATTAACTCGTGTGAAATGGTATCTTTGGCATGGCAATGTCGAAGAGGCGCTTATACATTTAGACGATGGTTATATTTTATTAATGGATGATGAATCTGGGGAGATTGACAAAATTAAATATAAAAACAAAAAAAAATTTATTAAGCATCTTGAAGAGTTAAATACTTATATTGAAAATAATCGTCACATCATTCCAAATTATGGTGAACGATGGCGTTACGGTGAAACGATCGCAACCAGCTTCGTAGAATCGACAGTTAATGAAGTGGTGACCAAGCGCATGGTGAAAAAACAACAGATGCAATGGTCGCGACAGGGCGCTCATTATCTTTTACAAACTAGAACAGCAGCTCTTAACGATGATTTGCCTGATTATTTTGAGCACTGGTATCCTGGGTTAAAGATTAGAGATGAAGTAAATGAGCAATGCAGTGGTTTTAAAAAAGCGGCTTAAGCACCCCATGAAATGTTGCGCTCTCTCATATTGGTGTAGTTTCAATATGTAATACAAAAGGGACACGTAGGGTGCTACTGCATTGAAATTAAAGGGAAAAATCGCTCTGACAATATTTGCTCAAAATTGTAACCGATTGATATCATTAAATATTTCCCTAATCAATTCCAACAATTTCACCAGTAATACTCATGAGGCTTTCTATTACCTAGCTCCCAGGCAATGCCTTCAGGATCCAACTGGCCTAGCAAAACTTTGTGGCATGTGCGCTTGTCATTGCGCCTCTTTGGTCGGTTATTGTATAGGATATTCCAATACTTCGGTGCTTCACCTGTACGGGATCCATTTGACCATCTGCTATGGTAAGTTCGTGTTTTTGGTTTTGCTCGTCTGTAGTGCATGGCATCATACTCATTATTTTCTATAGCGTCTTTTATGCATACGCATTATTCCATTTTAAGCGCTTGCTGCCAATCCCAGTTTGTAAGCATTTGATCGATCAGTCGAGCGCTATCGATACCGGCAAATCGATAATAGCCAATCATATTGATATGCGCCCAGGCACCAGGGGAGAGCGCAATTAGTAAATCTTTCTCAGCTTGTGATTTAGCATTCACATATAAATGATTTAGTATGTATGCGTTGTAATACACTATAATAGATGCAACCAATCGACTGCATTGATCCCATAATAACATTTCTGCTTCGCTTTGACCTCGGAATTTACCACCATTTAGCAATGCAATAGCACGGTAGAGATTATTAAATGCTTCACCACGATTTAAGGCACATTCGATGGCCCAACGAAATCGCTTGTCATTGATACAGCGTAAAATAAAATTTGACCGCACGATGTGATTATAATGCATGAGTGCGAGCTTTGTTTTGCTACGGTATTTACTTGAAGCCATCTTCCCAATGACTACATGAGGGATAGCATCACCAGTTAGCATAGATGCAATTATTCTCTGTATGTTATCCCAATCATCAACAATGTAGTCTTTTTTAATCATCTTGTGTGGGGTAATGATTAAATCACTGTATTCTTTATGCTGCCCAAACCCCCAGAGAGTTTCATTATGCATTTTGGGGATACGTGGGGCAAACTCCAACTCAGTCAAGTCGAACAATGCAAAGTTCAATGCGTTCATGCCATGACGATCGGTTGATGCTCGCTCTAATTTAAACGCTTGTGCATTTTGATGATGAGCTAACTCAAACGTAAAGTTGCCTTCATATTTATTTGAGCTTATTAAACGACCTACAATAGGGAGGTAGTTGAATATGGCATTATACGAAGAAACGCCGGCATCAGTACCTAAAAACTTAGGGGAGTGTCTAGCAGCAATATTGCTGATACGCGCACCTATCTTCATACCATCTAAGCTAAAATGGCGATAACCATCAATATTATACCGTTCAAATATCTCTAATTTCTCAGTACTTGTATTAACAATTTGCGTGGCTTGAATCACCGTTTCCATGCGCACATGATTATTCTCTGCATTAAGCAAGTCATTCAGGCTCAAGTCACAAACAGCAGCCATACCACGTGAGCCTAATCGAATTGCATTGGCAAAAATGACTGCATCTGTATTTTCTGGATTATATTCAGATCTTACAGTGCGTGGCAAAATAGACTCTTGCAGTGCTTGGGAGTAACCTGTTTTTGCATCTACAAAACGCATTACATCTGCAATACCACGCTTCTGAAAGTGCTTAAATAAACTCTCATTTGGATCAACAGACTGCTCCAAGGGCCTCAAACGCCATATTTTATCGCCTTGTTGATTAGTTTTTATGATGAGCTGTTCATTATCACCATTATTAATATCAGCATTAATTTTTTGGTACATCCTTCTTGAGTCATGCTCTTGCTTTTCTAATAACAGTTTCGGTGATTTAGCCAGCAGTTTTGGATAGGAGAGAGAACGAAGTATGCTGGGCTTCTCCCTTTTCCACCGAGGCAAGTTTATGAGATTATCCTCGAGCTGCTTATGTTGGATTGAATGCTTTAATGTTAATTTATTGGTATCAACATGATGGGCCAATTGCCTATACACGAAAAATTCGAGGCGATTTATTATAGGCTCACCATCTTTGAAAATGTACTCTGCTGCGGCTGGGGGGAAACATTCCTTTATGTGCGCTGGCAATTTTAATTTCATATCAGATTGAAAGTACTCCCGCATTAAATTCACGATGTCTCTTAATGCCTCATTTTTTAAAATGGTAATGTCTAGATCTAAAAAAAGTGGCCTAAGATTGAGAATGATAGATCTTTCTTGTCTATCAATATAACGCCAGTACAAGAGGGCTTTATCAAGTTTATCACTCATTAAGATTTGTGCTGTGACTTCTAATTCTTGCTCTGGAATACACTGATAGAGTTTGGCTTTCTCAATATAAGTTTCATGCGTATCATTCTTAATGGCCATCAGTAAGTTGCAAACCTTGTGCCTAATTTTATCCAGCTCATCCAGGCAGTCTGCTGATTCAATTTTTGCAGTCTCATCTGCTTTGCTATGGAGGTTATTGGTAAAAGTTTTAAATGCTTCCAGCAAATTATCATTTACAACTTGGAATCGACTGTGACTGTAACATAGCAAATATAATTGAAGCGTATCTTGGTTTAGTTGTTTTAAGCGAGGACCGTTGTAATAATTGATTAAATCAGCATAATACTCGATGGTTGCCCTAGGTAATCGTAGCTTTGGTAAAACTAGATTCGCGATAGAGAAAACCGCATTAAGCTGCTCATGTTTTTCTCGCTCAACCTGAACATTTGCTGTGTTGAAGGCTTTCATATCCTTTTTGATACTCACAATTCTATAGTGATCATCGGTTTTTTCGAGTAGAGCAAGGATAACTTGGCGTTGTTTTTTTGAAGTATGGCGATAGTAAGTCTTCAAAACACGCGTTTGCTCATGATTCCAAATTTGTGTGATTGCACTTTGTATGGTGGTGATGGGTGGGATTGCCACATCTTTTTTAATCATCAAATTGAGCAATGCTTTGCATAACTGCCTTTGCCGTGGATACGATGAAGCTTGTTTTTGTACGATAGAAACAATGTTGTTTGCAATTTCTCCACGAAAACGTGAGAACCCCACGACACTCAATACTTTGTTTTCAATACGTTTGATTACATCCTTATTGTCAGGGAATTTTCTAGGTGTTGGTTTCCCGGGGAAATAACGTTTCATGACGTGTTGGCGCTCTTCTGTAACATCCCGGTAGCGGAAGTTAACTAAGGTGTACTTTAATTTAAAAAAGGCTAAACTAATGGCAAAGTAGACAGCGTACTCAACACGCTCAAAACTTTTTAGGGTTTTGAGTTCCGCATTTGTAAAAGTGAAAAACTCCGTTCGCTCTCGCTCACTAAATGTCGGTGGGCTATAGAGCACACGGAGTTCTTCATTTGTTAGCAGGGTTGACTTGGTATTGGCCATGGTGGGTATTTTATCAAGAACCACTTGCCATGTCATAAAAAACCTAATAACATCGATTACTAGGGTCTATAACTATTTTTGAGCAACACAGAGATGCGCACTAAACTCTATACGCCCACACCCATATTTGACACCTTTGATGAAGTCATTGTGCTTTATAAGTCAGTTTACGAGTCCAATTCACCTCGTCAAGTGATCAAGCAATGGCTGATGCATTGCTTCAATGGTAAATGTGACCTGCCAACTTTTGCAGTCAAAGACTATCAAATCGCTTTATCTTTCCTTTACAGCTATCGAGGTAGCTCACAAACCTTTGGCGCTTACCGTCGTGAGCTAGAGCGATTCATCCAGTGGAGCTGGTTTATCCGCGAGCAGTCTTTGCTGAAGCATAAGCGACAAGATATTGAAGCATTCATTGAGTTTTGTATCAAACCTTACAAACGATGGATTGGCTTAAAAAAAGTTGCTCGCTTCAAAAATAAAGATGATCTTAGGGTGCCTAACCCACAATGGCGCCCGTTTGAGGCATCTATCAGTAAGCAAGATATTAAAGCAGGTCTCACTGCGACAAAAGATGATTATCAACTTTCACAAAAAGCTCTCAAGGCACTATTTGCTATCCTCAGTAGCTTCTACACATACTGCCAGCAAGAAGAAATTACGGATATCAATCCTGTGGCACTGATCCGCCAAAAAAGTAAATTCCTTAGAGAAGAATCTGAGTTAACAGTCGTACGCCGCTTGTCTAATACACAATGGCAAAAGGTCATTAGCATCGCTAAAAAGAAGGCTGAGCTCGATAGTAAACATGAAAGAACCGTGTTTATCTTAGCTTGTCTATACAGCATGTATCTTAGAATTTCAGAGCTTACTGCCAATGAACGTTGGACCCCGACCATGAGTGATTTCTTTAAAGATAATCAAGGTAACTGGTGGTTTAAGACCATTGGCAAAGGCAATAAACTCCGACAAATTGCTGTGAGCAAGGAAATGCTTAATGCACTTAAGCATT
>CAVVHY010000024.1:0-20058 GCA_963748135.1 uncultured Gammaproteobacteria bacterium | reverse complement strand
GAAATAGGTACCCATTTATTAAGTTTTGCCTTAGCTGATATGGATAGGCGAATTGCTGAGGAAAAACCTGTATCAGTCAGTTTTATCTTTGCCGCTTTTTTGTGGTATCCCTTACAAAAAGAGATAACTGATTTATTAGCGGATGGTCAGTAATATCTCGGAGGCATTCAGCAGCATGGCATGAATGAAGTCTTAGTTGCACAGAATCAACATGTAGCATTACCGCGTCGCTTGACGATTATTATACGAGACATATGGTTGTTGCAGGAACGTTTTAAGAGGCGACAACGCAATCGTGTCTATAAGGTACTGCATCATAAGCGGATTCGGGCAGCGCTGGATTTTATGGCTTTGCGTGTGCGGGCGGGTGAAGATATTGCGGAGATGTATGAATGGTGGCAACAGATTTATAATGTCGATGAAGTGGCACGTACAGAAATGATTAAGGAGTTACACAAACGACCGCAAAAAAAATCTCGTAGTAAACGTAAACCACGTAAAAAAGAAGCGAAATTAAAATGTCCATCGCTTATATTGCATCGGGAAGTAGTAGAAATAATCCCTATCCAACAATTGCAAAATTCAATAGTCGGGAGCCTCAAAAATTTACCTCATGACACGATTGCTGGATTGTTCCAATTTGTATTGGAATAAATTTATTGGTAACGATGCTGAGCAAGAGTGTCTGAATGCGGTGGTTGCGATAGAAACGGAGCTTGCGCCTATAACCCTTATGCAATCATTATTGCAAATTGAACACCAACATCATAGACAACGGCGCATGGATAAAACTTATTGTGCACGCACCTTGGATTTGGATTTATTACTTTATGGTAATGA
This sequence comes from uncultured Gammaproteobacteria bacterium, assembly GCA_963748135.1. Classification (GTDB taxonomy): domain Bacteria; phylum Pseudomonadota; class Gammaproteobacteria; order JBGSLN01; family JBGSLN01; genus CAVVHY01. The sequence continues at coordinate 19,218 of CAVVHY010000024.1, read as the reverse complement.
AACGATTAATGAACCAAGTTTGACGATCCCGCATCCGCGCATGACTGAGCGTGCCTTTGTAATCCATCCCTTGGCAGAGATCGCCCCGCAATTGGTGTTACCGACAGGAGAAGGTGTGACTGCATTATGCCAGCGTTTGGTTTGGGATGCTGGTATTGTTGCACTTGAACCGAGTTGCTCAAGAATAGCGCAATGCGAACTCATTCTTGCTGAGGGGGTTTACTTGATAACCCAAATAGAAAGACCAATGATAAAAATATAATGATCGATAAGCCAAATACATATAATAGGAATGTCATGATGTCACCTTGGGCCGCGAATTGATCAAAATAAGAGAGTTTGCGGTGACCTATCCAATTGAAGGCTGGGACAAAGGCAAACAAACCGGCGCAGATTAGGGTGATGACAATATATATAATGAGTCTAATCTTCATGTTGACAGTCTCTCCGTGTGTACTAATCCAATTTTGTATTATCCTAGACAGATGAGTGCGTCTGCAAGGGGTTTTATTGTTGTCCTTTAGAGGGCACTAAAAAAAGTAGAAGGTCCTAAACAGGCATGTTTAAAAAAAGAACATGTGCGTCGAGAATGACGCGAGGTTATTTCTCTATCGCTGTCACTACAATTTCAACTGCCGATTTTAGGATAATAGATAACATCATAATATCGATGGTAATGCTTCAACACACCTGGTCAAGACTGCTTTAAAAGAAATTTCGGTAAATCTTACTAGACACTTGAGTATCTCTATTTATATCAGGGGTGGCTGTAAGATTGCTTATGGTGTGCTTGAGTAAAGATGTAAGAGTCGTGAGTTTGCTTAAATGCTCAGTATCAGGATTTGCTTTGCCAACACTTGTAAGTCCGAGGTTCAAAGGCGGTACTGGCGCATCATTTTGTGTCACATTCTTTTTATCGGATATTGTTTGATCTTTGGTACACTCTTTTTTAGCATTTGATTCTTTAGCCCTGCTTCTTAACGCAAGAATCTTTTTTAGTTTATCAATTAGTAGTGTTAACTCTTTAATTTTAGCTAGATATATTTCAAGGTTTAGTTGCAATTCAGAATGACGTTCAGGTAAGACCGTAAATGTTATTTGGCATTCGCTGCGATTACCTTGACTCGTTTCAACAAAAATCGTCACAGTGGTTGGGTCAGAAGTAAACATATGGGTGATGCTATTGTTTAGATCTATGCGTGGACTAGTGGCATCAGCCACGCGAGGAGAGACTTCCAGATTTAAACCTCGTAATCGGGGGCTGGTGTGAATAGAATCCGCATGGGTAAGTTTTTTGGTACGTCCTGAAAGTGATCAGTATCGGCATTTCTTCTTGGAGATACCTTGCTGTCTGCTGATAAAATATTGCATATACTACGATTATGTGCGGAGCCAGTACGGGCTAATTGATTTTTATGCTTTGGTGATAAGCATTTTTCCATTCCGACTTTTTGAAGCTTTAGTATTTGCTTCAGGTTTTGGTATGTTCAAGCACTCTTTAATGATCATCCTGATTTTAGCTAAGCCTGCAATCAGTGGATAAATTTGATTAAGTAAGGAATTGATGTAATGCTGGATTAATTGCGGGCCATTTTCTTGTTCGCAAAAGATGTTATCAAACACAGTAGTTAATTTTTTGTTTTTGGCAGTGTTTTGATAGATTTTTTTATTCAGTAATTGTTGCCTTTAAGTCGATGTGACCGCACTATCAGTTTGCCCCCCATAAAACATTGCTAATGGGAACCAAGTTCTTCTTGCTGAGGAATCATTTGTTTGGCTGTCACTCGTTACTTTTAGTTCCATTGTTTTGATTTCATCATCGTATGCAAAAAGTTCATCTACGGCTTGATGAAGCGTTGCTAATTGTGGAAATAGTTTAATTGGTTGATAATAATTTAAGACGGCGCCTGCATAAACACCTATAAACGCGCGGTTGCCTTCACCTATATTGATACTAGTGTCAGTACGAAGTAGTAGTAAATTATCGGCTTGGTTTAAAAAATTAATGATGTTTTTTAAAAGACTATCTTCATCAGAAAACGAAAACCGAGCAGTAGATTCGCCAAGCCTTGCTAATTTTTTTAAATAATTTTTGGTATTTTCTAAAATTAATTTATAGAAATGTTCTAATTCTCCGCTATGAAAACAGATCTCGATCCGTGTAGCGCATGTCTATATCGCTTGAAGAGGCAAGTAGCCTTAAAATATAACGATATTTGATGGGCTGATGCTTTTTGTCACAATTGGCCAGCGATCAAGGAGATCATTATATCCGTTTGCTTTTAGCGGGCTCATATAATTCATTAAGCCTAGTCAGTGCTTCAGCTCATAGGCTGCTAATGCTTCTTTATTTTTCTCAAGTATTCTTGACAACGTCGGTATACTTGCTAGTTTTTTTGCTATCTGTGGTTATAGTATCCTCGATTATCTTATTCTGTTTCGTCTCTCTCGCATCCATCGCTTTTAAGAAAAGTCTTTGTCATTAAGCAGGGTTCAGGTTGTTGGTCATAGACGAGTTTGATGATACTACTCAATTGCTCAAGCAATTCATTGTATTTAGAATTTATTCGTTCGTGGCCAAGGATAATTGCAATTTGGCGGATCATTGTATCTGTAATCTCAACTTGCGCCGTGGATCTAGTCGTTGATTTAACATAAATTACATAAACTCCAGCTTTTAGCTATACAGTTTCGAGATAGCTAGTTGGATTTGATATTTGGTAACATAGCATATAATTATTTTAGTGCAAAGCACTGGTCATGATTATTGTTGATAATTAATACTAATTCGGGTTAAAATTTCTAATGGAAATCTTTAAAATAACAATACGTTGTTAAAAATTCGCATGAAAAATGATTAATTATTTATAAACTGTGCTTGATCATTCACTTTTGCTTTGCCTAGCGTCATTTTTAGTGAGGCCTAATTTATTTGAGCAAGGGAAGCGATTTTGCTAGATTTCTTTGCTTTGTTTGCGTATCAGCATTTGGTTTAAACTCGCTGATAAATGGCTCATTGTATCTTCGAGCAAAGATGTAAGTTCGCATAACTTCAATAAATGCTCGACATCTTTGTCTTCTTTCCCATTGTTAGTACGTCCAAGGTTTAACCTAGGTACTCGTGGAGCAGATTCTTTTACATTATTTTTATCACATGTTTCTTGATCATTCTTAATTTTTTCTTTGGCACTGCTCCTTAATTCAAGCATTTTTTTTAGTTTATCAACCAACAATTTTAATTTTTTTATTGTTTCCAAATATACTTCTAGGTTTACCGGCAATTCAGACTGAGATTCAGGCTTGACAGTAAATGTTATACGGCGTGTGTTGCGGCTACCTCGAGCTGTTTCGGCAAACAAGGTTGTTTCGGTTGGATCAGAGATGAATAGACGGTTGGATTTATCCTTTGAATCTAACCAAAGACTGGTAGTTTCTTCGTCCCGGGGAGAACTTTCTAGGCTTAAACTTTGAAGACGAGGGCTAAGTAGAGAATCAGTTCGTCTAACCCTTTTAGACAACTTTCGCCCTGGACTTGAAAGCGAGTCAGTGTCTACACTTCTTGGAGATTCTAGGCTTGCGTCTAAGACATTACGTAAACTATGATTGTGCAATGAGTCAGTACGTGCTAGGCCACTTGAACGATGGCTGTTATTCGGTGAAGCTGGCACATCCGTTTCATCATTGTTTGAATCATTATTTTCTTTTTTATGTCTAGTGATTACTAAACATTGTTTAATGGCCATTCTCAGTTGAGCTAAACCTCCTATTTGTGGATATATTTGGTTAAGTAAATGGTTTATATAATGCTGAATAAGCTGAGGACCGTTTTCTGGCATGTTAAAAACAGTATTAAAGGCTTCCGTTAATTTTCTGTCTTTCGCAGTACTTTGATCGATTATCTCACGTAGAAATTGCTGTTTTTGAGCTGGTGATTTCACACTCTCTGGCGCTGATCCAAAGCCAAACATTAGTGATTTGCGCCAACCTTGCTTTGCTGAGGAACTTTTTGCTGATATAGCACTTGCTGCTTCTTGTTTCTTTTCTTCAGGGCCTTGTTCAGGTGAAAAAAGATCAGTTAAAGCCTGATCAAGATCCTTTAATTGTGGAAATAACTTAACCGGCTTATAATGGTCTAAGACCAACCCGGCATATACACCTATGAAGGCACGATTACCTTCACCAATGCTTAAACTACCATCGGCGCGTGACAAAAATAAATTATCGGCTTGGAATAAAAAATTAATAATGTTTTTTAAAGGCGTATCTTTATCTGAAAATGAAAAATGTGTTGTAAATTCGCCTTGCTGTTTTAACTTTTCTAAATAATTTTTGATGTTAGTTAATATTATTTGATAAGAAGCTGCCAATTTTTCGCTAGACCAACTGTCGCCATCCATGGTATCTGGTTTGATATCATTTGCGCATGAAAGACATCTTAAAATATATCGATATTTAATTGGTTGGCCATTTGCATCAACGATAGGATAACAGTCAAGAATATCTTTATACCCATTTGCTTTTAAGTGTGCACGGACAAGTTCATTAAGCCTAATCAGTGTTAGTAATTCATGTGCTTTTAATGCAGCTTTATTGTTCTCAAGGGCGCCTCTGACAGTCTTTTCATGAGTGCCAGTTTTTTTGGTATCGGCATTTATAGCCGCATTGATTTTTATATCCTGTTCTCTTTCTATTGCATTTATGGCATTTAAGAAAGTATTGGTCATTAAGAAACGTTCCGGTTGTTGATCATAGACAAGCTTGATGATACTACTTAAGCGCTCAAGAAACTCATTATATTTGGAATGTAGTCGCTCATGGCCAAGGATAATCGCAACTTGACGTAGCACTGTATCGCTAACATCTGTTTGCGTGGTAGAATTAGTCGATTGACTCAGCATAAATTATTTAAACTCCAGCTTATAGCTATCCATTTTAAATTAGTCTTTTGGATAGGATCTTTGGTTAAGATAGCATATAATTATTTCAGTTCAAAGCACGACTTATTACTATTTTGGGATTAATTCATATTTGGATAACAATGTCCGATGGCAACCTTTGGTGGGGTGCTATAGCAATATATTTTGATATAGGAAGATGATATGAATGAGGCATTCACAATAACCCAGCTGGCAAACTATAAATATTCGTCAAAAAAAATTACATGTTTGACGACTTATGATGCCAGTTTTGCCCACGTGTTAAGTGAAGCGGGTATCAATATCTTATTGGTTGGTGACTCTTTAGGAAACGTTATACAAGGGGTAGAGAGCACGCTTCCTGTTACCATGATCGATATGATTTATCATACTAAATGCGTTGCACGGGGTAATACGCATTCATTAATCTTAAGTGACCTGCCTTTTATGGCTTATGCGACCCCAGAACTAGCCATGCAAAATGCCGGCCGTTTAATGCAGGCTGGGGCGCATATGGTGAAGTTGGAAGGAGGGGCTTGGCTTTATGATACCGTGGCTATGCTGACTGAGCGTGGGATACCGGTCTGTGGTCACTTGGGCCTGCTGCCACAGTCGGTCTATAAATATGGCGGTTATCGCAAACATGGTAAGGATACTGCTGAGGCGGAACAGATAATTGAGGATGCGCATTGTTTGCAAGAGGCTGGCGCAGCTATGATAGTACTGGAATGTATCCCTGCTGAATTGGCCAAGACCATGACCGAGGCGTTGACGGTTCCAACCATCGGTATCGGTTCAGGACCTGATTGTGATGGGCAAGTTTTAGTTCTCTATGATATACTCGGGCTTACGGCATCGGCGCCAAAATTTGCGCCGGATTTGCTGGCCAAACAACAAACCTCGATCAAAGAGGTTATCCAACAATACATCGCGATGGTGACAACCGATCATCTCGTAGAGACAAATTGAGAATTTCATGCAAACGATAAAATCGATTTTAGATATGCGTTGCGCGATAGAGGCATTGCGTGGACAAAATAAGAAGATTGCCTTAGTCCCCACGATGGGGAATTTGCACCAAGGTCATTTAAGTTTAATCCAACAGGCACAAATACTCGTCGATAAGGTTGTGGTGAGTATTTTTGTGAATCCCATGCAATTTGGGCCAAATGAAGACTTTGCAAATTATCCTCGGACATTGACTCAAGATATGACATGTTTAGCGGAAAGCCAATGTGACATAGTATTTATCCCAAACCATGATGAACTTTATCCAATACCCCTTGCTAAACATACCAAAGTCTCGGTCCCAGAATTGTCTGATGATTTATGTGGTATAAGCCGGCCGCAATTCTTTTATGGTGTTAGCACGATTGTCTGTAAACTCTTTAATATCGTGCAGCCACACATTGCCATCTTTGGTGAAAAAGATTTTCAACAATTAATGATTATTCGCAAAATGGTTGCCGATCTTTGTTTGCCTATTGAGATTATTAGTGGGCCAATTGTGCGTGAACAAGATGGTTTAGCCATGAGTTCGCGTAATGTCTATTTAACAGCAACTGAACGCACTAAGGCACCACAGCTTTTCCAAATAATAAGTCGATTAGCGCAACAGCTTGAAAATGGTGACCACGACTATGCCTCATTAATTGATGGTGCGACACAACAATTAGTTGAAGCGGGTTTTAAGACAGATTATGTGGCGATTCGCAGACAACAAGATTTGCAAGCTGCAACGGCTGATGATAAATCACTTATTATTTTAGCCGCGGCATTTTTAGGTAAAACCCGTTTGATTGATAATGTTAAAGTGGATTTAAGATAATTTTATGAAAAAGAAATTAACATTAAGTGTTGTAGGCATTTTTGTTATCGCCGGCATAATTTATGTTTCATTTACAAAACATGATACTCAAGTTCCAGTGCAAGATGTGGTGACCGTCAACAAAGGCAATGTAATTGAAAAGGTCACGGCAGTAGGCAATATCGAACCTAACCAAGTTATTCAAGTAAAGTCAGTTATCTCTGGGACGGTGGCTCAAATCTATCATGACGAAGGTGAATATGTTACTGCGGGCGAACCTTTGATGGCGATTAAACCACAACCGACCCCGTCTGATTATGCTGAAAAACGCCAGCAAGTAGCCAAAGACTTTGTGGCTGAACTGGCTGCTAAAAAAGATTTACAGCGCTATGAATTCTTATTAAAAAGTAAGGCGATTTCCAAGGATGATCAAGAGTATGCCAAGGCAAAAGAGGCATATAATACAGCTAAACTTACGCGTGTTTTAGATCAACAACAATTGTCGTTATTGGAGAAAGGTAAGGCTAATATTGGTGGTCATGATATTGCAAATATTGTTAGGGCGCCGATTAATGGCTATATCCTGCATCGCTATATCGATTTAGGTGGCGCGGTGACGGGTGAGAGCAGTGCCCAAGCGGGTAGTGCCATCTATACCATTGCCGATATGAATGATTTAGTCTTTAAAGGACAAGTCAGTGAATTAGATTCTGCCAAGATCCATGAAAATATGACTGCCACGATCGATGTCGCTGCTTATCCAAAACAAAAAATCACCGGTAGCTTAACCGATATTGCTTTGCAATCAATCCAAGATAGTGCTGCCGATTCAACTGATTCAAATACAAGCTCTTCAAGCAGTACGACACAACCTTTCAATGTTGGATTTAATGTTGAAGTCACCAAGTTACAAATACCTAAAGACATTAAATTGTTAGCAGGTTATTCCGCCACAGCAGATATTATTGTCAATCAGGCAAAGGGTGCTTTGATCATCCCAGAGCGTGCCTTGCATACAGAGGGTAAACAAAATTATGTATGGCTGTTGCAAGGGAATGCTAAACAACCAAAACGACAAGCGGTACAAATTGGTTTGTCTGATGGGATGAAAGTTGAGATTAAACAAGGTTTAAGCCAGGGTGAAAAGATTTTGGTGAGTGATAATGAGGTATTGAGTCGTAAGCATGCCAAGTTTAGGGTGATGGGATAGGGCAAACATAATGTATCAGTAAAATAACAACAGAGTTGATGACACGCTAGACGTTCTGATTTTACTTGTTACATTGTTATTTTCTCACAGATGTCATCCCGGAAATTACTGCAAGTTTGCGAACGAAGTGAGCTTACTTGCAGTTATTATCCGGGATCCAGGAATTTATTGCTCTTCATTAAATGAGAACTTTTGCATTCCTGGATCCCGGGTTGCAACTGCAACTAAGTTCGCTACGCTCACCAAGTTGCAGTAACGCCCGGGATGACACCGTTAGAGAAATTCCAATGATTCGATAAAATTACAACACCTTTAATGATGTCGTTTGGCAATGTGAACTTTCGCTATAACAACTAACTTATATACTATGTATCTAATCGAACAAAGCAAACAAATTCTGCGCGAAATGCTGCATTACAAAACCCGTAGCATTATGGCCTTATTTGGCATTGTTTGGGGGACTGTGGCCGTGGTATTGTTATTATCATTGGGCAATGGTTTTTATCGGGAAAATTTACGTAATATGCAAGGCTTTGCTGATGGAACACTCGTCTTTTCTCGTGGCTCAACCAGCATGCCTTATCATGGGACGTTACCCGGTCAAACTATAAAATTTAAGATCAATGATATAATTAAATTAAAGACAGTCGTCCCTGGCATTAAATATTTATCACCGTGGATGTTTAATGCTGTTAAGGTTACACGTAACAATCAAATGGCTAATGCCGATATCCAGGGTGTGAGTGCAGATTATGCGACACTGAAAAAAATCCAACTCAAAACAGGTGGTAGGTTTATTGATAAACTCGATATTCAACATAACCGTGCCGTTATTTTTATTGGCAGTGAATTGGCACAGACTTTATTTCCCAACAATAGCAATCCAATTGGCAAAAAAGTCGCAATTAAAGGGATTCCATTTACTGTCATTGGTCTCTTAAAAGATTTGCCTAACACGGGTGATTGGTATAATAATACGGCGATTATACCCTATACAACCTTTGTCTCATTATTTGGGAACCAGGATATTTGGCAATTTATTGTGTTAGCTAAAAATGTTAAGCAAAGTGATGCCTTAAAACATGAAGTCATAAATTATTTCTCAGCACTTTATCAATTTGATCCCCATGATAAAGCGGCAATTAACGTATTTTCGATGGCACAGATTTATGAATTTTTTAATTGGTTTTTCCGTGCCATCGAAATATTTTTAGGCTTTTGTGGTGCCATGACCTTAGGCGTTGGTGGTTTATGTATCGCCAATTTGATGTTTTTGATTGTTACTGAACGTACCAATGAAATTGGTTTACGGATGGCAATTGGTGCAACGACCCAAGATATCATGCGTCAAATAATCCTGGAGACGTTAATTATTGTCGCGGTCGGTGGTTTAATTGGCGCGACTATTGCCCTTACGACAATTATTTCATTGCAATATATTCATTTGCCTAATTGGTTGGGGACACCAACCTTATCGCCGATAGTTTGTTTAGCAACATTATTAATTTTGGCAATCACCGCATTGACTGCAGGTTATTTCCCCGCCCGTCGGGCGGCGAATATGCAGCCGGTTACTGCCTTGGGATTTTAATTTAACGAATAATTATTTATGATTTCATTACGACATATTTTTATCGAAATGCGCGCTGAAAAGACACGCTTAATGTTGACGATTTTAGCCATCGCCTGGGGTGCAGCTGCAATCGCTTGTATGCTGGCTGTTGGTGAAGGTCTTCGCACCACGTTTGGTCATGCAATGACAGGCGTTGGTAAAGGGGTTATTTTTATCTCCGGTGGTCAAAGCTCTGAAGATTTTGATGGTCAAGGCGTTAATCTGCCTGTTCAGTTACACAAGAGTGATTTAAGCCTAATAAAACAACACGTCAAACATATTAAGGCAATGAGTCCAGTCTATAAGTTAACTGCCAATATTCAATATCACAATAATATCGATGCTTCAGCTAATATCACGGCGGTGGCGCCAGATTATGCCAATATGCGTAATATCGCCATTAACCCCCCAGGCCGTTTTATTGATGCGCTTGATATGCAAAATGCACGGCAAGTCATCGTGCTTGGCTCAGAGGTAAAAAATATCCTATTGCCAAAGATAAAAAATCCAATTGGTAAAATAGTCACGGTTGCTAATAAACCATTTAAAGTCATTGGCGTTGCTAAACAAAAGGTTCAATTTGTTGGACCAAGGGATGAATATGCCATATGGATCCCGGCAACAACGTATATTAATCTTGCAGAGCCGACAAAAGTTACCCAAATAGTCTTGATCCCAGATAATGAACGTTACGCCAGTCACATTAAACAACAAATTTCAAAGTTTATTGCAACGAATAGACATTTATCAGCCGCTGATCCTTCGCTAATCCATTTTCGTGATTTTGCCGATATGCAACAAAAATCCAATGAATTTTTTATCGGTATGGAAATCTTCTTAGGCATCGTGGGTAGTTTAACCTTGATTGTGGCTGGTGTTGGTATCGCTAATGTCATGTTTATCTCAGTTAAACATGCAACTCGTGAGATAGGTATTCGTATGGCGATAGGTGCCAAGGGTTATCAAGTGTTAATGCATTATATAGTTGAGGCATTGATCGCAACAGCCATAGGTGGCGGGTTAGGTATTATGATAGCGGAACTAATTGTTAAATTAATTGCAAACATCCCCATGCATGCAAAGTTTTTAATGCTGATTGGCAAGCCAGAACCTATATTATCAATCAATATTATTTTGATTATTATTGCAATCCTTGGCGTTGTGGGCTTATTTGCTGGCTTGTTTCCTGCACGTAAGGCGGCTCAAATTGACCCGGCGGTTGCTTTAAGACAAGAGTAAACTAAATACATCTATGTTTACTATCAAATTATGTTTGTAAATTAAGAGAGTTTAACGATGACAGCTTTAATAAAATGCCAAGACCTCAAAAAACAATATCAAATGGGCTCAGTAACCATTGATGCCTTAAAAAATATTAATCTTGAAATTAACCATGGTGAGTATGTAGCCATCCTCGGGCCATCCGGTTCCGGCAAATCTACCTTAATGAATATCATTGGTTGTCTGGATAAGACTACGACAGGACATTATTATTTACAACAACGTGACGTCACTGCTTTAACCAAAAATGAATTGGCTGAAGTACGTAACAAAACGATTGGGTTTATCTTTCAGAGTTTTAATCTATTACCACATGCAAGTGCTCTGGAAAATGTCGCCTTGCCATTGGTTTATAGCGGGACACGATTACAAGATCGCAGACAAAAGGCAACCCAGATGTTAACCCATGTTGGTTTGGCAGATCGCATGCAGCATATGCCAAGCGAATTATCAGGCGGTCAACGTCAACGCGTTGCCATCGCCAGGGCTCTCATTACCAGTCCTGATTTACTGTTGGCCGATGAGCCAACCGGTAATCTGGATAGTAAAACCGGTGATGAAATCATCGGTTTATTTGAAGCCCTAGCGAGTGAAGGCAAGACGGTTATCATTGTCACCCATGATGAACAACTTGCAAAACGCACTCAACGGATTATCCGGATCCTTGACGGCGAAATTATTTATGATAAGCCAAGCTTTACTTGAGTTGACGTCCTTTGATTTATACGATTTAGCATTCGATCCAGCAATGGATGACGATGCATGGCTGCAATGTCAGTCAGAGTAATATTTTTGTGCTCAACATAATGAAGTGGCAAGATAGTATCTTTCCGGTATAGAGTATAATGTTTATTACACAGTGTAAAAACATCATCAATATCCTTATCCTCATCTATAGCTTCAGCAATTTCATATAGCAGCCGTGCCTTTTTTGTTGCGCCATTAAAGAATCGGTTTGCGGTGCCAAAGGTGAGAGTAGCATATATATACCCGCCTTCAATTTCTTTAGCAATCTCTTTTATCATCTGAATTAAATCATCTTTAGTCTGTGGTACGATCTTTATTGATGAACCTTGACCCTCATCTGAACTTTGGTCGCTTGTTGGAGACGTTATGTTGTTTGATCCTGTTATTTTTTGTAAATAATCAGCTGTATTAAACTCGGGGGTTGAGTGAATTGATTTAAACTCGATTTCTTTTGCACCGCTTATACCTCGACCTGCTCGTTCTTGATTGTACTTTCCAACAGCGGTTTTAACATCATGTAGGAGATCTGGATTTGCACTTATTATTGTGATTTCGTCAATCTCTGGATTTTTTTCAATAACTTTGTTGAGGTCATTTGTTTCATAACGTACTCGATCCTCTTTTTCCTGAGTATGTTCTTGATCAAGCTCAATCTCATTATCGCTATTGTCTTCAGTTACAATTTTAATGGATTCTCTTTTTTTAAAAGAGATAAAACCACCTGTTGTAAATAAGTCATTAGGTCGGGTTTTTGTAAGATCAGACATGGATGTTGTTTCAGCTGATTTTTCATCATCAGAATCAGCAGCTTTTAAATCTTCATCAAAAATTTGTTCTGAAGTGGTGGAACATAGATAAAATTTGGTATTGTTATCTTTACATTCCTGTAATGCCTTATCTAACTCACTATTTATTTGATCTTTTGCATTGTCGCTGCCTAAGTAGTCATTAGAGTCAACTATAATAATTCTCATGTCTTACCCCACCTTATATTATTTAATATTAGAAATTTTGAAAGCGTGTACATTCTAAAAGAATAGCTCAAGTTTTATATTGTGATATATGGACTAATTTCTTGTTATTGTGGGCCATATTGCAAAATCTATAAAAGACTAAAGTTTCATTCGAGCTGCTTTTTGTTCCATATTATGTATTACATTCGCGGTGTGAGTTATTTTAGATCTATTTAAATTAAAAAATGAATTTCTATGTGTCTTTATAACTTGATTATTACAATGATCGTTGCCTGGGATGGTTTTTTCTTTCCAGCTTTTAATGATTCCTGAAATATTTTCATCTGATTCATAGCTTATTGAAGTATACAAATTATTTAATGCTGATTCTTTGTTATTATAGGAGGTCATTATTAGACTCTTAAACCAGGATGACTTGCTGTTTTTAATCAGTTCAGCTATGTCATGACAAAATTCTTCTCTAGTTGCGATATGTGTTTTTAGAAGCTTATTTAAAAAGTCATAATTTCTAGTTCGAGTGGTATTTGTTTGTTGTCTGCTATCACTTTGATCATTGACTTGTGTTTTAGCTTTAATGTGTGCTTTAAAAAAGTCACGTAGAATTTTAACTTTTTTTGTAGAGGCATGCACAATCGAATCTTTGAGACAAGATTCATCTTGCATATTGTCTAATTGATCAAGCATCCAGTTCTTGTTTTTTGTTAAAAAATCTGATAAATCCTCATGAGATTTTGATTGCATAATATCAACAAAGGTAAGCAGCATCTTGACTTCAATATTTGTGGCAGTATCAATAGGTGTTTCTCCGTCATTATTTTGTAAATTAACAACAGCTCCTGCCTTAATTAATTCCTGCACTGATTCGATATTGCTGTTAAATTTTGGTATATGCAGACGGGTATTCTTTTTTTCATCTATTTTTTGTTGCACGTATAACTGAGGTATCCTGGCTTGTATATCAGCCTTATCATAACTACACCCATAAATAAGATGTAAGCCATGACATACACGATAAAAGTCATTATTATGCAGCTTGTCTAGGTTTTGATATGAAGCACTTAAATCTATATCATAACCATTTGGGTTAACTCTTATGTTACGCTTATGCAGAAAATATATGATTTCACTTGCAATTATGGCAGGTGCTCTATCATGTAGTATACTGAATTCAACACCACGGTTTAATATGGTTCTATAACTTTTTAAGAATAATCGATTGCGTCTATCAATTTGTTCGGAATCAGTAAATTTTATCGAGTCTAAAAATAACAGCAGTTCTTTAAGTAGACATAAGTTTCGTATGTTTATTTTTTCTTTGTCGAAACCGTTAATAAATTTCTCTATGTATTCTACAGCATTTTCTTTTCTTTCTTTAATGGCATACTCATAAAGGTAGGTTAATACTCTGTTAAAGTCTTTTGGGATGGCTTTATAGTTGTTTATAATAAGAAATATGTACGATAATATTTTACTAATGTCCATATTAGAATTACTAGAAAGAAATTCCACTGTTGCCATATAATTTGAATTTTTGTTTGTGTTTTTTCCTTCGAGTGCAGCTTTCAAGAGCGTCCTTTCTAAGCCTTCTTTCTTCTGTTTATCAGACATGAAGTTTTCAGACATAAAATGGCGTAAGACCTCTATAAAGCCGTGCGAGGCAGCATTTTTTAAGATACGCTTTATTTGTTTAGCTCTGGCATCAGGCTTTAGTGTTTCTAACCAAGCTATCAATATCTTATTAATTGTAGTTTGCTCAGGAAGCAATTTGAATAGTAAGTCCAGATTGGCAGCACCAGTCTGAAGGCATATTACTAGTTTATCGATTTCCTTATTCTTGCCCCATCGATTAATAAACTCCGAATGCCGTGTATTAACAAGCATATAATTCGGTACATTTTGGTCTCGAATTGACATGTTATGTTTTAAAATTTCATGAATAATATCTAATCTGTTATTTTTGTCAGCCCAATTGAGTAAGAATTCAAAGTCCATTCTTTGTTTTTGGTTTGACGTCTCAATTTGATTTACAATATGCTCAAACAAGGTATTTATTACTTCCCTATTATCATTTTCTACAGCGCGCTTTAAGGCCGCAAGGGCATTACCATTTACTTTTTGTTTAGCTTTTCCCTTACCAGGCGTCTCTTGATACATAACTATTCCTTCAACATAATTTCAAATTGGTTAATAGTCTAAAATTATAACAGCGCAAAAGGGACATCACCTTGTGCGCAAAGGTCTTTTTTTATATTAAATTCAGCCCAAATTCTTACTTAACGCAGTGTGGCTGGGACAATAGAGAATGTCCTATAACCAACAGTAAATTGTCCTATACGAACAAGGTGTTATCTGTCCAAATATTGTATAATTATCTTATTAGTAATAACGCCCTGAGTACCGTAAGTTATGTATACGCATACGCATCAAGACCCAAAGAAAAAGACCATAGATTTTAAACCTTTTGATTCATTACCAGACGAGATCGTCTTGATGATACTAAAGCAGGTTGGTCTGAAAGGGCTTTTAACTATAGAAGCAGTTTCAAATAGATTCCGCGCTGTTGCGTCTTTACTAAAAGTAGATGATCTAACAGTAAACGCCAAGTATTATATAGTTCAAGATAAGAATTATAATAAGCATCAACATGAATTTTCAAACAACCCAGTGTTGTTAGCATTTAAATTTACGAATGAATTAGACTCGATACGGAATTCAAAACACTTCCCTAAATATGATTCATTTGCTGCGTGTCTTGAAGCCATGCAAACTATGCACGGAAAGCGATTTATTGTGGTCACTGAGAATGACCGTATCAGTGGCTATTTTGACGCACATAACGGTAAATATCATTGTCTCGACCAAAGCGATAATATTAGCGCTTTACTCGAATTACTGAAATTTACTGGTTCAGCTAAACATTTGTTATGCCTTGAGAATACGCTTTTTAATGATTGTGAATCGCAAGACATACAAGATAATAATAAAGCGCGTAAAAAACTAGCCTTGAGAATTTTAAAGCGATATATATTAGAAGGCATTGGTCAAATTACCAGTACAGAAATGCTTGATAAATTACAATCTGCAATTGATAAACATATTGATACGGATTTAAAATATTTACGAAGAATGAGACGTGTCCCATTGTTTGCTGTGTATGGTGATACCTATACATGGCAAGAAATTAAAAAGGTTATTGAGACTGCTGAAAATCAACTTATGGCGAAATCAGATGAGAAAAAACAAGCCGCAGAAGAAAATATAGAACAGCTAGCAAAATCACATCGAACAATGCGAATGTAGACATATCTTTCTGATACTTTGCCTGCCCTTCACCCTATAATTTATAACCAATATCAGGTATCATTCTGCACTATAATTATAATTTAACTAGGCAATTCCATGCGGTTTTATACCAGATTGAAATATCTATTTATCTTGCTCTGTGCATTTACATTTTGCATGACCATGTCTGGCTGTGATCGGCAAAACGGTCCCGCTTATCAAGGCTATGTTGAAGGTGAATTAATGCTGATGGCGGCGCCGACCTCGGGTGATTTGACCAACTTAGCAGTCGAACGCGGGCAAAAGGTAAAAGCAGGGCAAATGTTATTCCAACTCGATCCGGAACCACAGATTTCAGAATTACATCAAGCCAAAGATAATTTGGCCAAGGCAGAGGCAAATTTAATTAATTTAATTAAAGGTCAGCGTGAAACAATCATAGATGCACTAGAGGCACAAATACGAGAAGCCAAGGCCAATCTAGCTTTAGCGAACCAGCGTTTGGAACGATATAAAGCATTATATAAAAAGCGTGCGGTTGAATTAGATCGACTCGATCAGGCGCAAGCCACTTATGATACACGCAAGGCAGCCTTGGCCAAGCTTGAGGCTGATCTACAAGAGGCTAAATTAGGCAGTAGGACAGATCTCATTGCGGCGCAAAAGGCTGAGGTGGAACAAGCTAAACAAAATGTGCAACGAACACAATGGGCCTTGGATGAAAAGACAGTCCTTGCCCCTATCGAGGCGATCGTGTTCGACACGCTATTTCGGCAAGGCGAATTTGTTAATGCTGGGCAAGCGGTGGTGTCATTGTTAGCGCCTGAATATATACGCATCATCTTTTTTATCCCTGCCACCCATTTAGGTGCAGTCAAAATTGGTGATAAGGTTGCTATTACCTGTGACGGTTGTAGCAAGACTTATTATGCAACCATAAGTTATGTTGCCCCTGAGGCCGAGTTCACCCCGCCTGTTATTTACAGCCGCGAAAATAATTATAAATTGGTTTATCGTGTCAAGGTACGACTTGCTAAAGAGGATGCGTATATCCTTAAGCCAGGACAACCGGTTTATGTGAAATTAACGCAGGGTAAACCACATGGCCAGTAATCAAGAAGTCATTTCAGTCACCGGTTTAAATAAATATTTTGGCACCAACCATGCAGTAAATAATGTTGACCTTAAGGTTAAACGTGGTGAAATCTTTGGCTTTCTAGGTCCAAATGGTAGTGGCAAAACGACAACCATTCGAATGCTTTGTGGCCTATTGACACCTGATTCAGGTTCTGGTCATTGCCTTGGGTATGACATTTTAACCGAATCACGTATTATCAAACAGCATGTCGGCTATATGACACAGCGTTTTAGTTTTTATGAAGATTTAACACTTTATGAAAATCTTGATTTTATTGCCCGCATATATAAGTTAAAAAATCGCAAACAACGGATCGAAGAAATCATTGAGCAATTTGACTTTACTGGACGTCGTGATCAATTAACAGGTGAACTCTCAGGGGGTTGGAAACAACGTGTGGCATTGGCCGCTGCATTATTACATAAACCAGATTTATTATTATTAGATGAACCAACGGCAGGTGTGGATCCAAGTGCCAGGCGTGAATTTTGGGACAATATCCATCATCTAAGTGAACAAGGTATTACGACTCTAGTAAGTACCCATTATATGGATGAGGCTGAGCGTTGCACACGTCTGGGATATATTGCCTTTGGTGAGCTTTTGGTTGAGGGTACGATAGAAGATGTTATTGCAAAATCACAATTAATAAGCTGGTCGATTAAGGGTGAGAATCTGGTTAAGATCGCAGAAAAATTAAAGGCAGTTGATGCTGTGGAACAAGTTGTTATGTTTGGGCAAACCTTACACGTTAGCGGTCATGATGAACAGGGATTAGCACAAGCGATTAAACCTTATCAAGAGGATTATCAATGTCAAAAGATCAGAGTCAGTTTGGAAGATATCTTTATCAATCTAGTTGAACACTCAGTACAAAAGAGGGAAGCATGAAGATTGATTTTTCATGGCTTAGGCTATGGGCCGTCATCGTCAAGGAATTTATTCAAATTAAACGCGATCGACCAACACTCTCAATGATGATGGGGATTCCATTGCTCCAGCTTATATTATTTGGTTTTGCCATTAATACCAATCCGCGTAATTTACCGACTGCCTTAGTGGCTGGAGATAATAGTGTCTATACTCGGACATTTTTACAAGCAATGCAAAACACCAAATACTTTAAGTTCTTAAAAGATCTTAAGAGCGAATCAGAAGCCGAACATTTACTCGCGACCGGCAAGGTATTATTTGTGGTGACAGTGCCACAAAATTTCACGCGTAAGTTGTTAAAAGGCGAGCGACCGCAAGTATTAATTGATGCCGATGCAACCGATCCAGTGTCGGTAACGGCAGCCATCGGTGCGGTAAAACAAATTGGGCCTACTGTATTAAATCAGGATTTAACCGGGCCGCTTCGTTCGCTACAAGGAAAAAATGGTCCAGTTGATGTTATCGTTCATGAACGTTATAACCCATTGGCAATTACCCAATATAACATTGTCCCGGCATTATTAGGCGTGGTGTTGACCTTGACCATGGTCTTTATTACGGCGCTTGCCATGACTCGGGAACGAGAGCGTGGCACAATGGAAAATTTACTTGCAACGCCCGTGCGGCCGTTAGAAGTGATCATCGGTAAGATTGCACCTTATATTTTGATTGGTTATGCGCAGGCTGGATTAATTATTGCCACGGCTTATTATCTTTTCAATGTGCCGCTGGCAGGTAGCTTTTTATTGCTACTGTTTGCCTGTCTACCTTTTATTGCTGCAAATTTAGCGATGGGATTAACCTTTTCCACACTCGCAAAAAATCAATTACAAGCGGTTCAAGGGGCGATGTTTTTCTTTCTACCCTCCATGTTATTATCAGGATTTTTATTCCCATTTCGAGGCATGCCGCAATGGGCACAGTATATTGGCAATCTGCTGCCATTAACGCATTTCGTGGTGATATTGCGGGGTATCTTTTTGAAGGGCAATGACTTTGCTGATATTTGGGGACAGATTTGGCCGATCCTTGTATTTACGCTGGTCGTTGTGATCATTGGCTTGAAGCGATTTAGACAAACCCTAGACTAGAGACTAGAATTAATTTTGAAACCCCCTCACCCTCCCCTCTCCCCCAACTACATTGCACAAACGCTGTCATTACGCGTGGGCTGTTATAAATCATTGTAGGGCGGTATCGCGCAGCGATGCCGCCAATACGAAACGGCGGCATCGCAAAGCGATACCGCCCTACAATGATTTATAACAGCGGTGGGGAAATAATAAGGTTTTAATGTCGTAGAAAAGCGCATTCCTTG